>JAFUPK010000001.1 GCA_017481265.1 Clostridia bacterium
CCGGTGAGCTTTTACCTCGCCTTTCCATCTGTACCGGCTGAAAAGATCAGCTTAGGTAGGCTATTTCTGTTGCACTTTCCCGGGAGTCGCCTCCGGCGGACGTTATCCGTTATCCTGCCCTGCGGAGCCCGGACTTTCCTCGCATCGGTACCTTTCGGCATTCCGATACGCGGCAGTCCCACCTGCTCGGCTATGATTATACACGAAAGTGCGGCTTTTGTCAAGGGAGGTTTCGTTTTAGTTTCACTTCAGCCTACGGCTGCACAAAAAATATGAAACAAACACGTGTCTGCGAAGCAGACAAAAATCGGACTATTGATTTTTAGTGTTTGTTTGCGCGTGAAATCGCTGTAGTTTCGGTTAAAACTATTTGAACTTTCACGCTAGTTTTATTTCAGCTTATAATCCATGTAGCACTCAACGGTATTGAGATCGTACCAACGGAGCGTCTTTCCGTCGAAGGTCATGTAGCTGTGGGGAGATGCTTCCTTGGGGATAGACACACTTCCCGGATTTACGTAGATGTACCCGTCGCGCTTCTCAAGGGCAGGCACGTGGGTGTGTCCGCAGAAGAGCAGATCAAATCCCTCCATAGGAGGTGTCTCTCTGTGACCGTGAGTGAGAAGGATCGTGCGCTTGTCGGTTATGATGGTTGCAAAGGGGCTTTCAACATTAAAGCCGAGAACCATTGAATCTACCTCAGACTCGCAGTTTCCCTTGACAGCGATTATCTTATCCTTCAGGACATTCAAGGTCTCAATGACCGCCTTCGGGTCGTACTCACGGGGGAGATCGTTTCTCGGTCCGTGATACAGAATGTCGCCGAGAAGAATAAGACGGTCGGCAGCCTCAGCCTTGAAGCGGTCAGCCATGAGTCTTGCATAATAAGCGGAGCCGTGTATGTCCGATGCGATAAACAGTTTCATGGTTTTATCAGCACCTTTCTTTTCAGAGTCCGAACTTTGCGATCTTCTCGCGGAGGAAGCCTACTGCCATGGAAATATCGGCAATGGGGTCTGCACCGACTTCGCGCTCAATGGTGAGGAAGCCGTCAAAGCCGGTAGACTTAAGTGCGGGAAGGTAAACGTCGAAGTTTACGTCTCCCTGTCCGAGAGGCATCTCAAGGAACTTATGTCCCATCTCCATCATGGCGGCGTGCTTCTTGGCTTCTTCGTCAAGCTCGATCTTGCCTTCGACCTTTTTCTTCAGCATGATACCGTCCTTGGCGTGAGTGTGTACTACGTACTTTCCGAGATACTTGAGCGCTTCCTCGGGTCTGTCGTCCTGACACATAACGAGGTTAGCGGGGTCGAAGTTTACGCGAAGTCCCTGTGCGCCGAGGCTGTCAAGGAAGGGACCGAGAACGCATCCCTTGTCTCCGCCGGTCTCAATAGCGAAGTATGCGCCGACGGAGTCTGCATATTCTGCAAGCTCGCGGCAAGCCTCGCGGAGAACTTCGATCTTTGCGGGATCTGTCTCCTCTGCGATGTGACCGATGTGGGTGGTAACGATACCGCAACCGAGCTCAAGGGACAGATCGAGGACTCTCTTTGATTTGTCGATATAGTGTCTGTTATTTTCGGCATCCTTGAAGCTGTAGCCGAAGTCGCCGCAGAGAGCAGAGAAAACGATGCCGTTTGACTTTACGATGTCAAGTGTTTCGCGGATCTTTTCCGCGGTCATCTTTTCGGGAGCAAGCTCGCCGTCTGTAGCGAAAGCCTGGATTCCCGCAACTCCGAGAGATGCCGCCTTTTCGACGCCGCCTCTGAAGCCAAGTCTGAATGATTCTACCATTGCTCCGATTTTCATAATGTTACATCCTTTCATGTTAGAGGAAATATTTTTATTTTTGATTCAGCTTCTGTCCGCGGATGTCACGCCCTGTGAAGAGCAGGGGACGGAACTCGCCGAACAGACGGCTGGTTATACGGTCTGCGTAGCGGCTTCTCAGCTCAGTCTGTGTGAGATTTGTGCTGATAAGCGTTGCACGTCGGCTGTTGATACGTGAATTTATGATATTGTATATGCAGGAGACCGTGAACTGATTCGTCATTTCAACACCGAGGTCGTCGATAATAAGAAGGTCGCAGGAGAAGAAGCGCTCCTCTGCTGTGCTTTCATAGTCTCCGCCGAAGCGTCTCATTTCAAATGCGGAGATAATATCCTGCGCGCTTGCGTATACCACGTCGAAGCCTCGTTCGATGATGACTCTTGCAACAGCGGTGGAAAGGTGGGTCTTGCCAAGTCCCGTGCCTCCGAGAAGAAGCCACGAATCATCGTTATTACCGGAAAAATTCTCTGCATAGGAGTGAAGCAGACGAAGGTTCATCTCTGCAGTATGCTTGTCCTTGCCTGCGTAGTAATCAAGTGAGAAATTTTCAAAGCTCTGTCTGTCAAGGAGTCTGCCGAGTCCCGAGCTCTCAAGTCCAAGCTTCACAAGCTCGCGCTTCATGCAGGCACACATATCTATTCCCACATACCCCGTGTCCGAGCAGGCAGGGCAGGTGTATTTGATGTCGAGGTAGTCGGCAGGGTAGCCGTTCGATGTGAGTATCTTCGCCTTCAGTGCGCGCAGGCGTTCGTTTTCACTTCTTATTTCAGCGAGAGTTTCTGCGGTCAGCTCATGGGAAAGGGCGGATGACATGATCTTTGCTCCCGTCATTGAGAGACTTCGCTCCACGGGGATAAGCTCGGGAAGCTTCACAAAGACCTCCGTTTGTCTTTTTTCATATTCGGCTATGGCGGTGCTTCGTCTTGCGGTAAGACATTCCTTGACGGCGCGAAGGTTTTCCTTACTGTAAGCCATATTATATTGTTCCTTTACTTTAAATTAAGCTGCCTGCGTTTGGGGTCAGCTTTCATAGGAGCGCTTCAGCGCCGCATCGAAGAAATCTTCGGTGTCGAAGCTTGATAATGTGCCGTTTGCTTCGGAAGTCTTCTTTTCGGCTTTTCTTGCGGCGATGCTTTCGTCAACTGCCTCGATGGTGGTGAGACCCGCCTTGTACCAGTTTTCGAGCACGGCGTTTGCGTAGTCCATGGACGCATCGCCCGTGTTGTTGACGGTAATTTCATAAGCTCGGGTGATGATGTCCTTACCGTAGCCGTACTTTGTGCCCCAATTGCGGATAAATCTTTCTTCCTTCTCGGTCAGTGCGCGTTTGCCGATACCGAATATCTTGCGCACTGTTTTTTCGGTCTTCTCGCTTTGAGCCATTGCAGCAAGCTCTTCTTCAAGCTCAGCGTATTCTGTGATACCGCGGTCAAAGAAGGAGAGTGCCATTTTTTCGATGTATCTTACCGATTTTTTGCCGATCTCGGCGGCATGGGCGAAGAGCAGCAGTATGTAATCACCCGAAAGAGAAAGGTGGTCAAGAAGTCCGATGATTATGTTGGTCTCTGCAGTTGTGAATATCTTTCCGATGATATTCTCGCAGGAGTCGATAATCTCTGCGCTGCACTTGTTCTCTTCAAGGAATGCGGCGGTCTCCTCTGTGGTGTAGCTTGGAAGCTGAGAGGTGCGCTTCTTTTTTTCTTTGACCTTTTCGGGCAGGGGAGCATTGAGTCCTGCATCCTTGGCTTTACGGCTCTTCTTTGATGCACAGCGTTCGGAAACGAGAACCCCGCGCTTTTCCCAATTTGAGATAGCATTTATAAATTCGTGCTCATCCGTGCCGATCGCGTTGGCGGCATCGGTAAGGCTGAATTCGGCATTGGCAAGGGCGTAAAGAAGGACGGCAAGCTCTATGCTGTCGGCATCCTTCAAATGCTCAATGACACTTCCCGGCACCGCAAAGGCGCTGCGCTTGAATTCGGCTGATACTTTCATTTGAAAAATTACGGGAATTATCCCTATTCCTCCGATTTTATGCTGAAAACTTGTGGAAAACTCGAAAAAACGCATCTGCATTTGCAAAAAATCACTTCGAAATCTGCATAACACTTACTTTTCAACAGGTGGGACATCTCGTTTTGCGAAAACTCGCGAAGTCCTAATAAAATAAGGGGTATTTTGAAATATTATCGTGAATTTACACCTGCTGTTCGGAGAGACTTTTGAGCGTTTTTCCGAGTTTTCAACACCCTGTTGAAAACTCATGTTGAAAAATAGGCAGAAGCAGAATTATATAGCTGTATAAGTTCGGCATTTACCGAGATTCGGCGTTTTTTGAGTAATTTAAATGATTATAGTCCGTTTTTATGTCGGCTTCCGTCGAGACGTGAGCGTAGCTCGGCGAGATACCCCATGGCGCCCTCGTCGGAAGCGAAGGCATTCATCCTTGAGTCAGCAATGACGCCTTGCCTATAAAGCGCGGCACCTGCGGCGGCTGTCATGGCTCCGTTGTCTCCGCATAGAGCAAGGGACGGTGCGCACAGCTTGACTCCGAGTCTTAGGCACAGCTCTTCCGCGGCACCTCTGAGGTGTGAGTTCGCAGCAACTCCGCCTGCAAGAACGATGTGAGTATAATTATTTGAAATAACGGCTTCCTCAAGCTTTGCGCATATTCCCTTTACGGTAATGGCAGTGAAGGCGGCGGCTATATCCTCCTTTACATTTAAAGGAAGATCAGCTCCGGTTGCGGCTTCCGACCTTTGAACGGTCTTGTGTATGTGGTTGATGACGGCTGTTTTAAGTCCGCTGAAAGAAAACTCCAGGGTTCCGTCATTCATGGCAGGCGAGGGGAATTTTATAGCTTTCCAGTCATCACGTTCAAAGCCTGCAGCGGCAAGTCGGTCCATCGCGGCACCGCCGGGATAGGGCAGACCCATGACGCGTCCGACCTTGTCAAATGCTTCTCCCGCCGCATCATCGCGGCTGCCGCCGATCTCCGTGAATACGTGATCCTTTACGTCGTAAAATGAGGTGTGTCCTCCGGATACGATAAGAGCAAGAAAAGACTCGGGAAGCTCGGGATATTCAAGATAAGCTGCCGAAGCATGAGCTTCTATATGATTCACGGGAATAAGAGGCACGTCAAGAGCTGATGCCAGCGCCTTTGCATAGCTTACTCCCACAAGGAGAGAGCCGATAAGTCCCGGCGCGAAGGTGACGGCAACTGCATCAATATCGCTGTGAGTGATCCCTGCTTTTTTCATTGCCTCTGCCGCAACTGCGGATACCTGCTCCGCATGAGCACGGCTTGCGATCTCGGGAACGACTCCGCCGTATTCAGCATGGATAGCGGTCTGTGAAGAAACAATGTTAGACAAGAGTCTGTATTCGTTTCCGCTTTCTGTGTGATTTACATCAAGGACTGCCGCTGCGGTATCGTCGCAGGAGCTCTCCATTCCGAAGATTATCATTGAACTTCCCCTTATTTTACAGTGGTTATTGCCTTCTCTTTAGTGCTTGCCGGAAAAGAAGGCGCTGCGCGTAGTCAAATGTCTAAGTCTATGCGCATCATTATCGCGTCCTCGGGGGGATGCTTGTAATAGTTCCGCCTCACGGCATATTTTTGAAATCCCGCCTTTTCGTAGAGGGACTGTGCAGATGTGTTGGACAGACGTACCTCAAGAAAGAGTGCGGCTACTCTGCGTGCGGTCATCCGGTGTATAAACTCATAAAGGATCGCTGTGCCGATACCCGACTTGCGGTACTGTGGGAGAACAGCTATGCGAAGAAGCTCACCTTCTCCGGCAGCAAAGCTTCCGATGGCGTATCCGCAAAGCCGTCCTGCTTCATTTTTTGCACAGAGCACGAATGCGCTGTCGCAGGCACTGAAATGGGCTATTCCCGAAGAGCTCCATGGGTCGGCAAAGACAGCCTCCTCCGCTTGTGCGATGCTTTCTGCATCCGTCGGAAGAGCCTCTTTAATATTGTAGAGTATTTTATTCATCCCGGACCTCGGCGTTTCCAAAAGCTACAAGAAGTCCGTTTTCTATTATTTCGAGACACTGCTTGTATTCAGCCAAGTCACCGCCGTAGGGATCGGGAATATCCTTTGGCATCACTGCGATCCTCGAAGCGTAGGCGGGATAGCTCATTATGAGTCTCATGGCATGGGAGGATGTTATGGCAACCACAAGCTCTGAGCTTGCTATGTCGGCTTCGGTAACGGTGTGGGAGTGATGATTTCTGTAGTCCTTTTCACTTGTCGGCAAGACGCCTCTTTCCTCAAGTGCAAAAACAGCATTATCCGTGATCGGTGAGCCGTCGGCTGCAAGACCTGCAGAGGACACCTCATATCCAAGGTTCGGGAAAAGGAAACGGAACAGCGCCTCCGCCATGGGCGATCGGCAGGTGTTTCCCGTGCATACGAACAGTATCTTCTTTCGGCAGAGCTCTTCTGCCTTTTCTTCCATCGGTGCTAATACGGTATCGGTCACAGCTTGCCTCCGTATCAGTAGCCGAACTTTCCGCCAAGGCTGTCGTCGTCGGTGACCCAGTCGGCGACCTCATAGACCGTGTAGTTATCCTTGTCCTCGCGGATTATGACGCGCTCTATACCTGCGTTGATGATGAGCTTTTTGCACATCATGCATGAGCAGACGTGGGACATGATACTGCCGTCCTTGGGGCTTGTGCAGCACATATATAACGTGGAGCCCAGCATATTTTCACGGGGAGCTGCGATGATGGCGTTTGCTTCGGCGTGTACCGAACGGCACATCTCGTAGCGCTCTCCTCGCGGAATGTTCATTCGCTCGCGCTCACAGATGCCGAGGTCGGTGCAGTTCTTTCTGCCTCGCGGTGCACCGTTATATCCGGTGGATATTATGACATCGTTCTTAACAATGATCGCCCCGAAGCGGCGTCGCATACAGGTGGCTCTCTCAGAGACGGTCTGTGCAATGTCGAGGTAGTAGTTGTGTTTGGAAACACGTTCCATGGTATTCCTCCTCGGTATCGAAAAATAGAGTATCATTTATATTATACTATGTCACGTGACGGAAATCAAGAGGGAAGCAGGAGAGATTTTTTTGCATAGATAAAAAAAGACCGAAAAAAATCAAAAAAGGTATTGACAAGAGAGAGAAGGGGTGGTATAATCACAGAGTACAAAGAAGCAGAACAGTTCTCCGTTCTCACCGTGCCGCAAAGCGAGTACGGTCAATACGAAACCGTCAAAGAGGCGGGTGTTGTCGTGCGGGGAGTTTGTTCCGGCACGTTTTTTAATTATTTGGGGGTGCTTACCATAAGCGCAAAAGAACTGCACATCAATGATGACATCAGAGCAAAGGAAGTCCGTATGCTCGATGAAAACGGCGAACAGCTCGGTATCATGAGCCTTGACGCCGCAAAGACCTACGCCTACGACCGCGACCTCGACCTTGTTATGATAGCTCCGCAGGCAAAGCCTCCTGTATGCCGTTCAATGGACTACGGCAAGTATTGCTATGAGCAGGACAAGAGAGAAAAGGAAGCGAAGAAAAAGCAGCAGACCGTAGAAGTCAAGGAGGTCCAGCTTTCCTGCAGGATCGAGACACATGACTTTGAGACCAAGGCTAACCGCGCGAAGAAGTTCCTCGCAGACGGTAACAAGGTGAGAGTTTGCCTGCGCTTTAAGGGACGTGAGATCGCTCATCAGGAGCTTGGACGTGAGATGCTCGCGAAGTTTGCTGAGGCTTGCTCAGAGCTTGGCACTATCGACAAGAAGCCCACTCTTGAGGGAAGACAGCTCACGATGTTCATCGCACCGAACAAGAAATAATTCGATAAGCAGTTTGCGGACACTTCCGCAGCGGTAATACCGCATAAAACAGTGCATGACCCGTTATTTGGGAAAATATAAAACCGAAAGGAATACAGTACAATGGGAAAGATCAAGACACACAAGGCTTCAGCCAAAAGATTTTCTGTTACCGGAACAGGTAAGGTAAAGGCATATCACTCTGATCACCGTCACAATCTCGGACAGAAGACAGCGAAGAGAAAGAGACATCTGCGCGGATGCCAGATCCTCAGCCCCGCAATGACCGCCAACGTAAAGAGACTCATCGGTCAGGACTAATCACAGAGAGATAACGAAGAAAGGAAATTTGAAAAATGGCAAGAGTTAAGGGCGCTATGATGACGCGCAAGAGAAGAAACAGAATCCTCAAGGCAGCAAAGGGTTACTGGGGCTCCAAGAGCAAGCACTTCAAGATGGCTAAGCAGGCCGTAATGAAGAGCGGTAACTATGCATATATCGGACGTAAGCAGAAGAAGAGAGACTTCCGTGCTCTTTGGATCACACGTATCTCCGCACAGGCGAAGGTATGCGGTATCAACTATTCTCAGCTTATGCACGGTCTCAAGAAGGCAGGCATCAACCTCAACCGTAAGATGCTCGCTGAGATCGCAGTTTCCGACAAGGAAGCATTTGCAGATATCGTAGAGCGCGCAAAGGCAGCTCTCTAAGAGTTAATAATAAGGGTTTCGCGCATATGCGTGAAGCCCTTTGAGCATTTTATGAGACAATATATTCATATGGAAAAATACGTTTTTGCCGATGGGCATGAGACTCCGTACATTTCCTCAAGACAGAATCCGCGTGTGACGTCGGCAGCTAAGCTCAGTGATAAAAAGTACCGCGAAATAAGCGGCAGATTCCTTTGCGAGGGAGTGAAGCTTACCCTGGAGGCTGCAAAATACGGCAGACTTTGTGAGGTGTATGTCCGCGAAAGCGATGCGGAAAAATACCGTGATGCCGTATCCTCTGCAGAGGCAGCGGGATGTGAGGTGTTCGTGCTTTCCGACCCTGCCTTTGATAAGATAACTACGGAAAAGGCTCCCCAAGGTATCATTTCGGTGGCGGAATGTGCCCCTTTTCAGCCCGTTTGTTTCGAGGACGGCAATATTTTGTTTCTTGACAGCATCCGTGACCCGGGAAACCTGGGCACGATCATAAGAAGCGCCTGCGCTTTCGGAAATGTAAGCGTAGTGCTTTATTCATGCGCCGATCTTTATAACACCAAAACGGTCCGTGCCGCCATGGGCGCTCTTTTCAAAACACGGACGGCAGTGTTAAATGATGCTGCTGCCTTTTTTGGTGAGTGCAAGAAGCAGGGCAGACGCGTGCTCGGTGCCGCGCTTGAAGCTGACAGCCTGAAGCTCGGACATTATGAAACGAGATGTAATGATGTTATAGTCATCGGCAACGAGGGACACGGAATATCTCCCGAAATAGGTGAGATGTGCGATGAATTTGTGCTCATCCCAATGAATGAAAATACCGAAAGCCTCAACGCATCTGTTGCGGCATCGGTGATCCTTTGGGAATATTCCTGAGGATCAGCCTGACCTTTAAAGGTCAATTCACATTAAGGTTGGACTTTCCATGAAGGATTACAGACTTTATTGGATATGGCTTGCCGAGGCGGCGGGCTATGCCAGCAAAATTGCCGTAAGGCTTGTAAATATATTCGGTAATGCTGCCGCTGTATACATGGCTGATCCGGATGAGCTTGACTTTGAAAAGCTCGGAATGAACGGCCGTGAGCTTGCAAGTGCCAAGCGGATACTTGCAAATAAAGACCTTAGCTTTGCCGAGAGGATACTTGAGGATGCATCAAGGCTCGGACAGCGAGTGCTCGTCCCCACAGACGAGGACTATCCGATAAGCCTTCTTGCTCTGAGAGATGCACCGATGGTGCTGTATGTGCTTGGCACGATGCCGTCTCTTAAGGATGAGCTTGCCGTGGCCGTTGTCGGAACACGTACCATGAGTGACAGCGGCAGGCGTAATGCCTATGGGGTGGGCTACGGCCTTGCCTCTGCGGGAGCTGTTGTGGTCAGCGGAATGGCACTTGGCATCGACGGTATGGCGCAGTGCGGCGCAATAAACGCAGGCGGAAGAACCATTGCCGTTCTCGGAGGCGGAGCCGATGTGATCTATCCGCGCGACCATGAGAATCTCTATAATACCATACTTCGCCGCGGAGCTGTGGTCTCGGAGTATCCTCCGGGGACCCGTCCTGCAGGATACCATTTCCCTGTGAGAAACCGCATAATCAGCGGACTTGCCGCAGGATGTGTGGTCGTTGAGGCGGATATGAAGAGCGGAGCTCTTATAACTGCACGTCATGCCATCTACCAAGGGCGTCACGTGTTTGCTTTCCCGGGAGATGTGTCCTTTGCGGGAGCTGAGGGAACCAACAGCCTTATCAAAAACGGAGCTGTTATGACTACATCAGCCGAGGATGTGCTCTCCGAATATGAATTTCTCTATCCCCATTCCATCAGCATGAAGGCATACTTTAAGGCTATCCGAAATCTTGAGCTTGAGGAATCCTCAGCGGAAGCTATGGCGCGTCTGCGTATCACCGCCCGTGACGGCAACCGACATTACGGAAAGGGATCCTTCGGCGGACGCGATCTGCGCTCCGGTAAGAGCGAAAGTACAAAGCCGCCCCGCGTCAAGGCGTCCGATAAAAAGCATTCAACCGATGAGGTAAAGCTCGGTACGGCTGCTGTTCCTGCTGTTGCCGAGGATCCGAAGAAGGAAAAAAAGACTGCGCAGAAGAAGAGTAAGAGTGCCGCAAGTGCTGTCCGGACGGAAGCTGTAAAGGAAGCTGTGAAGGCTGAACTTCCACCTCAGCGCATTGAGCTCGATCTTCTTGACGATGTGAATATTAGGGTATATAACCTCATGAAGCCCGATGTTCCCATGATCCCCGACGAGCTTGTGTCAGCGGATCTCCCCATCAGCGAGGTTTTGAGCTCTCTTTCCATGCTTGAGCTTGCGGGCGCTGTTGAATCGGGTGCCGGCGGATACTTTCTCAGACGTTCATCTGACGATATAGCCTTTGATCCGTCGGATGAATAGCCCTCGCACACATAGCTAAAAATAAGAACATAACCGCCGTTATAAACGGCAGATAACATAAATTACGAAAGGTGAAGCTGAAAATGCAGAAGCTTGTTATAGTCGAGTCTCCCACCAAGGCTCCGACGATCAAAGGATATCTCGGCTCGGGCTACAAGGTCGTAGCGTCTAAGGGCCATGTGAGAGACCTTCCCAAGTCCACACTCGGTGTGGATGTAGATAACGATTTTGAAGCGCACTATATAAATATCCGCGGAAAGGGAGAGCTTATCCGCGAGCTGAAGAAAGAGGTCAAGGCGGCGGATAAGGTGTTCCTCGCAACGGACCCTGACCGTGAGGGAGAGGCGATCTCATGGCATCTTGTGAATGCTCTCTCTATCGCTCCCGAAAAGGTCAACCGCATAACCTTCAATGAGCTTACCAAGACAGCGGTCAAGGAGGCTATCAAGAAGCCCCGCGCTATCGACATGAATCTGGTAAATTCTCAGCAGGCACGCCGTCTGCTTGACCGTATCGTCGGATATAAGCTGAGTCCCTTTCTCTGGAAGACTGTAAGAAGCGGACTTTCCGCAGGCAGAGTTCAGTCTGTTGCAACACGCATCGTAGTCGAAAGGGAGGCGGAGATCCGTGCCTTCGTTCCGAAGGAATACTGGACTGTCGATGCATCCCTTGTTACTCCCGAGACGAAGACATTTACTGCTAAATTCTACGGTCTTGCCGCAGATTCATCAAAGCTTGATCTGAACTGCGAGAAGGATGCCGCCGCAGTAGTTGCAGAGGCAAATGTAAATCCCTTTATCGTACGTGACGTGAAGAAGGGACAGAAATTCAAGAATCCCTCGCCTCCGTTTATCACCTCCACTCTCCAGCAGGAGGCATCGAGAAAGCTCAATTTCCAGTCCCAGCGCACCATGAAGGTAGCGCAGGAGCTTTACGAGGGTATCAATCTCGGTAGTGAACTCGGCGGCGTACAGGGTCTTATCACCTATATGCGTACCGACTCCCTCCGTATTGCAGACGAGGCGAGAGCGGCGGCGCGTGATTATATCACAGAACGCTTCGGAGATAAGTACTATCCCGAAAATCCCCGTATCTATAAGGCAAAGTCCGGCGCTCAGGACGCTCACGAAGCAATAAGACCTGCGCGTGCGGCTATTGAGCCTCAGAAGATAAAGAGCCGTCTTACATCCGATCAGTACAGACTTTATAAGCTTATCTGGGATCGCTTCATTGCAAGCCAGATGGCGTCTGCTGAGCTTTCTACCGTTCAGGTCGATATCACAAGCGGAAAATATCTCTTCCGTTCAAGCGGATATACAGTAAAGTTCCCGGGATATATGGCGGTATATGAGGAGTCAACCGACGAAGCTGAGAAGGAGAAGACCACAAGACTTCCTCAGATCACGGAGGGAAGTACTCTCGGCGTTCAGAAGATCACTCCCGAACAACACTTTACAGAGCCTCCCGCAAGATATACTGAAGCTTCTCTTATCAAATTTATGGAGGAAAAGGGAATCGGACGTCCCAGTACCTACTCTACCATCATAACTCTTATCGTTTCACGCGGATACGTTAAACGTCAGGGTAAAACTCTTCACCCCACTCCCCTTGGCGAGGTGACTACAAAGCTTATCTGCGAGAAATTCCCCGACGTTGCCGACTATCAGTTTACGGCAATGATGGAAAATAAGCTTGACTCCATCGAGGATGGAGAGTACACCATGAATGAGGTTCTTTCAGCCTTCTACGACGGGTTTAAGCGTGAGCTTGACCACGCCTTTGAGTCGGTTTCCAAGGATGATATTGAGCTTCCCGTGGAGGAGACCGATATTATCTGCGAAAAGTGCGGTGCAAAGATGATAGTTAAGGAAGGCCGCTTCGGTAAGTTTGCAGCTTGCCCTAACTATCCCGAGTGCAAGAATACAAAGCCGCTTACCAAGGAAGGTAAGGCTCCCGAAGAGCCGAAGAAGCCCGAGACCGACATGAAGTGCGAAAAATGCGGTGCCGATATGGTGCTGAGAAGCGGTCGCTTCGGAAGCTTCTATGCTTGCTCGGCTTACCCCACCTGCAAGTTCACAAAGCAGATCACAAAGCCCCTCGGTGTCAAGTGCCCCGATTGCGGCAGCGACATAGTTACAAAATTCGGTAAGAACCGCACCATGTTCTATAGCTGTGAAAAGTACCCCGATTGCAAATTCTCCTCATGGGATATGCCTACAAACGGAAAATGTCCCGTCTGCGGTGATATGCTCATGAAGAAAAAGGGCAGAAATCAGCTCGTTTGCAGAAGCGAGAAGTGCTCATATAAGGCTGAGCTTCCCGCAGAGGCGGAGTCCGATAAGTAAAGCTACGGAGATACCAAATGGATAAAATATACGTTATAGGTGCGGGACTTGCAGGAAGCGAGGCGGCTTATCAGATCGCACGCTTCGGCATCCCAGTCACCCTCTTTGAGATGAAGCCTGTGAAGCGTTCACCCGCACATAAGGCGGATACCTTCGCGGAGCTTGTGTGCTCAAATTCTCTCCGCAGTGCCGACGTGACAAACGCATCGGGACTTCTCAAGGAGGAGCTTCGCAGAATGGGCTCTCTCATAATGGAGGCCTGCGACAACACAAAGGTCTCCGCAGGCGGTGCTCTTGCCGTTGACAGACAGCTCTTTTCCGAGTACGTTACACGTAAAATAGAGGAGCATCCGCTTATTGAGGTGCGCCGTGAGGAGATAACTGAGATCCCTGCGGACGCTCCCTGCATCGTGGCTACGGGACCCCTTACCTCCGATGCTCTTGCCGAGGATATTTCACGTCTTATCGGCGGGGACAGCCTCTACTTCTTCGATGCGGCGGCGCCTATCGTTTCCTTTGATTCCATCGACATGACTAAGGCGTTCTTTGCTTCCCGCTATGGAAAGGGCTCGGCAGATTACATCAACTGCCCTATGAACGAGGAAGAGTACAAGGCGTTCTACAATGCCCTCGTTACCGCAGAGGAAGCACCTCTCCACGAGGCTGATGCAGGACTCAAGGTGAAGGTATTCGAGGGCTGTATGCCCGTTGAGGTAATGGCAAAGAGAGGCGAGGATACACTTCGCTTCGGTCCCATGAAGCCTGTAGGGATCACAAATCCCGAAACCGGTGAGACCTATTACGCCATAGTACAGCTCAGACGCGAGAACGAGGAAGGTGAGATGTTCAATCTCGTCGGATTCCAGACACATCTAAAATTCCCCGAGCAGAAGAGAGTATTCGGCATGATCCCCGGACTTGAAAACGCGGAGTTTTTACGCTACGGCGTGATGCACAGAAACACTTTCATAAATTCCCCCGAGCATCTTGACTCAGATTATGCTCTCAGAAGCAACAGAAGCATCCGCTTTGCGGGACAGATGACGGGCGTTGAGGGGTATATTGAATCGGCAGCATCGGGCTTTGCTGCAGGAGTTGCCGCGGCAAGCGAGCTTCTTTTCGGCACGTCATACCGCTTCTCCGACAAAATGATGATCGGAGCTATGGCAAAGTACATCTCCGAGGGAGGTGTCGGCGCGTTCCAGCCCATGAACGCGAATTTCGGTATCATTCCTCCCCTTGATCATAAGGTCAAGGGCGGAAAAAAGGCAAGGTACGAGGCATACGCAGCACGTGCTCTTGAGGAGTGCGACAAGGCGGCAGAGGTGCTTCGTGAGCTTAGAAACAAGTAATAAGGAGCGCCTTATGAGAATAATACTCGACGCTATGGGCGGCGACAACGCCCCTCTTGAGATAATCCGCGGAGCTTGCGAGGCATCACTTGTGACGGATTCTACACTTGTGCTTGTGGGCAGAGAGGATGTCATAAAAGGGCATCTTGCAGAGCTTGAATATAACAAGGACCGTATCGAGATACATCACGCCGAGGGAGTCATAACCATGGAGGACGACCCCATGGTAGTTGTAAAAGGCAAGAAGGATTCCTCAATGAGCGAGGGACTCCGACTCCTTAAAGAATCGGGAGATGCCTTCGTCAGTGCGGGAAGCACAGGCGCTCTCCATACGGGAGCAACTCTTATCGTACGTAACGTAAAGGGGGTGCGCCGTGCGGCTATTGCAAGCATACTCCCCTTTAACAGACCTATGCTTCTTATGGACAGCGGTGCAAACGTCACCGTTACCCCCGACAACCTCGTCCAGTGGGCGTACACCGGAAGCATTTATATGAAGAATGTTATGAACGTGGAAAAGCCCGCTGTTGGACTTCTCAACAACGGCACCGAGGAATGTAAGGGAACAGAGGTGCAGAGAGAGGCGTACGCGCTCCTTTCCGCTTGCTCTGACATAAACTTCGTGGGAAATGTGGAAGCCAAGGATATTCCAAGCGGCGTGTGCGACGTGCTTGTCACCGATGGCTTTACCGGGAATATTGCATTAAAGCTCACAGAGGGCATGGCGAAGTTCTTCTTCGGTACTCTTAAAGAGGTATTTGGCGGAAAGCTTCGCGGTATGCTTTGCTACCTTCTTATGAAGAAGGATCTTCGCGGGCTCAAAAACCGTTTTGATGCTTCCGCTTACGGCGGAGCTCCCATACTCGGTATCTCGCGACCCGTTATCAAGGCTCACGGAAGCTCCAATGCAAGAGCGATCAAAAACGCCGTACTTCAGGCAGAGAAGTTTGCCGCAAGCGCAGCTTCAGCGGAGATAGAAGCAGCTCTTGCAGCAAGACGCGAAGCGGCAATGAAGACAGAATAATTGAGGATTACAATGACAAAAAAACAGCTTCCTTTTGAAAGGCTTGAGGCCGCTGTAGGCTACACCTTCAAGGATAAAGAAATACTTAAAAAGGCACTTACGCACTCATCCTACTCAAATGAGTGCCGTTCAAAGGGCGTTACCGCGGAGTGTAATGAACGCCTTGAATTTTTAGGCGACTCGGTGCTGTCCATCGCGGTGAGCCGTTACCTTTTCGATAAATATGCAGACAGGCAGGAGGGTGATCTTACGAAGATCCGAGCCGCTGTTGTCTGCGAAAAGGCACTTTCCAAATATGCAAGGGATATTTCCCTCGGATCATATATTTTCCTCGGACACGGAGAGGATATGAACCGCGGTCGGGAGAGAGCTTCCATACTTGCCGATGCATTTGAAGCACTCCTTGCGGCGATCTATATCGACTCGGGCAGGGATATGGCGTCCGTTGAGACTTTCCTTATGCCCTACGTTACCGCAGAGATCGACGCTGTGGGAAGCTATGGCGCATTTCTTGACTACAAAACGTCTCTCCAGCAGATCGTTCAGCAGGTGGAGGGAGAAAAGCTTGAGTATGTGCTTATAGCGGAGCACGGCCCTGACCACGACAAGCTTTTTGAGGTGGAAGCACGCCTCAACAGCAATGTGATAGGCAGAGGTAAGGCGCGAAGCAAGCGTGAGGCAGAGCAGCTTGCCGCTAAGGAAGCACTCAGCCTTTTCGGTGAGAAGAATTGAAGAAAAGCCACGCCAATATCCCTGTTTTCATCCCTCACATGGGATGCCCGAACAACTGCGTATTCTGCGATCAGAGGGCAATCTCGGGACGGGTTCATTTTGATGAAAAGGATGCAATACGGCTCATGGAGGAGTCTGTCCGTACCCTTGAGGGAACAGGACGCTGTGCCGAGATCGCCTTTTTCGGCGGTTCCTTTACGGGTATCGACAGAACACTTATGATAAGACTTCTCGATGCCGCCGAAGCCTTTGTTGGGCACGGCGTTTCGGGTATCCGTATGTCCACGCGTCCCGATTATATAAATGCGGAGATAATAGAGATACTCAAAAACTACACCGTTTCTCAGGTGGAGCTTGGTATACAGAGTATGTCAGACAGAGTTCTTGAGTGCTCAAAAAGAGGGCACACCGCAGAAGATACGCGACGTGCCGTAAAGCTTCTGCGTGATAATTCGTTTTCCGTGGTAGGACAGATGATGGTGGGACTACCAAAGTCAAGTGCAGAGGATGAAGTGTTTACAGCACGGCAGATCTGTGCTATGGGCTGTGATGGTGCGAGAATATACCCCACGGTGGTCTTTAAAAGGACTGAGCTTGAAGCTATGGCTGAAAGCGCTTCTTACGTTCCCCTTACAGTAGAAGAGGCGGCATTGAGATGTGCCGATGTTCTTGAAGTATTTGAAGAAAACGGAACAGAGTGTCTTCGCATCGGGCTTTGTGACAGCGAGAACCTCCATTCCGAGGAAAAATACCACAGCGGTCCCGCTCATCCTGCCATGGGTGAGCTTGTTCGGGGCGAGCTTTGGAGAAAGAGAATATGCGCCTGCCTTGAAAAACGCGGAGAAAAGAACACACCTGCGGTCATCGAGATACCGTACGGTGCGGCATCCGCCGTTGCAGGACAGAAAAAAAGAAACCGCAGAGAGTATGAAAAGCTCTGCGGAAGTAAGGTAATTATAAGAGAGAGCTCCGCACTTTGCGGCACGGAGTTCAGAGTTTACGACATACAGGAGGCAGACGAGGTATGTATCTGAAATCACTTGAGCTTCACGGCTTCAAATCCTTCCCCGATAAGACCGTGCTCAAGTTCAACCCCGGTACCACCATTATCGTAGGTCCCAACGGAAGCGGAAAGTCAAACATAACCGATGCCATGAGATGGGTTCTCGGAGAGCTTTCATCGAAAAGTCTGCGAGGCTCAAAGATGGAGGACGTTATCTTCTCCGGAGCCGACGGAGTCCGTCCCATGGGCTTTGCAGAGGTATCTATCACCTTCGACAACAGCGGAGAAGAGAAGACTCTGCCCTCGGACTACGACGAGATCACCGTTACGAGACGCTACTACAGAGCAGGCGACAGCGCCTACTTTATCAACCGCAAGCCTGTAAGACTTAAGGATATATATGAGCTTTTCATGAACACAGGTGTTGGTCGTGAGGGCTATTCCATCATTGGTCAGGGACGTATCGCCGAGATAATCTCCAAGAAGAGCGAGGAAAGACGCAGTATCTTCGAGGAGGCGGCAGGTATCACAAAATACCGCTACAGAAAGAACGAGTCACAGAAGAAGCTTACCGAAACGGAAAACAATATGATCCGTGTCGGCGATATTGCCGCGGAGCTTGAGTCCCGTATCGGTCCTCTTGAAAAGGAAGCTGCGAAGGCAAGGCGTTACCTTGAGCTGTACGATGAGAAAAAGAAGCTTGACGTATCTCTTTGGAAGTACGATATGGATAAGCTTCGGGAGAATCTCGACAGATTTGAAGCAGAGACAAAGATGTCCTCTCACGAGCTTGAGATGGCTGAGGACACCCTTCGCCAGCTTACAGATACTCTTGAGCGTATGTATGAGGCTTCAAGCAAGAATAAGGAAGCATCCCAGCGTCTCTACGATGAGATCAGCGGAGTCCGCTCTGCCAAGAGTAAGCTTGAGAACGACGTAAGACTTATTGAGAACAATACTCTCCATGCGAAAAACAGCCTTGAAAACGAGAAAAGAGCCGCCGCAGCTGCAGAAAGCGCTCTTGATGCGGTACGGACAAGGCGGGGTGAGCTTGAGCGCATCCTTAATGAGACTGAGGCAAAGATCAATGATAAAAATGACGAGCTGAGCTGTCTCACAGATGAGAAAAATGCGGCTGTTGCGGGCAGAAATTCCCTCGATGCCGATATCGACCGCCTTTTTGCAGAGCGTCAAAGGGCAGATGCCGAGCTTGGTGATCTGCGGGTACGTCTCAGCGTGCTGAAAAACAGCATCTCCGAGGGAAGCCGCCGTAAGGAGGGTATCGACGAGGAGGTCGACGCATATAAGCGCGAGCTTGCAAGGCTTGAAGCCGATATTGCCGATGAGTCTGAGACCGTTGCTTCCTATGACGCGGGCGCAGAAGCCGAAAAGGCTCGTTTTGCAGAAGCAGAAAAGGCCCTCTCCGAGGCTCAGGCTGAGTGCGACAGGCTTCGTACAGAGCTTTCTGCGGTGCTTGCAGAGAGCGAGGCTCTTTCAAGCCGTATTGCCGCCATGGAGCGGATGCTTGAGCACTTTGACGGATATAATAACAGTATAAAATTCGTTATGAACGAGTCCGGTGCCGGAAGGCTTTCGGGCATACACGGTCCTCTTTCACACCTTATCAAGGTGGATTCAAAATATGCGGTGGCTCTTGAAACCTCAATGGGCTCGGCATTACAGAATATAGTCACGGAAAACGAAGTCTCTGCCAAGTCCGCCATTGCCGCATTGAAGCGGGCAGGGGCAGGAAGAGCGACCTTTTACCCCATCACCACGGTGAAGGCTCAGGATAAAAATGCCGAGCTTAAAAGTGCCGCTTCCTGTAAGGGATTTGTGGGATTTGCGGATGAGCTTGTGGAGTGCGAAGCGCGTTACCGCGAGATCGTGAAGAGCATTGTGGGAAGAGTTTGCGTTTTTGATAATATCGACAACGCCTCCGATATGGCGCGTGCACGGGGCTGGCGAGTACGTGCGGTCACCCTTGACGGACAGCAGATCAATGCAGGCGGCTCCTTTACGGGAGGCTCTGCAAGACGCGACAGCGGAATGCTGACACGTTCCTCACAGATCGACTCCATGAAGGCTGACAAGGCCGAGCGAGACAAAAAAGCAGAGGATCTCGGCGTAGCTCTTCGCGAGAACGAAAAGAAGCTTCAGTCCCTTGCCCGCGCAAGAGCGGATGCAGATGAGAAGCGCCGTCTTATGGAGTCCCTTGCTTCCGTTGAAAAAACGAGCCTCGGAGAGCTTGAGGCTAAGCGGGACATGACCTTGGGTCTTATAACAAAGCTTGAAGGCGATGTTGCACGCTTTGACGAAAATTCACGTAAGAATGCCGATGACATAAAGCTTCTGGAGGGCATGATAGCCGCAGCCGAGGAAACGGTAGCGAAGCTTGTCGGCGAAAGAGAAGAAAAGGCGGCAAGCCGCGGAGAGCTTGATGCCAAGGCAGATGAGCTTACAATCAGCATCTTAGACCTTCAGGTGGAGCTGGCGGGACTTTTAAAGGACTGCGAAAATACCAAGAGCTCGATAGACGATGCACAGACACGCATGGCAGAGCTGACAAGCGAGATCGGCTCGCATATCGAAGAAAGCTCACGCCTTGCCGATGAGATAGGTACAGCGGCACAGCACAAGGATGATCTTACAGCTCTCGGGGAGGAAACGGCGACACACCTTTCAGCTCTTGAGGAAAAGCTCCGTGAGATCGAGGCAGAGGGAGACCGCATCGAGGAATCTCTTTCCGATATGCGCCGCCGTGAAAAGGAGCAGAGCTCCAAAAAAGAGATACTTGTGGTTACTCACACAAAGAACGAGAATAAGCTTGAGGGCCTCAAAAACGAGCTTGATAAGATGACCGCCCGTCTTTGGGATGAGTATGAGCTTACCTATACGGGAGCACTTGAGCTTCTCGGAGAGGACGGATATGAGGAGATAGCTGAGGGCACAAGAACAAGATGCCACAGCCGCCTTACCGAGCTCAAGAGCCGTATCCGAGCTCTCGGTCATGTTAATGTTTCCGCTATAGAAGAATTTGCCGAGACTAAGGAGCGCTACGATTACATAAAGACGCAGATGGATGATCTTGAAGCTTCAAAGCGTGAGCTTCTCGGAATAATCGACGGAATCGAGACCGACATGAAGCGTATGTTCACCGAGGCATTCGAGAAGATCAACCGCAACTTCGGTGAGGTGTTCCGCGAGCTGTTCGGCGGCGGTGTTGCTGAGCTTTCTCTGACCGATCCGGAAAACGTGCTCACCAGCGGAATCGAGATATCTGCGGCGCCTCCCGGAAAGACTATCAAAAATCTCAGCCTTCTTTCGGGTGGTGAGCAGGCGTTTATCGCCATAGCCCTCATGTTTGCACTGATCAAGTACAGCCCCTCTCCCTTCTGTATCTTTGACGAGATCGAGGCGGCGCTTGACGAGGTCAATGTAACGAGAGTCGCAAACTATGTTCACAAGTTCTCATCCGAGATGCAGATCATCATGATCACGCACCGCCGCGGTACCATGGACATCGCCGATACTCTTTACGGTGTCACAATGCCGAGACGGGGAATCTCAAAGGTGTTTACTCTTGATGTAAATGCCGCCGATGCCAATGACGTATTCCTCAAAAACTGACGAATCAAAGGAAAGGAACGATCCACATGGGATTTCTTGATAAACTTAAAAACGGACTGAAAAAGACAAAGGCTGCCGTGTTCGGTCAGCTTGACAATGTGATAAAGAGCTTTCGCAAGGTAGACGAGGAGCTTCTTGAGGAGCTTGAAGAGATCCTCATTTGCTCCGACGTGGGAGCTGATACCACAGAATATATCATCGACGAGCTTCGCGAGCGTATCAAGAGTGGAAATATCAAACAGGCAGACGATGTGCGTTCTGCTCTCGGAGAGATCCTCCGTGAGCTTGTGGGTGAGGGTGAGCCCTTAAAGCTTGATACCCATCCCTCCGTTATTCTCGTAATCGGAGTGAACGGTGTTGGCAAGACTACATCCATCGGTAAGATATCCGCTAACCTGAAGTCACAGGGCAAGCGTGTTCTCGTTGCGGCGGCTGACACCTTCCGTGCGGCGGCTATAGACCAGCTTGCGGTGTGGTGCGACAGAGCAGGAGTTGATCTTATCCGTCAGAACGAAGGCTCTGACCCCGCGGCGGTAGTATATGATGCTGTTGCGGCGGCAAAGAAGCGTGATGCCGACGTTCTCATCGTTGATACTGCGGGACGTCTCCACAACAAGAAGAACCTTATGGATGAGCTTGCGAAGATCGGACGTGTTCTTGACCGCGAGCTTCCCGGATGCTCCAAAGAGACTCTTCTCGTTCTTGACTCCACCACAGGTCAGAATGCTCTCGTTCAGGCGAAGGAATTCAAAAATGCAACAGAGATCACAGGACTTATCCTTACCAAGCTTGACGGTACCGCAAAGGGTGGCGCTGTGTTCTCCATCCGCCGTACTGTCGGACTTCCCGTGAAGTACATTGGTGTGGGTGAGCAGATCGACGATATGGAGCCATTTAATGCAGAGCAGTTTGTAGATGCTCTTCTCGGAGAAGCTGAGGACTGATATGACAGAGCTTGTACTTGCTTCAAACAATAAAAAGAAGATCGCTGAGCTTCAGAAGCTTTTTGACAGTGCAGATATCGGAGACATTAAAATACTGTCACTGCACGACATAGGATATACCGAAGATATTGAGGAGTACGGCAGAAGCTTTGAGGAAAACTCTCTCATCAAGGCATCCGTTCCGGCGTCTCTCGGATACATCGGTATCGCGGATGATTCGGGTCTTTGCGTGGATGCTCTCGGCGGTGAGCCCGGAATATACTCCGCAAGATATTCCGAGGACGAGGGTGAAGCAGATGACCGCGACGCGGCAAACAGAGTAAAGCTGCTTCGAAAGCTTGACTCTACTCCCGACGGTGAGCGCGGCGGTGCTTTCGTCTGTGTTATGTCGGCTGTTTTCCCCGAAAACGGTGGATTTGTGGTTCCTGAAGAGTACCGTGCGGCAGAGGAACATACGGACTTCACTTCTACCGACCGTTCACGCAGTGTCACCGTTCGCGGTGAGTGCCGCGGAACTATCACAAGAGAGGAAAAGGGAGAGGGCGGCTTTGGATATGATAACCTTTTCTATTCACCGGAGCTTAATAAGACCTTTGCTGAAGCAACAGCCGAAGAGAAAGCCTCCGTCAGTCACCGCGGACGTGCAGTTTCCGTTTTCGTAAAGATCCTTGCACACATAATCAGTGAGTCAATCAAAAAATAATCAGATAAAGGAATATGAATTATGCTTACAAGTAAACAGAGAGCCCGTCTTCGCGGCTTTGCCAATACAATACAGCCTATAACTCAGGTGGGAAAGAGCGGCGTAACACCCGAGCTCTGCGCTACGGTGGAAGCAGCGCTTGAGTCCCGCGAGCTCATAAAGCTGAGCGTTCTCGAAACTGCAGGACTTACCGCACGTGAGGCGGCTGATGCAGTCTCCGAGGCAACGGGAGCCGACGTTGTGTCCGTGATCGGCAGAAAGTTCGTGCTGTTCCGCGTTTCTTCAAAGGAAGAAAACCGTAAGATATCTGCAGAAATATAATGAAAGATCACAGAAAGCTGAGAGTCGGGCTTTACGGCGGAACGTTTTCTCCGCCGCATCTCGGCCATCTTCACGCGGCACGTGAGTTCGCAAAGGCGCTTGACCTTGACAGACTTGTTATTATGCCGGCAAATATTCCGCCTCATAAGAGGGTCAGCCATTTTGTGGACGGCGAGACACGCCTTGAGCTTTGCCGCTTGACCTTTGGTTCCATTGAGTGTGCCGAAATATCGGATTTTGAAATAAAAAAGGAAGGCGTCAGCTATACCGTGGAGACCCTGAGACATATGGCAGCCGCCGATACGGAGCTTTTTATGCTCTGCGGCGATGATATGTTTCTTACCCTTGACACATGGAGGTGCGCTGAAGAGATTTTTTCGCTCACCGCCGTTGTGTGTATGAGACGGTATCTGACTGACGTGACTCCGTTGCTTCTTAAAAAGGCGGAATATGAGGAAAAATACGGTGCTCGCGTGTATTTCATCGACGAGAGCGCATATCCCGTATCATCGACGGAGATCAGGGAAAGGCTTACCGCAGGCGAAAGCTGCGAAGGACTCCTTCACGGCGCAGCAGAGGAATTTATTCTCGAAAACGGGATATACGCACAGACGGATAAAGGAAGCGTAACATATGAATAATACTATTAAAGAGGCGGATATCCTCGCTTTGAGAGAAAGGGTCAAAGGATATCTGACCGGAAAAAGATACGCACACACACTTGCTGTGGAGAGAGAGGCTTGCTTCCTCGGAAAGATATATCTTCCCGAAAAAACAGCCGAGCTGAGGTGTGCCGCACTTCTCCACGATATTACAAAAAAGTGTGATTTAGAAAAACAGTTGCAATATTGCTCGGAATTTGATATAATAGTGGGTGATTACGATATACTCTCTCCCAAGACCTTCCATGCAAAGACCGCATCGGCGCTCATAAAACGGGATTTTCCGGATTATGCGTCCGACGATATAGTGTCCGGCGTAAGATGGCATACCACGGGACATGACAGCATGACTGTATTTGAGGCGATAGTATATCTTGCAGACTACATCGAGGATACGAGAACCTTCGCTGACTGTGTTGCCCTCCGAAAATATTTCAGAGTGGGACTTGAACGCGGCTGTGACAGAGAAGAGCTTCTCACACGCACCATGATAAAGTCATTCGACATGACCGTAAGATGCCTTATTGAGGAAGGCGCACCCGTTGATACGGATACGATCACGGCACGAAGCTTTTATATCAAAAAGCTGGGGCTTTTGACGGGTACGGCATCTGCAATGTAAGTCTTTATCCTAAAAAGGAGTCGGCGATTGCCGGAAAATGAAAAAATGAGTACAAATGAAAAGGAAATGGCGGCTGTAAGAAGAAAAAAGAGAAGAGGCGCTCTTACTGCAGGTAAAAAAGCGGCGATCATCGTTATTCTTGCTCTTTACATTATCGTTCTTGCGGCGACTTCGCTCTTCGTTTTTTACAGACCGAATACAGAACGTAACACCCTTACGGCAGTAGTCACGCAAACTGACGAGCACGGAAGCGTTGTGACCGATAACGAGGGAAATGCGGTAACTGAGATCATATCCGTTGATCCTTCGGAAAAGGTCGATTCTTATAATATCCTTGTTCTCGGACATGACAGAGCCGCAATGCTTACCGACGTGTTCATGCTTGTAAATATCGACAACAGAGATAATTCCATTACGGTAATGCAGATCCCCCGCGACACATGGGTGTCCGATCACAAGGGACCTGAGGGCACATACCACTACGTTATCTCCAACAAGATCAATGCTGTTTTCTCCACATATTTTAATTATCACAGATATAATGAGGGCATGGATACCTCCGAGGCATACGACAAGGCTCTTACCTCTGTGGCGGATGTCCTTGAGGAAAACCTCTTTATAAACATAGACTATTCCGTTATTATGGACCTTGACGGCTTCCAGAAGATTGTCGATATCCTCGGCGGAGTTGAGATGTACGTTGAGAGACCTATGGTGTATCAGGATCCGGAGCAGGGACTTTATATCAATATTCCCGCCGGATACCAGACGTTAAACGGTCATCAGGCAGAGGGCTTTGTAAGATACCGTAAGGGATATGCTACAGCAGACCTTGGACGCCAGAACGCACAAAAGCAGTTTATGACATCACTTTTCAGCAAAGCAAAGAGCACGCTGTCTCTTTCCAATGCCGATAAGCTCAAGGATATTGCGGATGCGATCTATACCTATATAGACACGGATATGTCTGCGGCAGAGATACTCTTCTTCGCAAAGAGCCTTCTCAAATGCGATCTTTCCGAGATGAATATGATGACCATGCCCGGAAATCTCGTGGGACAGTATTATGTCATGAACCGCGAGGCGGTATACGGAGTAATGAATACTTCCTATAACCTTAACACTACGGATATTCCCGATGCCGCCTTCGACAGCGGAAGCCTCTTTAACAACACAGGCGATTACTATATAAGCTATGCATATAAGCTCCCCGCAAATGAGGTGTTTGATAACACCGTGTTCAACGGTGCAGATGTGGATAAGGACGGAGTAGATCTTCCTTGGAATAATTATTGATAGTCCCCCTGCCATCTGCCGCTGAAAGGCAAGGTGCAATATGAACGGTAATAATTATGAAAGACAGCCTGAACGTTACTATGTGACAAAGCATAAGAAAAAGCGTCCGCGCAGGCACAGGATAGCAATAGCTTTGATCCTTGTGCTCTATGCTGTGATACTCGGCGCAGTTGCATATTTTACGCTTTACCGTCCCGATACGGGTGGGGTAGATACCTTCGTGGAATATGAGACCGACGAGAACGGCAACAGAGTGGAGATCACACATGAGTATGCTCAGCGTGACGGTGTGTACAACTTTCTTATCCTCGGAGAGGACAGGGAAGCTTCGCTTACCGACGTGTGTATGCTCGTAAACTTCGACACAGAAAGCGGTAAGCTTGCGATCCTTCAGCTTCCCCGCGATACCTATGTGCGGAGCGTTGACGGAGTACGTAATAGCTCGGGCAAGATCAATGAGCTTTTCGCCGATCACAGAAACGCAAGAATACGTAACGGAGAGTCTGCAGGCGATGCCTATAAGGGAGCGCTTGCTGATGTTACGGAGCTTCTTGAAAAAGGACTATGCATAAGGATAAACTTTTCCGTTATTATGGACCTTGACGGCTTCCGCGGTATCGTGGATGCTGTGGGCGGTGTGGAGCTTGACGTTCCGTCGGATCTCGTATACTCGGACCCCGAGCAGGGACTGTATATAAATATTCCCAAGGGTCATCAAACTCTCGACGGTGAGGCTGCAGAGCAGTTTATCCGCTTCCGCGACAGCTTTCTTCAGGGCGATCTCGGAAGAGTAAACGCACAGAAGATGTTTATTTCCGCTTTCTTTTCAAAGCTTAAAAGCTGTGGCGTTTCCGAAGCTGCACGTATAGCCGATGAGGTCTTTGAAAATGTGACCACCGATCTTACCCTCAGTGATACGGTATTCTTCGCAAAGAAGGTTATATCGGCAGATCTTTCGAATATCACCATGCAGACTCTTCCGGGACAGGTAGCCGGTACCAAGGCTTCTCACTATATCATGAACCGCGCGGCTGCTCTAAAGGTCATAAACGGAAGCTTTAACGTGTACGATAAAGCTGTGACTGACGGTATATTCGATTCTGCGGGGATGTTCAACGATCCCGAAAGCGCATATATCTCATCCTTATATTACGCACATGAGTCGGAGCTTTACGATAAAAATATCTACACCGGAGACGGTGTTGCAAATGACGGAATTGATATTCCATTGAAGAAACAACAGTAAAACAGACAAAGGTTTGGTTAACAATATGGAAAATATGGAAAACAAAGAAACAATGAAGCTTGAAACTCCCCTTGAGATCGCTGAAGCTATAGTCAAGGCTGTGGATTCCAAGAAGGGAAGCGATATTAAGCTTCTCCACGTTGAGGACCGCACTGTGATCACGGATTATTTCGTGATCTGCACAGGTACCTCCCGTACACAGGTAAGAGCTCTTGCGGACGAGGCTGACTACATCCTCGAGCAGAGCGGTATCACCTGCGTTCACACAGAGGGATACGATACGGGCGTTTGGGTGCTCAAGGATTACGGAAGCGTTATCCTTCACGTGTTCAACGCACAGAGCAGAGATTTCTACAAGCTTGAAAAGCTTTACGACGGCACAACCGACGTGAGCGTAGATGATATTATCACAGACTAAAGTATATCGAATCTAACGGAAAGGCAAAGTTCTATCTGAAATGAGACACGATTTTAAAAACATTGAAGAAAAATGGCAGAAAAAGTGGGAGGACGAGGGTATCTTCCACGCCGAGGATAACAGCGACAAGAAGAAATTTTTCGCACTTGTAGAGTTCCCCTACCCCAGCGGAGCGGGAATGCACGTAGGTCACGTCAAGGCTTACTCCGGACTTGAGGTCATCTCAAGAAAGAGAAGAATGGAAGGATACAACGTCCTTTTCCCTCTCGGATTTGACGCTTTCGGACTTCCTACAGAAAACTATGCAATAAAGACAGGTATCCATCCCCGTAAGGTAACCGACATGAACATCGCCAAGTTCACCTCTCAGATGAAGAGAGTCGGCTTCTCCTTCGACTGGACACGTACTGTTGACACCACTGACGAAAACTACTACAAGTGGACTCAGTGGATCTTCCTCAAGATGTTCGAGAACGGACTTGTGTTCCGTGATAAGACTCTCGTAAACTACTGCCCCAGCTGTAAGGTAGTCCTTTCCAACGAGGACTCACAGGGAGGCAAGTGCGACATCTGCCACAGCGATATCGTACAGAGAAGCAAGGATGTTTGGTATCTCCGCATCACCGAATACGCCGACAAGCTCCTTGAGGGACTTGAGGATGTGGACTATCTTCCCAACGTAAAGACTCAGCAGGTCAACTGGATCGGTAAGTCCCGCGGCGCATTCGTAAACTTCGATGTTGACGGCGCTGATGAGAAGCTCCGCATCTACACCACACGTCCCGACACTCTCTTCGGTGTTACATTCATGGTACTTGCACCCGAGCACCCCATCCTTGATACATATAAGGATAAGATCACAAACTTCGCGGAGGTCGAGGCTTACCGTGAGCTTTGCGGTAAGAAGACCGAGTTCGAGAGAACACAGCTCGTTAAGGATAAGACAGGCGTAAAGATCGAAGGTCTTTCCGGTATCAACCCCGTAAACGGCAAGAATATTCCCATCTATATCTCCGACTACGTAATGATGGGATACGGTACGGGTGCTATCATGGCAGTTCCCGCACACGATGAGCGTGACTATGACTTCGCAAAGAAGTTCGGCATCGACATAATTGAAGTAATCAAGGGCGGAAATATCGAAGAGGCGGCTTACACCGGAGACGGTGAGATGGTCAACTCCGATTTCCTCAACGGCTATGACAACAAGCGCGACTCTATAGATAAGATGATCGAGGTACTTGCTGAGCGCGGCATCGGAGAAGCAGGCGTTCAGTACAAGATGAAGGACTGGGCATTCAACCGCCAGAGATACTGGGGCGAGCCTATTCCGATCGTTCACTGCGAGCACTGCGGTATGGTTCCTCTGCCCTACGAGGAGCTTCCGCTGAGACTTCCCGAGATCGAGAACTTTGAGCCCGGCGAAGGCGGAGAGAGTCCTCTTGCAAAGATCGACTCCTACGTAAACTGCAAGTGCCCGAAATGCGGTGCTGACGCAAAGCGCGAAACAGACACCATGCCCCAGTGGGCAGGCTCTTCCTGGTACTTCCTCAGATATATCGACCCGAATAACGACACCTGTCTTGCAGATCCCGAAAAGCTGAAGTATTGGATGCCTGTTGATTGGTATAACGGCGGTATGGAGCACGTAACACGTCACCTTATATACTCCCGCTTCTGGCACCGCTTCCTCTACGACATCGGCGAGGTTCCTGTAAAAGAGCCTTATGCAAAGAGAACTGCCCAGGGACTCATCCTCGGTCCTGACGGAGAGAAGATGAGTAAGTCCAAGGGTAACGTAGTTGACCCCAACGATGTTGTTGATGCATACGGTGCTGATGTTCTCAGAATGTACATTCTCTTTATGGGTGACTACGGTGCGGCTGCTCCCTGGTCCGAGAACGGCGTTAAGGGCTGTAAGAGATTCCTTGAGAGAGTCTCAGCTCTCACAGATATGGTAAAGGGCGGCGAGGCTGACGCTGAGCTTGACAGTCTCCTCCATAAGACCATCAAGAAGGTGACCGGTGACATCGAAGAGATGAAGTTCAATACCGCTATCGCGGCTATGATGGCACTTGTCAACAAGATCTACGAGGTAGGAAGCCTTACTCAGGATCGGCTTTCCGCATTCGTAAGACTCATATGTCCCTTTGCGCCTCACCTTGCAGAGGAAATGTGGGAGACTATCGGCGGTGCGGGCTTTGCATCTCTTGCCGCATGGCCCGAGTATGACGAAGCAAAGTGCGTTGACAGCACAGTTGAGATCGCGGTACAGATCTGCGGCAAGCTCCGCGCTACGGTTATGATCGCCGCTGATGCTACAGCAGAGACCGCAATTGCCGCAGCAAAGGCAAACGATAAGGTCGCACAGGCGCTTGAAGGAAAGAAGATAATCAAGGAGATCTACGTTCCCGGACGTATCGTCAACATTGTAGCAAAATAATCTTTAAAATACTTATCTTTTTAAAAGAAAGTCTTGACAAAGAAAAATTATTATTGTATAATACTATGGAGATAGTTTTTACTGTCTGTTGCCATGTGCGAAGGGAGGGATTGTAAGTGGCAGAGGTTAGAGTAAAGGAAAACGAATCACTTGACAGCGCACTTCGTCGTTTCAAGAGACAGTGCCAGCGCTCCGGAATCCAGGCAGAGCTTCGCAAGAGAGAATGCTATGAGAAGCCCAGCGTAAAGAGAAAGAAGAAGTCCGAAGCAGCAAGAAAGCGCAAGTACAAGTAATTTGTCTTTTATCGCCGCCGATTTTTATCGGCGGCGATATTTTTTGGTGTTTTAAAAGGAGTAGTGATAATCCCCCGGTGCTATCGGGGAAGAAGAGGGCAAAATTGCGGCTAAAAAGTCACATAAAGAAGTTGAAATCCGTCGGTTTTTCGACGGATTTCAACTTCTAAAGGTAAAAGCATTATTATCTGCTTTTTCTTTACTGTTTTTATGCCCGTGACTTTTGTTTGGTGCGTTCTGCGACAGGTCACATGACTTTTAAAACAAAACAGAATTAATATTTATCTTCTTCGATTACATCGACTCCGCGCATTTTGCACAGATCCATAAACAGCTTGCGGTAATCTCCGAATACCGTTACTCTGTGCCATCTTCCGAACTGCCAATTGTTAAGCAGTACTTCGGCAGCGGCAGATGCGGCAAGCTTGGAACGGCATCCTTCTTCACACCCGACATTACCTACGGAAATACCCGAGTGGATAGATGCCTTATTTGCAGGAAAGTTGAAATACACGGTTGTCAGTTTTTCACCGGCAGGGAAAATAGTCTGTACAGATGCGCCAAGCTTGTCCTCAGCATGACTGCGAATGTAAAAAGGACAGGTGTATTTATCATCGTGACCGAAGATCTTTGTGCAGGCCACGCAATGAGCATAAATTATTTGGTTTGACGATGTGTCGATAACGGGATCTGATACATAACCGGGTCTTCCGGTAAGATAAAGCATTATAAGGGAAGCTACGGTTGCATTGATATCGGCTTCGCATACAGCGACCGTACCGTGCTTTGACATCTCATAATGTGACATACACGGATACATATGTGTTTTCCCGTTATAGCTTCCGGAGTACGAAAGAGAAAGACAATCAACTGTTACAGCGTCAGCGCCGCTGTCTTTTTTCATTTGCTCGAGGGCTAAGTAAATTCGAGCACTTTCAACGATCTCATCAAAATTCGGTTCAACGATCGACACGGCCTCTGACTGCCAATTCTTTGCGATCTCTTCAGCGTCAGAGATTTTTGTCTTTTCAAAATACTTATTGAAATCCTGCGATGAGGCGTGGACAAATGAACATCCCCAAATGCGATTGCTTTCTTCTTCGGCCCTTGTATCAAACCAATCGGCAACGACAAGTATTTTTGATTCCCGCATACGTTTGATAACACTAAACATCCGTACGGATTTAGCGATATCTTTGTAGTCGAGAGATGATATAAGCGGAACGGGCAGATTTTCCTTGCGCACGACTCTTGAAGCATTGACTAACATTGCGCCGGAGCCGCAAAAAGGTATATCTGCAATGATGACCGGAAGTCCGCCTTCCTTTGCTTTTCTTGCATACATCATCTCGATGTGATTGCCGCAGGTCATCAAAAGAACAAGAACACCGTCATATTTTTTGAGATCATTCTCGTAATCTGCCTCTGCGTCGGACACAGAGGTGTATTTCGCAATATCAAAGTCTATGTCCTGGTTCGATTGCTTTATTACTTCGAATATTTCCGAAAATTTTCGGTCATAATCGTAATTGATATACGGCCAGCATGGCGTATCCGAAGCTTCCGTCTGAAGTGCGATCTTAACTTTTGTTTTCATAGAGCTTATAACCTTTCCAAATATTACATACAGCTTGTTTTACGGTACTGATAAAAGTATAAATGATATGTTTATCAAAGTCAATGAGTTCGCAAAAAGGTGTAAATGTTAATAAGCAGATAATTATCGAGCCCGATTTCCCGTTCGATGTGATACATAATTGTCTCCGCCGCTAACTCAATCTGCATAACTGTAGTATATCACAGAATGAAGCGATTTTCAATGATATTTGGCTTGCCTCTCGAACAGGTGGGTGGATCAACAGGATGCCCACGATCATAGCGGATGATCAGATGCCGCCGATTTTTATCGAAAGCGATATTATTTATATATTTTTTGTTAAAACCGAGTGTTTTTGTGTTAAAATAACGTCAAATAAGTGAAACGGTAATTACAATGGAAAGGGGTGGGTTGCTGTGGACAAGGGCGTTTTGGACTGGGAAAGATATCTTAGCGGAGACGACGATGGGCTTGTTTCGATAATAGAGGACTACAGCGACGGTTTGCTCCTTTATATCAACAGCATACTCCGCGACATTCACCTTTCCGAGGATGCCGTGCAAGAAACGTTTTTTAAGCTGTCCATCAAAAAATCGCACTTCCATGGAAGATCTTCGTTCAAAACGTGGCTTTATTCCATAGGCCGTAATGTGGCTCTCGATGAGCTGAGGAAAAAGCCGAGGATGACTGCGGAGGAAGGCGAGCTTGAACAAATGTCAGATGAAGGTGATTCACTTGAGCATGAATATCTGAGGGAGGAGCGTAAGCTTCGTCTCCGCCATGCTATGAATAAGCTTAAAGCGGAACATTCTCAGGCTTTGTGGCTGCTGTATTTTGAGGACTTTTCCTATAAGGAAGCGGCACAGATCATGCACAGATCGGTGCACCAGTTCGAGAGTCTTGTATACAGGGCGAGAAATTCGCTGAGAGTTGAGCTTGAAAAGGAGGGATTTGCCGATGAAGAGCTATAAAGAGATCGCAGAAGCGGTACTCAAAAGAAAAGATGCGTATAGGGCTTCCCGACGTCTTTTTTTCAAAAAAACGGTGACGGTAATTTCATGTATTGCGGCGTTTGGCATCATCGGGCTTTGGAGCGTGCTGTTGTCGGCTGAAAAAAGTGAGCCTGTCCATATACCGAGCTTTTCCGGAGACGGGAGTTCTGTGATACATTCCGCTACAACTGATATTACCGATACAGAACGTACTGATACTGCTTATACATCGGGATTATCACAGCCTCATTTTGAAAGCGAAGCGCCGACTGAGATTTCCGATACAGAGCCGCAGCAGTCTTATCCTGTCGAAGACAGCACATTACTGCCCGAAGTCCATCTGACTGAAAGTGTGAGCGAGCCGCAGGAGTCAACTTCAGCTTTGCCACGTGATACCGAAGAGACCGGCGAACCATCCGAAGCGGTGACTGAAAGCGAGGCAATACAGACTGATGGTCCGGTGAAGGAGTATGAATTCCCATTTTTTAGTGAGTTTAAGTGGGTTGGAGTAGGCAATGATGAAAAATCTTATGAGATACTTATGGATATGTCGTCGGATGGACTTTCATATTTTAAAGACGGCACATCTTTGCCTCAAAAGCTTCCCCTGTATATGAATTACGGAAACACGGAAAATGTGGATTTGCCAAAGCTTGCGCTGAGTTTTGCTGACCTTGTATACGGAAAGTCTGACAGATCGGATATGAGAGTTGAGGACGATAAGGTTATATATCTTGGTGACGATGAACAGTTTGCTAAAGATGAGATAACATTCGAGGTACTAAAAGGTAAGCCTGTCATAAGCCTCTCTCTGTATTTGGCTGATGCGGAGCTGACTCCGGGCGAGGTACTTGAGCAGTTACAGAGCCTGCCTTACTTGCGGGCTGCTTTTGAGTATCTCGGTATTGATGACGTGTTTTTAAGAACTCTAACGCATTATAAGGAGGGAGAGGTGTACGCATACAGCTTTTCCTTTTCAGAAAAGGGTAAGGATCCACTTGAAACTGAGATAAACTTTTTCAGCGGGAATCTGACTGTAAGATATGAGCTTGCAGGTGAGAACGGCGGAATGGCTTTTCTTCAGATAGAAGGACCTGTCAACTATACCTGCATAGGTGAATACGGTTATATAAGATATGAAGATGCAGTGAAGGCGAAGCTTGATTCTCTTGTAGGTGACCCGAATTATGAATACTACCGTGATAATATTGCGGGGAAGATCATCTACATGGAAACTTGCCTGCCCGATGGGACAACAAAGCTTTCTCCCGTTTATGATTTTTATTATGAATTTACCGATTCAAACGGAAGCGTAAGACTTGGGAAGCCGTATAGCTGGAGCCTCGGAGAAGATAATCCGGGCGTGCCTCAAAAGCTTCCGTGGCCTCTTGATTTTATGAACTGACGATATTTGAAAACGAAAGGAGATTGTCATGAAAAAACTTATGTCTTTTATTCTTATACTTTGCACGCTGCTGGCTCTGTCTGTCAGTGCCTTTGCACTGCCATTCCCCGACGTCAGTGAAAAAAGCTGGTATTACGAGGATGTGAAATGGGTCTATGATGAGTCAAGGAAGCTCATGTCGGGACACCCTAATGGCGATTTTCGTCCGAATGATCCTATTACAAGAGCAGAGCTCGTAATGGTGATCTACAATATGTCCGACAGATCTTTAAAAGAAGACGTGAAGCTTCCTTTTACGGATGTATATGAGAACCGTTGGTACACCGAAGCTATAAAGTGGGCTTATGGCAAAGGTATAATAAAAGGGAAGAGCGCTACCGTTTTTGCTCCCAACGCTGCCGTGACACGCGCCGAGCTTGCCGCTGTGATATTCCGATATATCGCCACAGAACAGCTTGCCGTTGATTTTGTTCGCGTAAATCCATATATTCCTGACTATGATAAAATTCCGCAATATGCAAAGTTTGCGGCGGTCACTCTTTACAGGGCAGAGATACTTAAAGGTAAAAACGGCGGTGTGTTTGACCCATCAACTAAGACTACGCGGGCTGAGGCGGCGGCTTTGACACGGAGACTTTACACGCTTACGTCAACTCAGGATCACGCTTTGCTCAAAAAGTACGGCATTGACCCGGTCTGCAATGCGTATATCGACAATTCTTTTACGATCATCGTTCCCGATGATGTGCCGCCGAGTTTTATGAAGCAGTCTGTCGGCGTGTTTTTAAAGACGAGCGAGAATACTCCCGAAGGTATTAAGCCCATGATGGATCTGAAGATCACAAAGCCGTCGGGACCCCTTCGCGTTGAGCCTGTGCTTGACAGCAACACCGTCGGCGGATTCCGCTTCTACGTTAAGGATGAGCTTGCCTATCTTGCTTTGAATCTTGTGGATGATGAGCTGCTTATCTTCGAATACACCGTGGCAATAAACGGAGAGATGGAGTCATACATGGCTTATGTTACTGTAGAGACTATTTCATGGTGAATAAAAAACAGAGGATGTCCGACATTCTCTCATGTTGCCGAAAAATTTATCTGAATGGGACGGTCACGTGTTTTGCGTGACCGTTTCTTAGTTTTTACTTGAAAATGGATGGATTATGTAGTATAATATCACGTAGGAATCCGCATTTCAGGATACAAAGGAGATTCAAAAATGAACAAGAAAACAAATAGGATCATTTCGTTTGTGCTTGCCCTAATGATGGTGGGAAGCATGATCCTTGTAGGTACAACTGTATCTGCAGAAGAAGTGTCCCCTTATAAGGACGTAAAGGTAAAGCGCTGGAGCTATGCCGACATCATGTATGTTACGGAAAACGGACTTATGAACGGCACAGGCGAGGGTATATTTGCTCCCGCGGAGACTATGACCCGTGCAATGGTCGTAACCGTTCTCTACAGACTTCAGGGCGAGCCCGAGGTAGATTATTCCACTAAGTTCAAGGACGTAAAAGAGGGAAAGTGGTTTACAAATGCTGTAATATGGGCGGCTGATAACGATATCGTAAACGGCGTCGGAGAGGGTAAGTTCGCTCCCATGGAGACTATCACCCGTGAGCAGCTTGCTACTATCATCATGCGCTATGCTCCGCAGGAGTACATCATTACAGAGGAACGTGCAGACATCACAGGATACGCTGACTACAAGAGAGTCCACGAATATGCCCGCGAGGCTCTTTCATGGGCTAACGCGATCGGACTTATCACAGGCGTGACCGAGGATACACTTGTACCTCGCGAAGGTGCTACCCGTGAGCAGTTTGCGAAGATCCTCAGATGCTTCAAGGAATACGATAAGTATGAGTATGCTCTTGCATACAACGACCCGAAGGGATTCAGCACATACACCGAGAAGGAATATTCTCTCGTAACAGATGCGGATATCTACGTAGCAACAGACGGCAGCGACGCAAACCCCGGTACACTTGATAAGCCCGTCAAGACCTTCGCAAAGGCTAAGGAGCTGGTGCGCGAGCTCAAGAAGACTGCAACAGGCGAGATCAAGGTAGCATTCAAGGCAGGCAACTACGGAAGCCTTGACAACCTTCAGTTTACTGCTGAGGACAGCGGTACAGAGGCTGTTCCCATCACATACTGTGCATACGGCGACGGCGATGTTGTGTTTGCTAACGGATATATGATCTCCGAAAGCGATTTCAAACCTCTTGACGAATCCGAAAAGGCTCTCTTTGAAGAGGATGCCCGTGAAAACATCTATAAGGTTGACCTTTCCGGAAAATTCGATAAGCTCGAGAATAATAATCTCATCTTCTCTTCTACCGGAGTGTGCTGGGAAGCGCGTTATCCTAACAAGACTGCTATCGGTACAGACGCCTCCTTTAAAGATTTTACAACACGCATTGAAGAAGAAGGCAAGGAGGAATGGCAGTATGATAAGCTTCTCTGCTCAGGACTTGTTGCAAATACTGCTGATAAATTCACTACATACGACGGACTCAAGATCACAGGCTTCCTTCGTACCGGTTGGTTCATTGATACATTCCCGGTTAAATCATACGACAGAGACACCAATATCTTAACTATTGCTTTTGATGAGGTGGTTTTTGACGGTTATACGCTTCCTGAATATCCTCTTGCATTCGAGGATAGAATGGACGATACTATCTTCTTCCACAATCTTGCTGAGTTTATGGACGCAGACGGTGAATATTGGTTTGATAATGACACAAAACAGCTTTACATTTACAATCCTTCAGGGGATTATGCTATCAGCCGGTCCGGTACGTTTATGACTCTCAACGAGGGAGCTGACTACCTCAGCTTTGTCGGTCTTGAGTTAAACTGCTCAACAGAAAACGCTATCGTAAGCTACGGCGACCATATCACCTTTAAGCTTTGTACATTTGGAAACATAGCAGGCTTTTCTGTTATCAGTGCTGATGATGTGAATGATTTAACGGTTACGGAATGCGAATTCTTTAATTTCGCAATAATAGGTATAAATCTTCGTTCCAATGCCGACAGAAACCTCATTCTTTCTGCGAACAACGTGATCGAGAACAACTATTTCCACGATTTCAGCCTGCCTCAGTATTTCGATGCAAGCGGTATACTTTTAGAGAATGATGTGGGAGCCGTGATTTCCCACAATTATTTCGAAAACGGTGCCCATTCTGCTATCCGTTATAACTCATGCATTGATACCTTGATCGAGTACAACATTTTTGAAAACATGATGATGACTACTGAGGACTACGGAGCAGTCTACACATGGCACTCTGAGGCGTTCCGCGACAACCATATACGCTATAATATATTTATGAATATGGTAGGCGGTGCCAAGTACGGTATCTACCTCGATGACGGAACAGCAGGACAGCTTGTCTACGGAAATATTTTCTACAATGTTGAAGGACAGAACATTGTATTTAACGGCGGACGTGACAATGTAGTACACGACAACGTATTTATAAAGTCTGCTTGGTTTACTTGGAATGCGGGACTTTACAGTCTTATTGAAAACGGAACCCCCGAGGAGATCGTAAATCATGCAAACTATCAATACCTTGTAGGCCGTATGGTCAAGGAAGGCGACGCAGGTTATGATCTTTGGAAGGAAAGATGGCCCATTATGTATGCTTACCATAGCGATCCTTCCAAGGTAGGTGAGGTGGAGTGCCTCTTTACCACGGTTCATTACCTTACCAATAACTACGCCTTCGGTCAGAGGCTTGAGGTTGATGAGAACGGCGAGGTAAAATTCGGTGCAATGGGTGAGCTGTTCGGACAGTACTGTGAGAACAACCGCTCCTACGGCATTGATGAGAACCCCATCTTTACCGATCCCACACAAGGAGACTACAGCATCCGCGAGGGTGTTGACTTCCTCGACAACCACTTCTATGAGATAGGCAGATATTAAAATAACAAAAGGTCACGCTTCGATGAGAAGTGTGACCTCAGTTTGCTGACAAACCCTGTGCCAAAGCACAGGGTTTGTCAAATTAAACAAAGACTAAATCAAAAGTTAAAGGAATGCGCGAGCTGCAGCACGTTCGCTTGCGCGAAGTGCGTCACCAAACTTCGTTTGGTGCGGGTCGCGTTTTGGACGAATAAGTGGAATTTCGCCCTCTGCCCTACTTCGTTTAGCGAAGTAGCGGCGAGTCGGGACTCTGTCCCAAGACCCTGCGCCCTTTTAAAAAAGGTCGATCAAAACTTTTGTGCATTTTGTCAGCGCAAGACCTTTGTCAGCGGCCTGAGGTCACGCTTCGATGAGAAGTGTGACCTTTTTCGTCACCTTTCTTTGGTCTGACTTCCACAAATTTAGGGTTACATTTTTGGCGCTGCAGGATTATAATAATAACAAGGTATAATGTATACCGAAGGAACTAAAGCAAAGGTACGGTAACTGATAATGGAGCTTATAATGATAAGCCGAACCAAGCTGAAGGTAATGCTGTCTGCTGAGGATATGAAGAAGCTTGACTTCGACCCGTGCGCAGGCGGTGATCTTTCCGGCAGGGCGGCTTTCAGGAATATATTGAAGGAAGCAAGAGACAAGTGCGGCTTTGATGCCATAGGTGAAAGAGTATTTGTACAGTATTATCCCGAAAAGCACGGAGGCTGTGAGATGTTTGTAACGAAGCTTGCCGCCGATGAAAAGTCCGGAGCAAAGCAAGCGGAAGAGCGTTCCCTGCACACAAATGTAAAAAAAGACGGATACATATTGTACAGGTTTGATAAGCTCGATGGGGTGCTTACATTTTGTTCTGCGCTGAAAAAAAGAGGATATGAAGCGGGAAGTGAGTTCTTCGTGGTAGAAGAAAATATAAGAAAATACTATTTGATGCTTGGTGAAGAGGAGACATCTGCCGGCGAGTTCGGAGGTGCTCCTGTAGGTAAGGGCGGAAGGTACTATATTTCGGAGCACGGAAGAAGAATATGTGCTGATGCGGTAAATGTGCTGGGTTCTCTCGCAAAAAATTGACTGTTTTGTGTTAATGTTAATAATTCGGTATTGATTTATGGCGCGATTTGTGATATTATCTAAGAAGAATCCTATATCAATACCTAAGGAGACTCAAAAACATGAAAAAGATCATATCAATGATCCTTGTGGTGATGATGTGCCTCAGTATCGTTCTTACAGGCATCATCTCAGCTGCAGAAGAAAAAATGCCTTTTACAGATGTAAAAGAGAGCAAGTGGTTCTATGGCGCAGTTCAGTATGTTTATACAAACGGCCTTATGAACGGTAAGTCCGAAACCAAGTTTGCGCCGAACGAGGTTCTTACAAGAGCACAGTTCGCAAAGATGCTCTGGTCTCTCGCAGGCGAGCCTGCAACGGAGGCAAATCTTGATTTTGCAGATACCAAGAATACACAGTGGTACGCTGAATCTCTCACATGGGCAGTTGGCGCAGGAATCGTTAACGGCTACGAAGAGGGCGGAAAGAAGCTCTTTAAGCCCAACAAGGAGATCTTCCGCGACGAGCTTGCAAAGATGCTCGTAACATTCCTTGATTACATGGATATTGAGATAGTCGGCGAGGATATCGCAGATCCCTTCCCGGATAAGATCCAGAACTGGGCAAAGGATTTTGTTGAGGCGGTACGTCTCAGCGGACTTATGAAGGGTAAGGACGGCGGAAGATTCGAGGCAAAGGCTACCGCAACAAGAGCGGAAGGTGCAACCATCCTTATGAGAATGCATCCGTACGTTTCCGGCGGCGATGAAACTACAGAGCCCGACGTTTCCGATCCCGAGACCACAGAGCCCGACGTTTCCGATCCTGAGACCACAGAGCCCGAGACAACTCCCCCCGAGGAGACCGAGCCTCTCGTTAAAGTATATCCCGATGACGATTGGAAGAGCATGGACGCTCCCGCAGACGATCCCACTCCTGAAAACATCGGCACTGTCTACTCTGACGAGACTATCGGACTTATGATCTCCGAGGCAATGAAGGTTGACGATAACGGAGAGACTGTCAAGATCGCAGGAACAGGTATCCACGGCGGTCACGAGGTTAAGGTTGCCCGTACAAGATACGGTACATTTGCCATTTTCGTATCCGGTGATAACGCTCAGGAGGGCAGAACGAACGATGAAATGTCCTTCTTCGAGATCACAGCAAACGGAACCCGCCGCATCTTCAAGGATGATTTTGATCACTCCAACGGAAGCTGCGTTCCCAATATCCTCCAGGGCGAGAACGGTATTCTCTACATCATCCTTATGAATGAGGATTGGAGCAAGAGCTCTGCACGTCTTACCGTCTATACCTACGATGCTAAGACAGATACCTATACTAAGGATGTTCAGTATCGCAAGTATGACATATCTCCCAGCAAGGTTCACGGATATGGTTACACACAGCCCGTTCTTGATGAACAGCATGGAAAGATATACGCTATCTACAACGGCGGTGACGTTCCCGGATATGTTGCATGGTTCATCTATGATATCGCTACAGGTACATGGGAGGACGATTGCTACACAATTGAGCTTGACTGGAGAATCTGTTATGCAAATGCATATCCCGACGGAAACGGCGGCTTCCTCTTCGTTGAACAGAGAGACGCTACCACCAATGCCCTCGGTCAGCTTCTCGGAATCGACAGATTTATAGGTATTGACGGATACCTTTGGGATGCGCTTGTTCTCGTCCACGTTCCTGATGTTCACGTTGAGCACGCTGATATAAAAGATATCTTTATGCCGGACTACGAGGCGAATGACAAGCGCTCCAATGCTAACCATTACGGCAACGGTTCAACTCTTCTTGACAGCGACGGTAACTTCCACGTTGTATATACTCAGGCATATGGCAACAAGGCAAATATCTACTATGCAGCATACGACAACAATCTCAATGAGGTAAGACATTCTACTATTAAATTCTCCAACACCAAGAACAGCTTTGCTCCTGCTGTAGTTGAGGCTCCCGACGGAACTGTTTACATCATTGCAGTAAACACCTACATGACAATGAAGGAGTTCCAGGTTGAGCTTTGGGAGATTTCCGATGATATGAAGACTATCAAGAAGGTCTGCGCTCCTCAAACTGTAACTCTCAAGGGTGCTACAGGTGATGATGCTCAGTTCGAGCCTAAAAATATCATCGTCGGATCCATCAGAAACGGTTCTGATATTGATGGCTATGTTCCCGTAGTATTCTTCCAGCCGGATGATAAGGGAACTTACGATTACTATTACTTCTCAGTAAAGCTTCCCGACTGATAATTTTAAAAGTATCCCGAGATATGTCGTATCTCGGGATATTTTGAAATACAAAAGCGTATTGTAATATTTAAACTATCGTGGAAAGGAATGACAGAAAGTGAAAAAGATCATAGCTATGCTGCTTGTGGTGACGATGTGTCTCGCTGTAGTTCTTACGGGAATCATCTCAGCCGCAGAAGAGAAAATGCCCTTTACTGACGTAAAAGAAGGCAAATGGTTCTATCCCTCGGTTAAAGCTGTTTGGGAAAAGGGCGTTATGGAGGGCAAATCGGAAACACAGTTTGCTCCGAACGAGCAGATGACAAGAGCACAGCTCGTTACGATCCTCTACAGACTCGCAGGTGCCGAGACTGAGGGCCTTGCGGAAAGCCTTACATTCAAGGATACGAAGAAGAGCGCGTGGTACGCAGAGTATGTAGGCTGGGCGGTAAAGGAGGGCCTCGTAAACGGATACGAGGATAATACCTTTAGGCCTAATGATCCCGTGCTTCGTCAGGAGCTCGCAAAGCTGTTCAGCACGTTCCTTGACTACGCAGGATATGAGTTCATCGGAACAGTCCTCATCGAGAGCTTTTCCGACTCGGCAAAGCATCCTGAGTGGGCGAAGGAATATATTGAAGACCTCCGTGCCATCGGACTCGTTGGCGGCGACAATTCAGGTGCCTTTAATCCCAAGTCCACAGCAACAAGAGCAGAGGTCGCGACGATCATCACCAGGCTTCTGCCTGCAGTATTTCCTGAGGATACGGGTGATACCGACGTGACCGAGCCTGATACCACAGCTCCGGATACCACAGAGCCCGACGTGACCGAACCTGTGGAAAGCTTCGAAGGCGTGAAGTTTTATGTAAACGATGCTTGGAAGGATCTTCCGGCTCCTGCTGATGACCCCACTCCCGAGAACATAGGTAAGATTTACGAGGACGAAAGCGGACTCTCGATCTCTGAGGTCATGCTGATAGACGATTGCCTATCAGATACTCCGAGCGACGTTATGGCAAGCGGTATAGGTATCCACGGCGGTCACGAGATCAAGCTTGTGCGTACCCGTTACGGTACCTTTGTAGTCTTTGTTACCGCGGATGTCAGTGAAGAGGGAAGAAGCTATGACGAATTCGCTCTTCTCAAGATAACCTCCGACGGAACCCGCCTCATTTTCAAGGATGAGTTCCACCATTCACAGGGAAGCTGTGTGCCTAATATCCTGCAGGGTAAGAACGGCGAGCTATTCATAACCTTGTTCAACGATACTTGGAGTACAGGATCCGGCAGACTCACCATGTACAGATTCGACGCAAAGACTGAGAAGTATACCAAGGATGTTGTGACGATCCCCTTCGATGTTCCGTCAAATCAGTGCCACGGATATGGCTATACACAGCCCGTTATTGATCTGGAGATGGGTAAGATCTACGCAATATTCAACGGCGGAGATATCCCCGGATATATTGCGTGGTTTATCTACGATATTGAGAGCGGCAAGTGGGAGCCTTCCTGCTATACGGTGGAGATCGACTGGAGATGCTGCTACCTCAACGCATATCCCGACGGACGCGGCGGAATGTACTTCGTTGAAGAGCGCGCCATGCTCATAACCGAGCTCGGTAAGCAGCTTGGCGTCGATTTTGCAACTCAGACAGGCTATGTGTGGGATGCGCTGTACTTATTCCACATTCCGGACGTTCATAAGGAAGAAATGGATATTACGGTTGTCTATGAACCGACTTACGATACCGAGGCTGAAAGAGTCAAGCAGGAAAGTGCCGCTCACTACGGCTGCGGAAGCTCTATTGTTGACAGCGAAGGAAACCTCCAGCTTCTCTATACGGTCAAGCGAAATAACAGAAGCTATCTCTATCATGCAGTTTACGACAAGTATATGAAAGAAGTCAAAAATACACAGATAAAATTGACAAACGACAAAAACTCATATACGCCCATGCTTGCCGAGGGACTTGACGGCAGTATTTACATTCTTGCCGTCGACACCTACATGACAAAGAAGCAAGCTGATCTTGAGATATGGAAGAGCACCGACAGCGGAATGACATTCAAGAAGATATGTGAGCCCGTTACCCTGAAGGTACGCGGAGCAGAGGAGGGAAGCGATACCATCCTCCCAACTAAGCTTATTGCTACCTCGGTAAGAAATAATTCGGATAACGACGGCACTGTAGGACTCATAATGTTCAATCAGTCGGATAACGGCAAGTATGATTATTATTATCTCTCAGTTACTTTGCCTCATGAATAATTTTTTCCTTTAATAATATAAGCTCCCCCGAAGAGCCTGCAAGAATTGTGATCTTGTAAGCTTGTCGGGGGAGCTCCGTGTTTGCTTGGAAATTTCATTTGAATGTGACAATTAAATGGAAACCGAGGAATGAATTATACATTAGATGGTAAAAAGAGTGTTAAATATACAATTCTAATAAATTATTACTGTAAATTACTAATATACAGTTGATTTTTTCGGTATTTTATGCTATGATTAACATAGTTACCAATGGTAATGAATTTATCTTTTGGAGGAAACAGTTATGAAACGTTTACTCAGCATACTGCTTGCAGTCATGATGGTAATGAGCATGGCAATGACAGCAGTATACGCGGAAGAGACAACAGAAGAAGTAACTCTTCCGTTTACCG
>JAFUPK010000059.1 GCA_017481265.1 Clostridia bacterium
AAGGTTGCAGCCGCACAGTACGGCGGGAAGCGTACGTTTTCGGACGACCAATGGTCGCCCCTACAGTGGAAAATTCAGAACCGCCGTAGGGGAGACCTGTGGTCTCCCGTTACGTAAGGTTACATCCATACCGTATGGCGGGAAGCGTACGACGGACAGTATTGTTTGCTACGCAAACAGTGACGCCTGTCCCTACAGTGGATTTGTACGTGAGATTATAGCCATACCGTATGGCGAGAGGCGCATATATATTCTGCTTTGCAGAATGTGAAATATTTTCTTAAAAAATGCGATATTTGCTACGCAAGCGATATATTCCGCAAGCGGAATGCGATATATTTTCATTTTCTTTAGAAAATGAAAATGTTCACTTTTACTTATTACTTCAAATTACTTCAAAGGAGTCAGCTTATGTTACCTTCACTTAAAGATATCATGCTTGCACGTCACCCTAAAGAGGTGACTCGTGATAAGTTCATCATCGAGATGAATATGCCCACAGAATATCCGCCTATCAAAGCAAGACGTACCGAGGACGGCGGTGTCCGTGACCGCTTCTTCGCTTCCGTTGCCGAGCTTCCGAGTGAAGTCACCGTTATCCACCCCTTTAACGTGAATGCTTTCAAAGGCTCCAATGAACGTACCTTCTATGTTGCAACCGGCGGCTGTGATTCGGCTGACGGCACCAAGGATACCCCCCTTGCTTCCGTGAATGAGGCTCTTTCACGCCTCAGCGGTAAAAAGGGCGGTAAGATCGTCCTTCGCGGCGGAAACTACGATCTCGATGAGACGATCCTTGTCACCGCAGAGCATTCCGGTACCGTTGAGAGCCCGCTTATCATTACCGCCGAGGAGGGAGAGACTCCCGTGCTCTCTACCTCCCACGCTATCCCTTACTCCGCATTCTCTCCCGTGACCGACGGAGAGACTCTCTCAAGACTTGATCCCTCCGTACACGGCAAAATATTCTGTGCTGACCTTTCTGCCCTCGGTATCACCGACTTCGGTAAGCCCGGACGCGGTAAGTCCGCGCTCCTTATAAATAATATTGAACAGGATCTCGCACGTTACCCCAACGCAGGCGATCCCATGCTCAGAGTAAACGACCGCATCCCCTGTGCAGGCTGGAGCTATGATACAGACTCCGAGCTCGGTGACTGGGAGATCGGCGTTGACGACGACCGCGTTTACACATGGAAATGGGAGGACGATATCCTCGTGTTCGGCGCACTGTGCTACGAGTGGGACAGATTCCTCCGTCCCGTAAAGGCCATCAATGCCGAAGAGCGTACCGTCAAGGGCTTTGGCTGCTTCGACCGCCATCCCATTCACGCGGAGAGCAACAATACCTACTTCTTCCTCAACGTTTTTGAGGAGCTTGATGCCCCCGGTGAGTGGTATCTTGACCGCAAAACAGGTAAGCTTTACGTATATCCCCCCGAGAACTGCGACCTCGCTTCCGCAGACGTTCGCTTCGTCACAAGCGAGAAGGTCGTAATCCACTGTAAAGAGGCAGAAAACGTCATCATCGACCGCCTCGACGTGGGACGCTGCATCAACACAGCGCTGAAGGCGGACGGATGCCGTCAGGTCCTCTTCCAGAGATGTCATATCAGCGGCACCGTGGGACTCCCTCACTCATGGCTCTTTGCAGTGGACATCCGCGAGGGCTACAGAAACGGTATCATCGACTCAGTCCTTGAGCATTTCTCCAACCGCGGTATGAACGTAATGGGCGGAGACCGCTCAAATATGATCCCCTGCAACAACTTCATCCAGAATTGCAAGCTCATCAATCCTCATTGCCGATTCGGCTTAAACTCCGGAGGCTTTGCCAATATCGTTTCCCATAACTACCTCCATAACACCACCCTTGCGGACGCAGGTCACAACGAGGGTATCATTGAGTATAACATAGGCGAGGGCGGCGACACCGAAACTCACGACACGGGTATGATCTACGTCGGCGGAGGCGGCTGCTCCACCTGCGGAAACCACTACCGCTACAACTACTTCTTCAACTTCGCAATGGGTGATTACGGTATCTACTTCGACGACCTTTCCCGCGGAATGTACGCTTACGGAAATATCGTTGTGGGTAACGGTACCTTCGAAAACGATCACACCCTCTGGGAGGGCGGCGGCAGAAGCTTCAACCACCACAACGGCTGCGAGCACTGCTACTGGAACAATATCAGCATCGACGCGGGATATTTTGCCTTCGGCGGCGACATCTCATATTGGAACGACGACCGTATGTGGAAGGGCCTTTCCGCAGGAATCCTCAATACCGCACGAAATATGGGAACGGAAAAATATTTCGGCAGGTACCCCACCTACCGCGATTACGCCGAGGCTTATGAGGAATACTTCAAGCTTAAGGCGGAAGAGGGCTACGAGGATTACAGCTCCGCGGCGGAAAGACGAATCCGCTCCCCCTTCGGCAACCACTACGAGAACAATCTCATTCTCCGCGCTAACCGTCCGTATAAGCTTGATAACGGCATCGAGACGGCAACGGGTCTTGAGACGAACTACATCACAGACGGGGACGTGGGCTTTGTGGACGAGGCAAACGGAGACTTCAGATTCCGCGAGGATGCAGAGGTGTTTAAAAAGATCCCCGGCTTTATCGCACCTCCCGTTGAGAGATTCGGAATAGTTGAAGAATAAGCCTTAAGGCTTATTCTTCAACTATTCCGAATCTCTCAACGGGAGGTGCGATAAAGCCGGGGATC
>JAFUPK010000060.1 GCA_017481265.1 Clostridia bacterium
AAGGTTGTTGCTATGCGAAGCGATAAAGAATTAGAGCCGTTTATGTTTATGCTATTAGAATGGATACAGGATCTCAATTGGCCCGGCGCGATGATAATTTATAATAGACTGACTCAAATTTCTTACAACATCATCGAATTTGCATTTAAGCATTCTCGCATAAAAGCAGAACAAACAAATGATTCGTGTTGGTTAGATGTGCTCGACGATTTATATGAAGATATAATGAAAAAGGGTTGACCGTTTGGTCAAGCCTTTTGCGTTAGAATAGTGTCGTCATCCAATAAATAACCCCATAGACTACCCCGGCCGATATGCCGTAGAGGATGACAGGTCCTGCGATGGTAAATATCTTCGCGCCAACGCCGAGGATAAAGCCCTCGCTTTTCGTGTCGATGGCGCAGGAGGACACGGCGTTTGCAAACCCCGTGATCGGTACAAGTGTCCCCGCACCTGCGTGCTTTGCAATGTTATCGAAAACTCCGATTCCGGTAAGAAGGATCGCGGCAAATACAAGTGTTACCGAAGCAAGCATTCCCGCATTTTCCTCCCCTGCACCGAGGTACAGATAAAGCTGCTTTAAGGCGTGACCTACCGTGCATATTGCTCCGCCGGTAAAGAAAGCCCATACAGAATCCTTCAAAATCGGGGACTTTTTCGCCCGTCCGTCTGCGTATTTTTTATATGCTTCGTTGCTCATGTTCATGCTTATATTCTGCCTTTTTCTTGCCCTTTGATGTTTAAAAATATTATGTCACATAACGTATTTTTTATACAAAAAATCTCTCACGCATTTGTGAGAGATTTTTTGTCATGAATTTCACCGTCAAACAGGACTTTTTTCGATGATCTTGAGATTTGCGGGAACGATACCTGCCGCCTCATAGACGATCTCGCTTATCTGTGCGGTCTGACCGGGGGTAAGAGTATCGGAGCACACCACAACGCTTGCGCTGTCGCCGTTTACAACAGCAACGCACCTCTCAAAGCCGCGGGATGCGACCATTGCCTCGATCTGTCCTTCCCTTTCGATGTCAAGGGCGATACGGTTTATGTCTGCCATAGCAGAAGCCTTAGCCTCCGGAAGCGCTTCAGCGTTCTCAGTCACGCTGAGCAGTACCTCCATTGCCTCATCACGTGCCTGCTGACGTCCGAGGGAAACGGTTGCAAAATAATCATCCGTGCTCATGTCCTCAGCATCCGCGCCGACATCGGCTGCGTCTCCGTCAAGCTCACCTGCGTCGATACCGGACAGATCTACTGCCATTTGCTTTTTGTCATCCGCTGCTCCCTCCTCGTTAAACAGGAACACGTTCAGCACCACCGCACAGCCTACAAGCAAAAGTGCGCAAAGTGTCGCGACCGTCCGCTTGCCGATCTTACCGCGAAGCTTATTTTTTAGTGTTCCTGCCTTCTCTTTGATTTTTTTGACCAGATCTTTTATCATATTTACCTCCGTACAGCTATATAGCTTTTTTATATTCAATCATATGCCACATTCTTCCTGATTATTACTGATTTCATGAAGTAATGCTTATTCTTCCCGAGGATATACCAAGAGCCGCTGACAGAAGGTCCGTAAGCTTCTGCCTGATCTTCGGATCATCTCCTCCGTCACACACAAGTGCTATTCCGCGTATTTTCGGATATATCTCCGTTACAGTAACAGGGGAGCTTCCATCCTTATCATCAATTATCAGGTAATCCGAGCTGTAGGACGAACCGCTCTCGTTCATCTGCTCGTTTCTGTTATCAGCATAGACGAACTCACTGCCGCAATCCAGTGTCACAAGCACGCTGACGTCTCCCACACCGCGCACAGATGAGCACAGCTTCCGTATTCTGTCCTCAAGGCGCTCTGTGTAGGTGGTGACCTCTGCCATACTATAAGACGCGGTATTCTCGGCAGATGAACTCGTTTCGTCGGGAAACATAAGTAACAGCACCCCCACAAGAATAAACACAGCTATAACGATGCTGCTCTTTTTTAGCTTCAGCTTTTTAATCAGCTCCAAATTTGATCCTCCTTTCCTTTATGATCTAAGGTCCGAACACATAGACTTCGGTTTGAAGAAGCTCTTCAAAGTACCTTTTGATGCGATTTTTTTCCTCGCTTCCGGTCACATCGGTAAAAAGCTGTATCTCAGTGATCAGCACATTCTCAGGGTCGCTTTCATCAATTATCAATCTTACCCTTATATTGTTGGGATCGAGAGCAAATTTTTCGCCGCAGGTCTCAGCGATATATTTTGAGATGTTTTCGGCTGATTTTGATATTACGCTTACCTCAGCACCCGACTCACCGACACTCGGTGTCACTATGTCAGTGCGCAGAGCTCCAACAAAATCCAAAGCACCGGATAATGGGATAAGAAGCACCAGAAGCAAGGCAAGCTGAGAGATATATCTGACATATTTTTTTACGCTGTCACCGTGAAGCACCGAAAGGATCACGGAACAGACCGAGCCCATAACGATCACACCCTTAATGTATGTCTCCATATGCCTCCTTATGTAAGTCCGGAATTCATAAACAAGGTTATTGCAAAAATAAAGAACACCGATGACATGACCGCAAGGGCGCAAAAGACTGACAGCACCGAATCGGCGTCTGTTATAATACGTGATACATCATTACACTCAAGAAGCTCTGCAACCGTCCTGCAAAAGCATAACGAAAGTCTTGTAAAAAAGATTGAGAGCAACGGAGGTAAAACAATAAACAGTATTATAACAACAGCAATGCCTCCCGCAGTTCGCCTTATAAGATCAAATCCCGCGTGCACCGTGGACAGCGCTTCGGAAACGGCTCCACCGACAATAGGAACATAGCTGCCGAGAGCAAAGCGGACAGTTTTGAGAGCAAGGGAATCAGCGCTGGCGGCAAGTGAGCTTTGTATACCGAGAACAAATGAAAATATAAGCAGGAAAAAGCTGAGGATCGTTGTCAGAAGCCGACGCAGACCCGATATGAGAGAAGAGATATTTACAGAGTCAAATACCTTCGAGCTACAGCTCAGAGCAAGGAGCGCACCCGCAAGCGGAATAAGAACAAGGACTGTAAAATTCTCGGTAACCGTAATATATATCATAAGCGACGTTCCGTTGAGTGCCGCTCCCGTGACGTTACCCGAGGAAAGCATTACTGCCTCCATAACAGGAAGCATTGCAGTTACAACAGAGCAAATCCTTGAAATATATGAAGCGGCTATATTGACAGTGTCAACAGCAATACCTGCTACAGCTACAGAGCAAATGAGCGATACACTGAGGCTGTACATTCCGTTTAGCTCTCCATTACCGAGAGAAGTGATCCCAAATAATATTTTAGACAGAAGTATAATTACAAGAAGTCTCCCCGTTTCCTCAAGACATGGAGCAAACAGCTCCGTTATAAGACTCAAAATATGCCGAATCCAAAAGCCAAGGTCGAGCTTGTCAGTCAAGGCTTCTGCACGTTCCTTGTCATTTTCGGCAGATATAAAATCATCGATCTCTTCCCTGACATCCTCGGGGAGTGATGAGATAAGGCTGTCCATCTCGGCTTCGGGATAAATCACTGTCTCGTCTCCGTATAAATACTCATACTCTGCAGAATTCACGGGAAGCGCAAAAGCCATCATAATGATAATAAACAGCAGAATTCTTTTCATAGCTTCAAGAGAGAAATGGACAGACGGCACAGCTCGGATATAAGTGGTACTGACAGCATCAGCAGCTCTGTTTTTCCAAATATCTCAACATAGCTCGCAATACTGACGACCCCTGCGTCGCGGCATATATCAGCTGTTAGCTCGGTTATGTAGGCAATACCCGCCGCCTTGAGCAGAAGTTTTATATAATCCTCTGCCGTGCTTCCCGCAGACAGTTCCTTTAAAAATCGGATAAGCTCCGAAATATTAACCGCCACGCGAGCCATTATGCAAACGCCGAAGAAGCTGACAGCAACCTCAGCAAAGGGAGAGCGAGCCTCACGAAGCAGGAGAACTCCGCAAAGAGCAATAACAGCCACACCGCAAAGCTTGTATATGTCACTCATATGCCAAAGATCACTCTGATAGCCTCGAAAAGCTCTCCGATCTTCTGCGCAAGCAGCACAAGAACTATGACCGTACCCGCAATAGAGACCAACATCGCCTGATCCTCTCTGCCTGCACGGGAAAGTATCTGGTGACAGGCTGATACAAGTATTCCGACTCCCGCTACCTTCAGTATAAGTGCAACGTCCATTATCTTACCATCCCTTCATTTTAATCTCCATTCAGCCTACGGATGCACAAAAAATTATGAAACAAACACGTGTCTGCGCAGCAGACAAAAATCGGACTTTTGATTTTTAGTGTTTGTTTGCGCGTGAAACAGCAATACATTACGTGATAGTTTTTCGTCCCTTTCACGCTAAACACGTGTCTGCGCAGCCGACAAAAATCGGACTTTTGATTTTTAGTGTTTGTTTGCGCGTGAAATCGCTGTAGTTTCGGTTAAAACTATTTGAACTTTCACGCTACCAAGCACTACAGAACAATGATGATCAGCGACATAGCCGCAAGCGGAGGCAAATATCTGTACATGGGACTGTATCTTTTCAAGCGGTCCTTTTCCTCGGAAAGATACCCTTCAAATAATGATAGGTAATACTCACATCTGCGTATCTCCTCGTCACGGTACCCCTTTCCGATATTTTCCGCAAACGCCTTAAATTCGGTTTCCGCGTCCTCACGCAGAGCGATCCTACCGCACGAAGCCGCATGAGCTATGCCGTTTTTCCTCATTTCATCAGCAAAACAGCTTTTCTCGAAATACTCTGAGCTGTAGCACTCAAGTATCCCATCAATAGGTGTACCAAATGTCTCAATATTCTGCTTGATATGCATAATAAGTCTGCACACAGCCTCAAGTGCCGTCACCTTACCTGTCCCCTCCCGGATCAAGCAAAAGCTGACGGCACAGGATGCCCCAAGAATCAAAAGTGCTCCTATTACGGTCATAAGACCCTCGCTTCATCATGTGCAGTGCTCTGTGCCTCATCAAAATATGATATTTCTGTTATGTAATCGCCGTTTTCATCCCTTCCGCGAAGTCCAAGACAAATGCCAAAGATGCCGTTTTCCCACAGTTCACGTAAATAGCTGCTTTTCATGACCTCGTCAAAGCTTCCTCCGTGAGCAGAAGCGGCAAAGCTGACTCCGCAGTGCGATGCCTCAAGTATTGCAGCAGCTTCCTCTCGGTTTCCGATCTCATCGCAGATCATATATTGCGGCGACATTGTCCTTACGGCTATTTCTATCCCCTTAGCACGAGGATAGGAGGTAAGCACGTCTGCCATGGTCAGCTCATCAAGTCCTGCCGCAAGCTCACATCTTGTGTCGATCACGGCAAGCCGCATAGCGTCATTGCCGCTTGCAAGCAGGCAGGCAAGCTCGCGAAGCACTGTGGTTTTTCCAACGCCCGGTCGGGAGTAAACAAGTATCCCCTTCGAAAATCGGTGAGCCTTCAAAAGCGAATATGCTATGTCCGCAGCCCCCGGCACCCTTCGCGGCAGCCTTATGCATAGTGAGCTTATATCGGTAATTGCTGTGATACGTCCCCCGTCTGTTACTGCCTTCCCACATACCCCCGCCCGTATGCCGCTTTTGGATGTAATGAACCCTTCCCTTATGGTATCTGCGTGAGAATAGATGGAGTTAGAGCACAGATGCCTTACCGTGTAGTCTATGTCCTCCTTTGTCACCCTTCTGCCGCTTTTTAGGTTTTTACCGGCTGATGTGACACAAAGAGGCTGTCCTTCCCTGAGCCTTATTTCATTTATTACACCGTGATTTACAGCGGCGCATTTTATTGCGGCTGAAACAAGTCTGTAAGGTAATATTGCAGACAGCTCACGTTCCGTGTTTCCGGATTCGGTGAAATATTCTTCCATTTTAGTGTCCATACCTTTCCGGGACTTGGAATGGGTAAGAATAGCTTTACCAAACAGTCTTTTCCAAGTCCTTTTTATTCTTCTGATGATCTCTTAATACGTTACCTCAAAGCTCCGTTCTGTTCTTGTAAGCTTCTCGGTCAATTATATTTTACTGTTCCGCTTAATATGCAAGCTGCGATGAATTTCATTTGACAAGAGTAACGATTAGTGATATACTATATGATGAAATAAAATGGCGGAGTGTGATAGCTCCCCGTGAAAGGCAGTGATTATTGATCATGAATTATGATGTCGTTATTGTCGGTGCAGGTCCTGCGGGTATCTTCACCGCTATTGAGATGCTTAAAAAGGAAAGCCGTAAAAAAATACTTATCGTTGAGAAGGGACAGGCAGTCGAAAACAGACATTGCCCGAAGGCTAAGGTTAAAAAGTGCGTTTCCTGCAAGCCGTATTGTCACATTACAACCGGTTTCTCCGGTGCCGGTGCTTTCTCCGACGGAAAGCTTTCATTAAGCTCTGAGGTTGGCGGCGATCTTCCGAATCTTATCGGAGATGAGCTCGTTCAGGAGACCATCGGATACGCTGACTCTATCTATCTTGAGTTCGGTGCCGACCCCCACGTCGAGGGAATCGGCAACAGCGAGGAGGTCAAGGATATAAGAAAGCGCGCGATCCAGGCAGGTCTCAGACTTGTGGATTGCCCTATCCGTCATATGGGAACCGAAAAGGCACAGGACATATATCTTGCCATCGAAAAGTATCTTTTGGCAAATGGCGTGGATATCATGTTTGGTTGGGAATGTACTAATCTTATTCTTGACGGAGCTACCTGCCTCGGTGTCTGCATCTCAGACGGTAAGCGCAGCGACGAGGTAAGAGCAGCCCATACCGTCATCGCAACGGGACGCCGCGGTGCAGATTGGCTTGAGAAGCTCTGTGCCGAGCATAACATCGCTCATCAGCCCGGCACTGTTGACATCGGTGTACGTGTTGAGGTCAGAAATGAGATCATCGAAAAAGTAAACCGTGTTCTCTATGAGTCAAAGCTCATCGGATATCCGAAGCCCTTCAAAAATAAGGTACGTACCTTCTGCCAGAATCCCGGCGGATTTGTAAGTCAGGAAAATTACGACAACGACCTTGCCGTCGTAAACGGTCACTCCTATAAGGAGCTCAAGAGCGATAACACCAACCTTGCGATACTTTGCTCTCACAATTTCAGTGAACCCTTCAATGAGCCTATAGCATATGCTCAAAAGGTAGGAGAGCTCACAAATATGCTGGCATCGGGTCATATCCTCGTCCAGCGCTTCGGTGACATCCTTGACGGTAAGCGTACTTGGCCCAAGGAGCTTGCTCGGTCCAATCTTAAGCCTACCCTTCCCGATGCCGTAGCCGGAGATATTACTGCCGCTATGCCTTACCGAGCAATGGTGAACATCATCAATTTCATTCAGGCTGTTGATCACGTTGTTCCCGGCTTTGCTTCTATTGAGACTCTTCTTTATTCACCTGAGCTGAAGTTCTACAGCAACCGCATAAAGATGGATACTCGCTTTAATACCAACGTACGCGGACTCCATTGTCTCGGAGACTCCAGCGGTTGGACACGCGGTCTTATGATGGCATCCGTGATGGGTGTGCTCATGGGACGTGTGCTTGCAGAAGAAGAATGATGCTCTTGCAGCAAAAAGACTTTATAATTTAATATTAAGTTAACAAAGCGCACTCTCATCTGTGGTAAAATATTATTACAATGCTTAGAAAGAGTTCTCCGCAATAAGCTGCGGGCTTACTATAATGAGATCACTAATAGCTGTGGCTCTATGTGCCATATTGTTTATCTTATCCGCCTTCATCCTTGCATCCTGTAAAGAGGAACGTACGTCTGCCGAAAGCTGTTGTTCCGTTTCTACGGAAGCTTCAAGTGTTACGGAAGCTTCAAGTGTTACGGAAGCCTGCAGTGCTCAGCAGATCCTTGACAGCATTTATGACAATGTTGAGCTCAAGGACGGCCGTATCTATCTTTCGTTCGGTTCTCGCAGTACACTTACTGTTGAGAACTTCAACAAGCTTATCCTTCAGGATCAGCTTGGACTTAACGACGGCAGATTCACTTTTGTTATCGATCCTGTGATACTAAATGCACTTAAGCATAATAACGCCTACGGCGGCATCGGATTCGGGCAGGAATGGATAGCCTCAGTCAATGTTCGTATAAAGGATAATCACACAGGAGAGGTGTCCGCTCCTGCTGATCTGATAATCACATTCCTTAAATCTATCGAGGTTGACAGCGCTCTGAATGATAGGTATGCTGTTCCTGTCACGGCAGAGACCGGCGAATAAACATTACTTCTCATAGCACATACTCACACTCCCCTTTATCAGTTTTTAGTCATTATTAAAGGAGCTATACTATGCTTGCACAAACTCCCCCAATGGGCTGGAATTCATGGAATACTTTTGGCTGTGATATCAATGAGAAGGTAGTTCTTGAGACTGCTGATGCAATCGTCAAGCACGGTCTTGATAAGCTTGGATACAAATACGTTGTCATTGATGACGGCTGGTCAAGCATGGACCGTGACCCTGTAACTAACCGTATCGTTCCGGATCCCGTAAAATTCCCTCACGGAATGAATTACGTCAGCGACTACATCCATTCTCTCGGGCTCAAGTTCGGTATTTACTCCTGTGCAGGTCTTCGCACCTGCGGAAATTACCCGGGAAGCATGGATCACGAATATCTTGATGCACAGACTTTTGCAGATTACGGCGTGGACCTTCTGAAGTATGACGGCTGTTTCATACCGCCGAATGTAGACATACATACACTGTACCGCAGAATGGGTATGGCATTGAAGGCATCAGGCAGAGAGATACTCTTCTCTCTATGCACAGGAAACATCGCGCAGAGCTGGGCTCGTTCCTGCGGAGGTCATATGTATCGCAGTACGGGCGACATCAATGACAGCTTTGAATCCTTTAAAAATATCGTTCTTTCTCAGGATCAGAACTTCTGTTACAGCGCACCGGGATGCTTCAACGATATGGATATGCTTACTGTCGGTATGTACGGCAAGGGACTTGTTAGCACGTCCGACTTCAGCGACGAGATGTATCGCACACAGTTTGCTCTGTGGTGTATGTTCAGCACACCTCTTATGCTCGGCTGTGATCTCAGAAATATCTCAGACGAGATGCTGAAGCTTATCAGTAACAAAACTCTGCTCCGCATCAATCAGGATCCCGAGTGCCGTCCGCCTTACCGTGCGGCTCATCTCGGATACCAGAACTTCGACAAGAACATCTACTTCAAGCACCTCAGTAACAACGAGTACGCAATCGCGTATTTCAATTACTCAGACGGATGGGCTGACGTTCACACCTGCCTTTCTGATTTCGGACTAACAAACGAGTCGGGAATGGGTCTCGAGATCACCGATGCATTTACAGGCGAATGTCTTGGCGTTTTCAAGGAGTATTTTGTAGCTCCTCATGTTCTTTCCCACGGAATCAAAGTATACACAGCTAAAGTAGTTAAAGCTTAATGCATCAAAAGGGGCTGTCGCATTAAGCGCCGAACAAAAGCCACCGCCCAAAATGGGTAATAAGAAGATGAGAATTATTGTGCTCTTCTTCAAAAAGTTGAAAACCACCAAAATCGGTGGTTTTCTCCGTTTTTATGCGGCTTTTTCGTCGAGATTGGGTTCTCTGCCGTACCAAGTACGACGATGAGAACCTAATCTCGTCTTCTGCATTTTAATGCGGCAGCCCTTTAATTTTTGTTTCGCACTCTTTCTGTCAAAACATTGACTTTACGGTAATATTATGATATATTATTAAGTGTAGAAAAATAAAATAGGTGTACTGTGTACATACTACGAAAGGATATATAACTATGGCAATTTTAAGAGGAAATGCGGTAGTAGGGCAGTCCGGAGGTCCTACTGCGGCAATCAACGCCACTCTTGCAGGCGTTATCAAGGGCGCTCTTACTGAGAAAAGCGGTGCAATTGAAACTCTTTACGGTATGCGCAACGGCGTGCAGGGACTTCTCACTGAGGATCTTGTCGATCTTTCCGCTATGTTTACAAAGGATTCTGCCTTTGATGAGGACAAATTTGAGCTTCTCAAGCAGACTCCTGCAGCGGCTCTCGGCTCTTGCAGAAAGAAGCTTCCCGACCCCGAAAAGGATCCTGCATTCTTTGACGGTCTCATTGAGATATTCAAGCGTCACAATATCCGCTATTTCTTCTATATCGGCGGAAACGACTCTATGGATACAGTAGCTAAGCTCACAAAGTACCTCGCCACAAGCGATTACGAAATGCGATGCGTAGGTGTTCCCAAGACCATCGACAACGACCTTGTGGGCACTGATCATACACCCGGCTTTGGTTCTGCGGCTAAGTACATTGCAGCTACAATGCAAGAGATCATCCGCGACTGCTCCGTTTACAAGCTTCCCGCTGTTACTATCGTAGAGATCATGGGTCGTGATGCAGGCTGGCTCACAGCTTCTGCGGCCCTTACCGGAAGGATCTGCGGTGTCAAGCCCGACTACGTATACCTTCCCGAGCGTATTTTTGATGCAGATGCATTTATCGAGGATGTAAAGCGTGCTCTTGAGACAAAATTTGCTGTAGTTATTGCAGTTTCCGAAGGCGTTCGTTTTGCAGACGGAAGATATGTGGGAGAAGGCACACAGAGCGGGGTTGCCGATGTATTCGGTCACAAGTATCTTGCAGGAACAGGCAAAGCTCTTGAGCAGATGGTCAAGGAGAAGGTGGGCTGCAAGGTTCGCTCCGTTGAGCTCAACATTTGCCAGAGATGTGCTTCCCACATTGCTTCAGGTACCGATATTGAGGAGTCTGTAAGAACTGGTATGACTGCTGCTGCTTCTGCTGTAAACGGTGCAACGGGAGTTATGGTATGTGCTGTACGTTCTGAAGGTGATTACTCTATTGATTTTGAGACAAAGGAAATCGCCTCTATCGCCAACGCTATCAAGACAGTTCCCGAAAGCTACATCAACGAAGCCGGTAATGACATTACTGATGCTTGTATCGACTACATCCTTCCTTTGATCCAGGGTGAGGTTGCCACCAAGTATGAAATGGGACTTCCCGTTCATCTTACAATTTAACAAAACAAAAAATGTTGCCGCAAAGCGGCAACATTCAGCTTGCTGACAAACCCTGTGCTTTGGCACAGGGTTTGTCAAATAAAACAAAAACTAAATCTAAAGTTAAAGGAGATGCGCGGTCTGCGGACCGCTTTTCGGACGAATAAGGGGTATTTCGCGCCTTGCGAGGCGCGATTTAGGGCTCTGCCCTAAAAACCCGCGACCTTTCGAGAAAGGTCGATCAAAGCTTTTGGGCATTTTGTCAGCGCAAGACCTTTGTCAGCGGCCTGAATGTTGCCGCATAGCGGCAACATTTTTTATTTTGCTAAAGCTGAAATATCGTCTTCTTTTAAGCCTAAAAGGTCTGCCATAAACTCACAGGCAGGTGCATAATCTCTGTAACCCTCATACCCATGGGCATCACTTCCGAAGATGAATTTACATCCGCATTCCTTTGCAAGTCTGTAAAGCCTTACCGTAGGCAGCGCCGCAACTTCATCACGGGTCTTCCACATCATCATGTCAAAGTTTATCTCATATGCAATACCACGCTCTGCCGCCATATCGAAAACGCGGCAGAACTCATCATCCGTAATGGTATCATACAGCTCTCGGTGCTTCTCGACCGAATAGCCTACAACTTCAAAGGGATGAGCAATTGCCTTAATATATTTGCTGACCTTGCTGTTCACGATGTCACCGAAGGCTTGGAGCAGTATCTCTTTTTGACGTGAGAGATCATCATAATATGCGCCGTCAAGTGTCATGTGTGTATGAGAATTCGGCACGATTATGTAGTCAAACTTCTCTGCAATCTCCTCTGAAATACCGACATCGCGGCGCACCGGATCGTACTCACCCTCACATCCAAAATAGAATTCAAATCCATCCACTCCATCAAGCTCACAAAGAAGCTTCGACAGATGCTCAAAATTCTGTGGCAGATAAAACTCCGGACATACAGTACATGGAATATTGCTGTCCCAAAAGTGATTTGCAAATCCGAGCTTTGTAATTCCCGTTGCTTTCGCCCGCTCAAAATAGCCTTCCAGTGCCGTATCATGACCGTTCGCGCAGATGGACAGCGCTGTATGAATATGAAAATCGTGATCTATCTTCATGTTTCTTTCCCTTTCAAGTATGATTGCTAAAGCAGATCATCTGCCTATCTCAGCTATATCATTGTCCTTCAGCTCCAGGGCTTCGGCAACCATTTCTGCATTTTCCTTAAAATACACAAATTCCCTTGCGGCGTGAGCATCACTTCCGAACAGGAAACGGCATCCGCACTCCTTTGCAAGGCGCGCCATACGTATGGACGGTGAGCTTTCGTACTCTTCCCTTGTAAGCTTACGTCCTCCGCCTACGTTTAATTCATATGCAATGCCGCGTTCTGCAGTTTCATCAAAGATACGCTTGAACTCATCATCCGATACCGTGGCAACGAGAGCTGAAAGCTTCTCTCTCGAATATCCCACGACTTCAAAGGGGTGTGCGATCGCTGTTATATATTTGCTCACCTTTCCCCTGATGATATCGGTGTACGCCGTCATCAGGAATTCCTTATGACGCGGTATGTCATCCCAGTATTCGTCAGGCATCACAAGATGGGTATGTGAATTAGGCACCAGAATATGATCAAATTTCTCGGCAGTCGCCTCTGTCATCGCTACATCATGACCGACGGGGTCATACTCTCCTTCGCATCCGAAGGACACAGAGATACGTTTTTCGCTTCTGATATACTCAAGCTCGCGGGACAGCCTTTCGAAATTCTGCATGGTAAAATAACCGTCATCACGGAGAGGCTCTACCTCACCGTCCCAAAAATGATTGCTGATTCCGATCCTGTCTATACCGGCTTCCATTGCAGGTACAATGAAATCCTGGGCCTGTGTTGCGGGGTCTGCACAAAGCGACAGAGATGTGTGTATGTGGAAATCATGATTTATATTCATATGACATAGCTCCAATCCCAATGTTCTGAATTTATAATACCACATTCAGCCTTAAAAATCAACCGACTTCAAAAACTTTCGTGATGTATGGCAGCTTTGCTTATAAACAGTACAAAAAAATACTGTCCATCATAGAGAAAGACAGTATTTTCTATTGACTTTTTATGCGCAAAAGGTGTAAAATATACATATCGTTTTTACTTCGTTTCAGCCTTGCTCCGACACTCTTTTATGTGCTCAAACACAGCTAGTGCTACGGACACGGCAAGCAATACCGATGCTGTTATAACAAAGAGGATCATAAGCCTGCTGGAGGTGCCGTATATTTCGAGAACTCCGTTTACAATGCTTCCGACGGTAGCGGCAGCAATGGCGAAAACGTACAGGTCGAATGCGGCAGAAGTCTTGCACGGACGTGAGAGCATTGCAAATATGAGGCTTGGAAGTGTACCGAGAACAAGCGGAAACGCAAAGGCGTATATCATGTAATATGAGTATACTCCATGGGAAAACACCTCATATATTCCGCCAAAAAGTGCACAAAAAGCCGAAGCTGAAGTAAAAGCCAAAGTTCGGATGAGCCAACGCTTTGTATTATCAATATCCGATGTAAACAATGTCGCTCACGCTCCTTTCATTGTACCTTTTTCCGTCTGTGGTGGGGAAATTAACGACCTCTCCCATGTAATACATTGTAGATGATCCACCACCGTCAAGATTGTACGCATCGACGGTACCTATATCCTTTAAAAACTCTGCAAGCTCATAAAGGGACAGTCCCTCGCTTGTATCGGTTCTTCCGTCAGAGACGAGCAGTATGTAGTGACCGTCGCTGATCCTGCCGATAGCAGTCCTCGGATTGCTGCGCATGGACTGCTCCACCTCATCCGTACGGTTTACCATAAATTCTCCCTCGCTTAACAGCCCGGGACCGAAGGTAAATGCGTGACGCGCACCTTCCTCAAGGAGATTCATAGCTCTTGTGCGTTGCTGACTGACGATCTTGAAGCTTCCGTCATCATTTATTACAAGAGACTCAAGCTTTACATCAGGTGCTGCTCTGTAAAGCTCACCGTTGCGGATAACGAAGCCCATTTCACGTGCACCGTAATAGTCTCCGTTTACTGCCACTATGGCGCCGACGCGCTCAGCCATTTCAGAGGTCTTTTCCTTGATATTTCTGCCGTATGTATCCTCTGCAAGGGCGCATCTCAAATATTCGGGAGACTCAAGACGTATGTCAGCCACATAAATATCAGTATCATACTGTCTGTACTTTTTAAGGATTACCGCTATCTCCGTGTCGCTGTATGCGTCCAAAGCTTCATAAGTCAGACTTTCCTCTTCCGGTTTTTCAGCCCTGTCAACTGCTGCACCTCCCGCCTCAGCCAAGCTGTGACGTATAACAAAGGTGTCGAGAAGCACATAAGCCGTCAATGCACAAAGCAATAATGTGAGAGCGATCACACGGATAATGCCCGTTTTTGTATGTTTTTTCACATTTACCTCACAGATACATATTATTTTTTATATTATACCAAATAGTCAAAATAATTTCCACCGTAAAAACTTCCATATCATATTTTTTACATTTGGACTACAATTCCGCAACAATTTTACGGCTTTTGTTGTCCGTGACCCACTTTTATTCCCTTTTGGGGCATACTTATAACGCAAACCGCCGCAAAGATGTTGAATTCGCAACAAGTTTGTGCTATAATATATGTACCGAGTAATACCTGTACGATAAGCAGGTCATTAGTTTGAAAATTCTAAAAGGTATGGTCATAAAAATGAAAAATTATCCTCTTTATCCTACACATGATTATGTTAATGTACGTGAGCTTTTGCAGGACATTACAGTCCGACATTCCGAAAAGATCGCCTATTCCTACAGAGTCAAGGCAAGCGATGCCGAGCCTGTAAAGATCTCATTTGGGCGTCTCGGCGAGGACGTAAGGGCGCTCGCCACTGCCGCTGTTAAGCTTGGAGTAAAAAATGGCAATACTGCGATCATAGGAAAGCTTTCCTATGGCTGGATATGCACCTACCTTGCGCTTCTTGCCGTAGGTGCCGTAATCGTTCCGCTTGACGCTGACTGGAGTGCTGAAGAGCTTGCGGCTACCGCTAAGACCGCGGAGTGTAAGACCCTTTTCTGCGGCAATGATGTATTAAAGTCCAAGGCATCCGTTATATGTGAGGCTGCCGGTATCGACACCGTTGTTGCCATGGACAACGGCGAGTGTGAGCTGACTCTCGCTTCGCTTATCGATAAGGGTAATGCCGAGCGTCTTATGGGTGACATCTCCTACGAAAGTGCAAGAATACACCCGGACAAGACCGCCGTGATCGTATTCACATCCGGAACTACGGGTAAAGGAAAGGGAGTTATGCTCTCGCAGACCGCTATCGTTTCAGATATCACATCGGGACTCAGCCTCATTGAAGGTCACAGTAAGACCATTGGTGTTCTTCCTCCTCACCACACCTTCGGCTCAACGGTCTGTATTCTCGGAAATCTTATAATCGGTGCTGAGATGTATATTTCATCCGGACTTCGATATATCATGCGCGAGCTTAAGGAGGAACGTCCCGAGCATCTTATAATGGTTCCCCTTTACCTTGAGACCTTCCGCCGCAAGATCCTCGATACTGCAAGAGACAGCGGCAAGGAAAAAGCTCTCGGACAGCTTTTCAATATTTCCGCAAAGATGAAAAAAGCAGGAATTGATATGCGACGCCGCCTGTTCTCAAGTATTCTTGCATTCTTCGGCGGCAAGCTGAAGCTTGTTATCTGCGGAGGAGCTCCTCTCAGCCCCACTGTTGTGGATTTCTTTGAGGATATGGGTATCCGTGTGCTGAACGGCTACGGTATCACCGAGTGCGCACCTCTCATCAGCGTAAACCGCAACCGTCAGACCAAGGAAGGCAGCGTCGGACGCATTATTCCCATTGACCGCGTTAAGATCAAAGATCCCGATGAACACAGCGACGGAGAGATATGCGTCAAGGGACCAAATGTAATGTTAGGCTATTATAATGATCCCGCTGCCACATCCGCCGCATTTGATAATGACGGATACTTCCTCACCGGTGACTACGGTCACGTCGACAGTGAGGGATGGCTTTACATTACCGGCAGACTCAAAAATCTCATCATTCTTGCAAACGGCAAGAATGTCTACCCCGAGGAGATCGAGACCGAGCTTTCCGATATTCCCGGAATTGCCGACGTTGTAGTGTACGAGGGCATCAGCAGAACTGATGATAAATCCGATGTCATCGTTGCTGAGATATACCCGAACTGCGAATATCTCGAAAAGATCGGTATTGAAGATGCTTACAAATATTTCAATGAGCACATCACAGCTTACAACAAAAATACCGTTCCCTACAAGAAGATCGGAGCACTCAAGGTCAGAGAGACGGAATTTCCCAAGAATACCTTGCGCAAGATCATGCGCTTCAAGATCGACAGATCAATAGATTAGTCAAATACACAAAAAGGAATATTTTCTATGCAATACGGACTTATCGGTGAGCATTTGCCTCACAGCTTCTCTAAGGATATCCACAACAGGATAGCAGATTACAGCTATGAGCTTTGCGAGCTTTCACGCGAAGAGATCGACAGCTTTATGAAAAAGGCAGATTTCAAAGCCATCAACGTCACCATCCCCTACAAGCAGACAGTGATCCCGTACCTTGACGAGATAGATCCTGCGGCACGGGAGATCGGTGCTGTCAATACCATCGTCAATCGTGACGGAAAGCTGTTCGGCTACAACACGGATTTTTACGGTCTGCTCGGACTTATCAAAAGACAAAGATGTGACCTTAAAGGGCTTTCAGTGCTGATCCTCGGTGCAGGCGGTACTTCACGCACAGCGCGTGCGGTCGCAAAGCATCTGGAGGCTTCAAGCATCACCGTCGCCGATATCGTTCCCGCCGATGGAGTCATATTGTACGATGAAGTATACGCTTCCCACACAGACGCCGAGTTTATCATTAACACTACTCCCTGCGGAATGTATCCCCATCAGGACGGAAGCGAAAAAATGCCTCCTGCGGCAATAGATATTTCTCGCTTTCCTCGGCTTGTGGGTGTCATTGATGTAGTGTATAACCCTATCCGAACAAATCTTGTCCTTGATGCCACCGAAAGAGGGCTTCCCGCCGAGGGCGGACTCTATATGCTCACCGAGCAGGCTGTCAAGGCTTCTGAGATATTCCGGGACACTGTTATCGACAGCTCAGTTACAGAAACAATATTCAGCGAGATCAAGCACTCCAAGGAAAATATCGTTCTCACAGGTATGCCCGGAAGCGGAAAGACCACCGTTGGACGTGCACTTGCTGAGAAGCTTGGACGTGAATTTATCGACACGGACGTAAAGATCGTCGAAAAGGCAGGAAAGCCTATTACCGACATCTTCGCAGAATGCGGAGAGGCAGGCTTCAGAGAGCTTGAAACAGAGATCATCCGAGAGGTCACATCATCTGTCACTGGTGCTGTTATCGCAACAGGCGGAGGAGCGATACTAAAGGATGTAAATGTCCGTATGCTTAAGAGAAACGGGGTTATATTCTTTATCAACCGCGCTCTGTCTGCTATCATCCCCACAAGTGACAGACCTCTTTCCTCCGATGAAGAAGCACTTAAGCGAAGATTTGATGAGAGATACTCAAGATATCTATCCACCTGCAATTTTGAGATCAAAACAGACGAGATCGTCTCACATACAGTCGACACCGTCATTAAGAATTTTTTCTAATACATTTTAAGTAACAGCCCACTTGCGGCAGAACGGAGAATCACCATGAACATGAATTTTATAAGAAAACTTCCCATTCCCAAGGATATAAAAGCGGAATATCCCCTCACACCTGAGCTTGCAGCTATCAAAAAGAAGCGCGACGATGAGATCAGAAGCGTATTTGAAGGCAAGTCCGACAAGTTTATCCTCGTTATCGGTCCCTGCTCTGCAGACTGCGAGGACAGCGTACTTGATTACATTTCAAGACTTCGCCGTGTTCAGGAGCAGGTAGAGGACAAGATCATCATTATCCCCCGCATTTACACAGGTAAGCCCCGCACCACAGGCGACGGCTACAAGGGTATGCTTCATCAGCCAAATCCCACAGAGAACCCCGACCTTCTCAAGGGAATCATAGCTATCCGCGAGCTCCATATGAGATCTCTCAGCGAAACAGGCTTCAGCTGTGCAGATGAGATGCTCTATCCCGAGAATTACCGCTATCTCGATGACGTTCTTTCTTATGTTGCCATAGGTGCAAGAAGCGTTGAGAATCAGTTCCACAGACTTACCTCAAGCGGACTTGACATTCCCGTCGGAATGAAAAACCCCACATCGGGTGATATTTCCGTTATGATGAACTCCATCACCGCGGCACAGCATTCTCATGCCTTTATTTACAGAGGCTGGGAGGTTAGGAGCGAGGTAAATCCCTATGCTCACGCTATTCTCCGCGGATATGTGGATGATCGCGGCAACTCCTTCCCCAACTACCACTATGAGGATCTCAGCCGTCTTGCTGATACATATGCCGCAAGACCCGATCTCAAGAACCCCTCAGTCATCGTTGACACCAACCACGCCAATTCCGGCAAGCTTTATCTTGAGCAGATACGCATCGCAAACGAAGTGCTCCATTGCTGCAGACATAACTCCGATGTCAAAAAGCTTGTTAAGGGTCTCATGATCGAGAGCTATATTGAGGACGGAACCCAGAAGATCGGCGAAGGCGTATACGGAAAGTCCATTACCGACCCCTGTCTCGGATGGGAAAAGACTGAAAATCTTATCTACAGTATTGCAGATCAGCTTTAATGGAGGAGATATGATTACTAAGAAGGATATAGCATCAGTTAAAGGTCGCGGCTTCCTTTTAAACCGCGGGACCGAAAATTTTTCGGGAAGAGCTGTTTCAGTTGCGGGTAAGTTCAGCGCAGAGCAGCTTGCCGCTTTAGCCGAATGTGCCAAGCGCTTCGGCAATGGAAATGTTATCTTTACAACTCGCCTTTGTGCTGAGGTACAGGGCATTCCCTTTGATAAGATCCCCGAAGCCGAAGCTTTCATGGCAGAAAAGGGACTACCGTTCGGTGGAACGGGTGCAAAGATCCGTCCCGTTACTGCCTGCAAGGGTACTACCTGTGTTTACGGAAATATTGACACCGCCGCTATGGCAAAGGTGATTCATGAAAAATTCTATGTGGGAATGAAGGGCGTTTCACTTCCTCACAAGTTTAAGATCGGAGTCGGCGGCTGTCCCAACAGCTGTATGAAACCAAGCTTAAATGACGTTGGCATAGAGGGAGTCAAGGTGTTTGCATTTTCAAGTGATCTTTGCAAGAACTGCCGTGCTTGTGCAGTTCTTGACAGCTGTCCTGTTGGCGCAGTTAAAAAGGAAGATTCCAAAGTCATCCTCGACAGAGAAAAGTGCATAAGCTGCGGTGTTTGCCTTGGCAAGTGTCCCTTCGGTGCCGTTCCAAAGGAGGCTGAAGGCTCTTGCATCGTCTATGTAGGCGGAACATGGGGTAAAAGCCGCAGACTCGGTACACCTTTAAAGGGGTACTACAGTCCCGAAAGCATCCCTGATGTGATAGAAGCTGTAATGCTTTGGTACAAGGAGAATGGCTTTGCCAAGGAACGCCTCGGTGCTTGCATAGATCGTCTCGGTATAGATTCTCTTGAAGCCGCCATAGCTGACGGAGATCTGCTTGAAAGACGCGATGCTATACTCTCAGCACCCATAAAGGAACGCACATAATGAAAAAAACAAAGATCGCCGCTATCGTGGCATACATCCTCACGACAGCGGTCATTCTTTTATCCGGATGTGGTAATGGAACAACTGATTCAAACGATACTGTGCCTCAGAGTGATATCTCCCGCGTTGCCGTGCTTTTCTCTTCCCTTGCCGAGATGTGGACAGATGCAGGTGGCGAGATATATGTGACAGTAGGCGAGGCTGTGGAACGTGGCTTTGCTCCCGAAGGCACTCCTCTCGTTGACAGCGGTGCCGGAAAGACGGTAAATCTTGAGCTTCTCATATCATATAAGCCGAGCCTCGTCATTTGCTCGTCAGACATACCTGCACAGGTGGAGGCAGCAAAGCTTCTTAGCGAAAACGGTATCGAGGTCTTAGTGCTACGCGTTGAATCCTTCGATGACTATGCTGCCGCATTCAAGACTATGACAACTCTCACGGGAAACAGCTCGGCTTACGATAAGCACGTTCTCGTACAGCGTCAAATGATAGACAGCCTGATCTCAGAAAAGGCAGGGTCGACAAAACGAGTGCTCTTTATCCGAGCAGGCTCAAGTGCGGCTTCTACCAAAGCAAAGCTGAGCACGGATCACTTTGCCGCAGCAATGTTATCTGAGCTTGGATGCGAAAATATAGCAGAGGATGCGCCTCTGCTTCTTGACGGTATTTCCGCTGAGGTAATACTGACAGCAAATGTGGATCACATATTCTTCTCAACGATGGGAAACGAGGATGCCGCAAAGGCAAATATAGCTTCACTTCTTGAAAGTGATGCGTGGTCGTCTCTCGCGGCGTTCAAAAACGGAAATGTAACCATTCTTCCCAGGGAGCTGTTTCACTATAAGCCCTGCTCACGTTGGAGTGAGGCTTACAGCTATCTTGCAGGGGTATTATCGGAGGGACAGGATTGAAGTACAAAACCCGTCTTACTTATATTATACTTGGTGTGCTGTTGGTGCTTTCGGCATTGACGTCACTTGTTTTCGGTGCAGTTTCTTTGAGTCCTTCTGAGCTATTCGGAGCTGTGCTTCAAAAGGAAGGGTTTGAAAGTGCGCGTATTATTTTGTTTTCTCTTCGTCTGCCAAGGCTGTTGTCAGCCATCGTCGCAGGTGCTGGTCTTGCCCTTTCCGGCGCAGTACTGCAGCTTATTATGGGAAATGAGCTTGTTAGCCCTAATACCATCGGTGTAAATGCAGGTGCAGGACTTGCCGTGATCATCTCTTTGACCGCATTACCCAATCTCACTCCCCTTACCCCTGTTTGGGCATTTGCAGGTGCTTTTATAACTCTTCTGCTCATTATCGGATTTTCCAAAGGTTCAGGAGGATCAAAGAGCTCCGTTGTACTTGCCGGCATTGCTTTAAGTACACTCTTTCAGGCAGGCATCTCGTTTTTCTCCATTCTTGACAGTGATGTTCTCGGGATGTACAGCGCATTTTCCGTGGGAAGCTTTATGGGTGTTACCTTAAATGACCTGCTCATTCCTTCAGCACTTATCATACTTTCTATAGCTGCTTCCGTGATCCTTGCCCCTGCAATGGCGGCTCTTTCTCTCGGAGACCGTATTGCTGCAGGAATCGGTGTCAAGGTACAGCTCACGCGGATCTTGTGCCTTGCCATAGCCGGGTTAAGTGCGGCTTCTGTTATCAGCTTTGCAGGACTGCTCGGCTTTGTGGGACTCATTGTCCCTCACATTACACGTAGACTTGTGGGTAGCGGGACACGGCAATATATAATTGCTTCTCCGCTGATCGGAGCCATACTCGTTATCTTGTCGGACCTTGCGGGAAGGTGCATTTTAGCACCGACTGAGATACCTGTGGGTATCGTCATGGCATTTATCGGCTCACCTTTTTTCCTCGCACTTCTTTTAAATCAAAGAAGATAGTCATTCGCTTCAAGCAGTAAATAATAAGCTAATCGGAGATCACAATGCTTGAATTTAAAGATATAAAAGTAAGGCTTGGCAAAGCAGTCATTCTGAACGGTGCCTGCCTAAGTGTCAAGGAAGGCTCTGTCTGTGTCCTTCTCGGCAGAAACGGAAGCGGCAAATCCACACTGCTTGACACAGTTGCAGGTCTTGTACCCTATTCGGGAAGCATCATTCTTGACGGTCAGCCTCTCAGTTCTCTTTCAACAGGAGAACGCGCAAAAAAGATCGTATATTTACCGCAAAAGCTCAGCGACAGCAGTTTGAAGGTGACAGACCTTGTAAAGCTCGGAAGATTTGCCGAGAAGGGGCTTCTTTCATCTATGTCGGAGAACGATATTGAAGCCGTGGAAAGCGCGATTCGTACCATGGAGCTTAAATCGAAGGCTCATCTGCCCGTAAGCTCTCTTTCGGGTGGCGAACGTCAACGGGTTTACATTGCAATGGTACTTGCATCGGGGGCGCCGTATCTTCTTTTGGATGAGCCTACGACCTATCTCGATATAGATGCCGCGCGGAGTATTTGCTCCACTATAGGAACTCTTTCAAAAGAGCTTGGAAAGACTGTATTAACGGTGTTTCACGACCTTAGCAGTGCTATGTCTGTTGCGGATAAGATATGTGTCCTTGACAGCGGTATCATCGTATTTGAAGGAACGCCTGATGAGTTTGCCGACTCCGATGTACCGCAAAAGGTTTTCGGAGCTGTCTGTACTAAGTACGGCGGCAGATACTATTTTTCGTAAATTTCAGGGGGTGAGAAAATTGTCAAGACGGGATGTGAGAACGGTCAGATCTGCATTCTTAGCAACGATCCCCGTTATGGCAGGTTATCTTGTTCTCGGAATGGGATTTGGCATCATCCTTGAATCAAAGGGATACGGAGTGCTGTGGGCTTTTGCCATGAGCCTTTTAATATACGCCGGATCCATGCAATATCTTGCGGTGGATCTGATGACCGCAGGTGCGTCACTCATAACGACGGCACTGACTACTCTTATGGTCAATGCGCGTCACCTTTTCTACGGAATATCTGCCGCTGAAAAGTATCGGGGTGCCGGCAAGCGGAAGCCGTATATGATCTTTGCGTTGACCGACGAGACTTATTCTCTTGTTTGCGGAGGCAAGTCCCCCTCAGGAGTAAATGAAACATCGTACTATTTCTACATATCTCTTTTTGACCACATTTACTGGGTAGCGGGAAGTGTTGCGGGATCTGTTTTAGGCAAGGTTCTGCCCTTCTCCACAGAAGGAGTTGATTTTACGCTGACAGCTCTGTTTGTAACCATATTTACTGAGCAATGGATGAGCACCCACGATCACACCGCTGCTGTTATCGGCGTCGGTTCATCAGTATCTTGCCTTATCATCTTTGGCGCTGACAGCTTTCTCATTCCCTCTATGATAGTAATATCCTTACTGCTTACCGCGGTACGGTTTTGGAAAAGGAGGGCATCGTGATGACTGACTCTCAAGCTGTGCTTACCATCGCAGTTACTGCCGCCGTAACACTTCTTCTAAGGATGCTCCCGTTTATTATTCTTGGAGAAGCTAAGAAAACGCCGCCCTTTATAATGTGGCTCGGCAATGTCCTGCCCTATGCGATAATGGGAATGCTGTCTGTATACTGTCTGCGCGGTGTTTCTTTTGCGTCTGCTGTTGAATATGTTCCTCCTTCAGTCTCTGTTTTGGTCGTTGTTCTGCTTCACATATGGAGGCGCAATACCCTGATCAGCATACTCGGCGGTACTGTATGTTATATGATACTTGTACAAGCTGTTTTTTGAAAAAAAGCTGTCCGCTTTCTTTGAAGGAAAGCGAGCAGCTTTTTTGATTGTTTACTTCACGTAGTCAATGAATCGCGTGAGCATTGTAGCGAAATCTGCGCGGGTGAGGATAGTATCGGGGCGGAGCGTGTTGTCGGGATAAGCTTCTACAATGCCTGCGTCAAGAGCCCAGCTCCAAGCAGCTGAAGTTTCGAGCACACTTGAAATATAAGACTTATAAATCTTTGAATCAAAGCTTACGAGTTGATTTGCATCGCTAAATGAGTTTGCCGACTCACCTTCGGATACGTCTCTTCCAAGATAAGTTGTAACGTAATAATACATGGAAAGCACAGCATCGGCGCGAGTAACATCAGTATCAAAATCCATTTCGGGAGTTATCTTGGTAATCTTGGCATCTTTAAAGTATTGGAGTGTATCCTTGATTATATCATCCGTAGTTCTATCGCCTACTCTGAATGTTTCGCCAAGCTTTGCAGGCATATCGTTGCCGTCAGTTGCCATGATCTCTGCGTGAAAAGGCACAATTCTTGCCTCAAATGCCGACCACACCATGGCATCGTAGTAATAGCTGTCTTTTTCTCCGATGTTCCAAACGACTTCAAAATCCCTTGAAGCCTCGGGTTCACCTGCTATTCTGTAAAGTGTAGTAAAAAGCTCGTGGGAACGTACGGGAGTATCATTTAATGTATATTCACCATACGTAAAGCCATTTGTAAGCTTTTCTATTGTAAGCTCGGGAGATGCGGTATCAAGGGTCTCGGTTGTAGCGGCATCTGTTGTCACGCCTGTACTATCATCTGTAGTCTGCGTCTCTGCAGGTGCACAGGAGATCACAGTGGAAAGTAAGAAGAGTAAGCATAATACGAATGATAGCAGCTTTTTGAAACGTGTCATTTTCGTATCCCTCCGTCAATAATATTTACAAAGCTTTCCTTTGCAAATCTATTATATCACGATTTGGGACATATATCAACACAAAGTCATTGTCCACTGCATTTTTCAACATATTACACAAAAAACTTCATAAAAGCGGAGAAAACCACCGAAAGTCGGTGGTTTTCAGCTTTTTTGAAGAAAAGCGCAATAATTCTTTTCTTTTTATTATCCTTTTTGGTGCGGTGCTTTTGTTCGGCGCTTAATGCAACAGCACCTAAGTTTATACTTTAAGATATGCCCATCCGCGCGGAGGCAAGGTTATGCTTCCTGTTATCTCTTTTCCGTTTTGATTCCATGCACTTCTGTCAAGAGCATATTCAAGGGGTTGTGCGGTATTGTTGATAACTGCAAGTATGCTGTATCCTTTTCTGTCTGCAGGACTGCGAAGGAACGCAAACACCTCGCTTGTGAGCGTTACGATCTCGAAATAAGCATCGCGAAGGAGCTTTTCTCTTCTGCGGAACTGTCCGAGCTCAGTATATGTATCGGAAAGCTTCTTATTGATATTATTCCATGGGAATGTTTTTCGGCAGAAGGGGTCTCTGTATCCCTCCACGCCTGCCTCGTCCCCATAGAATACACAAGGAACGCCCGGAAGCGCACATATCATAGCGTATGCCTCGAGAAGCTTAGCCTCAGCACATTCTCTGGCACACTCGCACATATGTCTGACAGAAAGCTCAGCATTAGACAGATCGCTGTAGCAGCTATCACCGAAAACCGTAAGAGCACGCTCAGTGTCATGAGTTCCGAGGAAGTTCATAAGTGTATCCGAGGTATGCTTGGGATAACGTCTGTAAAGTCCTTCTGTGGCGTGGCGGAGGCTTTCAGTCTCTCCTGTATTTATGTAGGAGATAACGGCACTTCTGAGAGGGTAATTCATAACTGACGAAAGCTGTCCGGATGACAGATATCGCCGGCGATTTCCATAGCTGACCTTGTCGGAAGCATCCTCCCATACCTCACCGATGACCTGTGCATCGGGAGAGAAGCTGCGGACAGTCTCACGGAAACGGTCAAGGAAGCGGTCGGAAAGCTCATCAGCAACATCAAGTCGCCAATGGCTGACTCCTGCATTCATCCACTTGGGAACGACCTTACCGCAGATATAGTTAAGGTAATCGTCAGCGGCACTGTTGACTCGCGGCAAGATCTTGACGCCCCACCAACAGTCATACTCGTCGGGATAATCCTTAAAGCAAAACCAAGGATAGTATGGCGACTCTTTTGACTGATATGCGCCTATGGAATCATACTTACCTTCTTTATTGAAGTATATACTGTCACTTCCCGTGTGATTGAATACGCCGTCAAGCATAATTCCGATTTCATATTTTTTGGCTTCACTGCAAAGCTCGCGAAGAGCATCGTCTCCACCGAACATAACGTCTACGCTGAGGTAATCCGCTGTATCATATTTATGGTTTGATGCGGCATCAAAAACGGGAGACAGATAGATAGTAGATGCACCGAGAGAAGCTATATACGGAAGCTTTTCGATGATGCCGTAAAGGTCACCGCCGAAAAAGACGTTATTCTTTACATCTGCACCCGGATATGCACCGAACTGCGGGATACCGTTATCCCAATCACAGTCAAGTATCTCGCCTTCTTTAACGGGACATCTTCCGCTTGTACGGAAGCGGTCCACAAAAATGTGATATATGATACCTTCCTTCAGCTTTTCGGAGGACGATGCGCTTTCATCATAAATGAGAAGCTGTCTCTCACCGTGCTCCCATGCATCCGCCATTTCGGTCGGCTCTTCGCCGCCAAGATGGAGAGTCCCCGCATCAAGCTTTACTGTATACTCATAGTAAAAGAGACCGTAAGCGGAGGAAACGAGCTGTTCGGCAAGCCATTTGGTGTTAACGGTCAGCGAAAACAGATCATATTCACAAGATGAATCTTCTTTAATAAGCGGAAGCTCAAGACGTCTTATATCACCCTCGTAGCCATCGGAGTGTATGCGCATAACAGCGCTTTCAGCAAGGGCTGATCTCGGTACGCGAAGCTCTGCGCGCAAGTCACAACCGCTGCGCAGAGCTCCGAGAAGAGACACATCCGTATTTTCGGGGAGGATGAATTGGTGTTCTCTTATTTTACCTGATTGATATGCCATATATTATCCGCATAGTCCTTGATACTTCTGTCTGCGGCGAAGAATCCGGCACCTGCAATATTTACAAGAGACTTCTTTGACCAAGTTTCCGCATCTGCATAATCCTTCATCATGCGGTCGAAGGTCTTTGTATAGGAATCGAAGTCTGCAAGACACATATAGGGGTCGGAAACGCCGTGAGAGTAAAGGAGGTAGCTTACAATAGACTTGAAATCGTTACCGGCAAGAGTCTTGGAAGAAAGAATATCTATAGCGGAGCGGAGTCTGTCACTCTGCATATAGTACTTAACAGACTCATAGCCTCTCTTCCAGAGGTCATCCACCTGGCTGTCTGTAAGACCGAAGATATAGATATTATCGTCGCCTACAGCCTCGCGGATCTCTACGTTTGCACCGTCGAGAGTACCGAGGGTCAGAGCACCGTTGATCATAAACTTCATGCAGCCCGTACCGCTTGCTTCCTTACCTGCAAGTGAGATCTGCTCACTGATATCTGTAGCGGGCATGAGAAGCTCGGATTCGGTTACGTTGTATTCTTCAACAAAAGCGACCTTGATAATATCACGTGCAACAGGATCCTTTGCGATCTCCTCGCCAAGGCTCCAGATAAGGCGGATGATATTCTTCGCCATGTGGTAACCGCTTGCAGCCTTACCGCCGAATATAAATGTAGTGGGAGTGATCTCTGCGTTGGGATTATTCTTGATCTCAGCATAGAGTGAGAGCACCTTGAGCACATTCAAAAGCTGTCTCTTATACTCATGGATACGCTTTACCTGAGTATCAAATACGGAATTAACGTCCAGTGCTACACCGGTCTTATTGAACCAATGCTTGGAGAATGCCAGCTTATTCTCTGCCTTGATCTCACGAAGACGTTCGAGAACAGCCTTATCATCCTTGTACTTGATGAATTCGGAAAGTCTCTGAGGATCCTTTCTGTATGAGTCACCTATGGTCTCGTTAAGGAGGCTTGAAAGTCCCTTATTGGAATAGCAAAGCCAACGTCTGTGAGCGATACCGTTAGTTACGTTGGTAAACTTTGCGGGATATGCCTTATAGAAATCGTGGAAGATAGTCTTCTTGAGGATATCGGAATGGAGCGCAGATACGCCGTTGACAGTATGGGAGGCAATAACGCTGAGGTTAGCCATACGGATCTGGTTGTATGCAATAACTGACATACGGGAGATACGGTCCCAGTCACCGGGATACATCTTCCAGAGATCCGCGCAGAGTCTGCGGTTGATCTCCTCAACTATCATATAGATGCGGGGCAGCTTCAATCTGAAGAGATCAACGTTCCATGTTTCGAGAGCCTCGGGAAGTACAGTATGGTTAGTATAAGAAACTATCTTGGTAACAGTGCGCCATGCGTCGTTCCAAGTATAGGAATATACGTCTATAAGGATTCTCATAAGCTCAGGAATAACGAGAGCGGGATGAGTATCATTAACGTGAATTGCGATCTTATCAGCAAGATTTCCGAGAGTTCCGTATACCGCCAGATGGTCATTAAGGATGCTCTGGAGAGAAGCTGAAACAAGGAAATACTGCTGAGAAAGACGGAGAAGCTTACCCTCATCATGGGCATCCGAAGGGTAAAGCACCTTAGAGATGATCTCAGCATTGGATGTCTCCTGCATTGCTCTTACATACTGTCCCTGAGAAACAAGGTTCATATTGAAGGTAGTAGTATCTACAGCCTTCCAGAGTCTGAGATTATTGACAGCCTTGCTGTCGGAGCCGGAGATGAGAAGGTCATAAGGAAGTGCACGTACCTCGTTATAGTTCTCATAAATTATGTCGCACTTATCGCCGTTCCATCTTTCGTGAACCGTACCGCCGAAGCGAACGGTGCAAGCCTTGTCTGTTCTGGGATTCAGCCAAACCTCACCGCGATCCATCCACATATCGGGAAGCTCGATCTGGTTACCTTCAACAAGCTTCTGCTTAAAGAATCCGTATTCATAGCAAATAGAAAATCCTGTTGCAGCATAGCCAAGGGTAGTAAGAGAGTCCATGAAGCACGCCGCAAGTCTGCCGAGTCCTCCGTTACCGAGTCCGAGATCGGGATCCATGTTGTAAGATGCATCAAGGTCGTGTCCCATATCACGAAGAACTTCTCTGTATTCATCCTCAAGACCGAGGTTCATAATAGCATTCTTCATGGTACGTCCGACAAGGAACTCCATGCAAAGATAATATATTTTCTTTTCGCGTGCCTTCTTTACGGTCTTTGTGAACTCGCCTCTCTTTGAAGAAAGAGAATCCTTTACGCTGAGTGCAACGGCCTTGTACATCTGCTCGGGGGTAGCCTCATCGGAATGAACTCCGAAATATCTGATCAGCTTATCTTCAAGTGTCTGTCTGATCTGTGTTTTGATTTCTGCGTTAGTGCTCATTTGTTTCTCCATACCGCGCTCGGCGGCAAACCTATAAATAAATTTTAAAATGATGTGTGCCGACTTTTTATCCGTTGCAACGCTTTGCTGTTATACAGAGCATTAACGCCGAATAAAAAGTCGGCAGATTATTCAATTTTTAATTCTCAAAGCATTGATTCATACAGCTTCACGTACTTTTCCGCCGATGCGGTCCATGAGAAGTCTACCTTCATGACCTTTCTGCGGAGAGCTGCCCACTTCTGCTTCTTTGTATAGATCTCAAAAGCATACTTGATAACAGCCATCATATCGTGCGCGTTATAGTTGGTGAATGAGAATCCGTTGCCTTCGCCTGTAAACTCATTGAAGGGCTTGATTGTATCGTAAAGACCTCCGGTCTCTCTTACGATTGGAACAGTGCCGTAGCGGGATGCGATCATCTGGGAAAGACCGCAAGGCTCGCTCTTCGACGGCATGAGGAACATATCTCCTCCTGCATAGAACTTCTTGGACAGCGCCTTATTGTACTCAAGCCGAACAGCAACACGCCCCGGATAATCGGCGGCAGCTCTGAGGAAGAACTCCTCATACTCCTTCTCGCCCGTACCGAGGATAGCGAAGGTTGCGTCGGTCTCATTGAGGATATCGTACATTACGCGCTTTACAAGGTCAAATCCCTTATGTCCCGCGAGACGTGAAACCATAACTACCAGCGGTGCCTTAGGATCACCCTCAAGTCCGCAGATAGCACGTAGCTCAGCCTTATCCTCCGCTTTTCCTGCTATCTTGGTTGCAGAGAAGTTTGCGGCGATGTCGGGATCTGTCTCGGGATCATAATAATCCACGTCGATTCCGTTTGTGATTCCGGTAAGCTTATCTCTTGATGCCCTGAGGATATGATGGAGACCGTGGGAGTAATACTCCGTGAGAATCTCGTTTGCATATCTCTCGCTTACGGTACTGACCATATCTGCACAAGTGATAGCGCCTTTAAGAAGATTGATACATCCGTCATATTCTACCACAGAACGGTCACTTTCGTCAAGGTCAAAAACGTCACCAAGTATATTTAGATCGTATTTTCCCTGATATTCTATGTTATGGATAGTGAAAAGCACCTTAACATAGCGGTAAGTTTCGATATGAGAGAGCTTCTGCTTAAGGTAAATGACCGCAAGAGCACTCTGCCAATCATTGGCGTGCATGATATCGGGAACAAATCCGGTGCGCGTCATGAGGTACATTACAGCTTTTCCGAAGAAGGCAAATCTTTCGCCGTCATCGAAGTTTCCGTAAAGAGTAGGACGTGAGAAATAATATTCATTGTCCACAAAATACACTGTAACGCCATCGCGCTCGGTCTTCCAGATACCGCAGTAGAGATTTCTCCATGCGAGTCTGACCTCTCCCTCTGAGACGAGTTCAAAGCTGTCGTCCATGTTTTCCTTTATCTTGGGGAACATGGGAATTATAACTCTTACATCCGTGTCATCCTTGGCTGCACGCTTTACTGCCGCAGGAAGTGAGCCGAGAACATCGGCAAGCCCTCCTGTTGAGATAAAGGGCAAGGCCTCAGAGCCAACATATAAAATTCTCATATATTTATTATCCTTTCTTTGTTACACTGAAAGATCACGGTTAATCAAAGGATCTGATTCTTGGAAATATAGTAAGGAAGCTCTTCAGTACCGGAAAGGAGACGTCCGTCCTTGATAAAGGCATTCTTGTCGCTTACAACGCAGTTGATGTAAGCGCCCTCTCCGATGTATGTATCCTGCATAATGATAGAGTTACGGACGGTAGCATTGCGGCTTACCTTAACGCCTCTGAAGAGGATTGAGTTTTCAACTGTACCCTCGATGCGGCATCCGTCAGCGATAAGAGAATTTCTTGCCTCTGAGTCTGTGCTGAAGTAAGCGGGTACTGAGTTACGCACCTTGGTATAGATGGGGCGATTCTTCACGCCGAAGAGAGAGTTTCTGACGTTATTGTCGCAGATAAGCTCCATACTGTGCTTAAAGTAATCTGCGAAGGAGCGAATGCAAGCGAAATATCCATCGTACTTATACACTGCGTACTTATGAGTACCGAGGTTACGAAGGATGATATCCTTTGTAAGACTTGTATAACCGTGAGCAATTGCGTCCATAACGATCTGCTGGAGGTACTTGGTATTGATAACGGTAATATTAAGACCGACATCGGCGCGTCCCTTAAACTTTTTGGGGAATGCAAGGACATCTGTGATGAATCCGTTATCGTCCGAGTAATATATGGTGCTGGACTCAGCATCCTTCTCGTCGAGGTCGACGCTCTTGACTGCCATAGTCATTTCAGCGCCGCTCTCCTTATGGAACTTGATGATCTCATTGAAGTCTACATTGCAAATAACATCACAGTCGGACATTACAACATAATCCGCTGTAAGTCTGCCGAGGATATAGCTTACGCTCTTGAGAGCTTCAAGTCTTGTTGTATAGAGAGCATTTGCAGCATTTGCGTATGCTGTGATATAAGGCGGGAGTATCTTGATACCTCCGTTACGGCGGGCAAGATCCCAGTCCTTACCGCTTCCGATATGGTCCATAAGCGACTGATAGTTATAATGAGCGATAACACTGATATCGAAAATATTGGAGTTTACCATATTGGAAAGGGCGAAGTCAATGAATCTGTATCTGCATCCAAAGGGAACAGAAGCGACTGTACGCTTTCTTGTAAGCTCGGGCAGATTAGAATCGTGTATATTTGAAAAAATAATTCCTGTGGCTGACATTTGATTCTCCGTTCTTCCGCTGTGTGGCGGTTTATTAAAAATATAGTTCGTTGATATATCGTTATTCGGGAATAATCTGCACCTGATAGGCTTTACTTATGCTCCTCAAGCCAATCGCGGTTTACCATAGCACCGCCGGGGATATTGGAGTTATCGGGAAGCTCGATGGAGCACCCGACTACCGTGATATCCTCACCCATGGTCTTTGTTCTTCCGACCACGCAATTCTCGCCGATCTTGGTGTTCTCGTCGATGATACTGTAGTTTACTGTAGCACCGGGACCGATATGTACACCACTCATGATAATGGAATCCTTGATATACGCGCCCTTTTCAACGGTGACACCGCTGAAGAGGATGGAATTCTCAACGATACCTTCAATGTCACAGCCTTCTGTTATAAGTGAATTTGAGATCTTTGCCTTTTCTCCAACGTGATGAGGCGGCATGGAGGTATTACGGGAGTATATTCTCCAGCTCTTATCCTTAAGGTCAAATACAGGCTTTTCTCCGAGAAGATCCATATTTGCTTCCCACAGTGATGAGATCGTTCCAACGTCCTTCCAATATCCGTCAAAGGGATATGCAAACATCTTGCATCCGTCGCCGAGCATCTTGGGGATAATGTTCTTTCCAAAGTCATTAGATGAGTTAGGATCTGCCTCGTCCTCAGTAAGATACTTTTCAAGGAGAGCTCTGTTGAAGATATATATACCCATGGACGCATTGGTTGACTTGGGATGCGCGGGCTTCTCCTCGAACTCATATATCTTCATGTCCTCGGTAGTATTAAGGATACCGAAGCGGCTTGCTTCTTCTATGGTGACGGTCAGTGCAGCAATGGTACAGTCAGCACCTTTTCTTATATGCTCCTGAAGCATTGCGTTATAGTCCATCTTATAGATATGGTCACCGGAAAGGATAAGTACGTAATCGGGGTCATATCTGTTTATGAAATCAAGGTTCTGGTAGATCGCATTTGCAGTTCCCTTGTACCAGTCAGCGCCGTTTTTGCCCTGATAGGGGGGGAGGACCATTACACCGCTCTGCATTCTGTCAAGGTCCCACGGCTGTCCGTTTCCGATATACTCATTAAGCACGAGAGGCTGATACTGTGTCAGCACGCCAACCGTATAGATATGAGAATTTACACAGTTTGAAAGCGGAAAGTCGATAATACGATATTTGCCTCCGAAGGGGACTGCGGGCTTGGCTGTCTTCTCCGTAAGCGTGTAGAGTCTGCTTCCCTGTCCGCCGGCAAGGAGCATGGCAACGCACTGTTGTTTCTTGTACATGATATTTACCGCTCTTTCTTAAATTATTTTGTGCTGGGGAATATATTTGCAGGGGTAATATAGACTGTTTATCGATTGGGTATTACTTTTCTTCCGAAGGTTCTGCCTTCGTCTTTTTGGATGCAGGCTTCTTGGCAGGAGCTTTTTTGCTTGCAGCATTAGCCTCTGCAGCCTTTTTTGTGTTTTTTGCTGAGCTTGCGCCTTTCTTTGCGGGAGCCTTCTTTTCCGCGTTTGTCTTTTTTGAGGTGGGTTTCCGCCTTGTGACCTTTCGGTCTGTCTTACGGATTATGAGTCCCGAAAGCGCGGGAAGAGTCATTTTGATTATCTCGCGTCCGTCCTCTGCTCTGATCTCGGACTTAAGCTTTGCGTTCTTTTCTGTTCCCTTTCCGCCGTACTGTGTAAGATCGGAATTGATGAGGAACTCATATTCTCCGGGAGAATCCACCTCTATAATGAAGTTTTCACGCATAACGGGAGAATAGTTGACAACAGCGATTACCTCGCGTCCGTCGGCACCGCGTCTCTTATATGCGACCATGTTCCAATCGGGAGAGTCGGCATATATCCAACTGAAGCCATCCCAGCTGTCGTCGACCTCCCACATCTCAGGCGTTTTAAGATAGAGATGATTAAGGTCTCGCGTAAATCTCTGCATTTCGGTATGTCTCGGATAGTCGAGCATAAACCACTCAAGCTGATTTGCGAAATCCCACTCTCTGAACTGTGCGAACTCGCATCCCATGAAGGTCAGCTTCTTTCCGGGAAGAGTCATCATATTCACAAGGAATGCACGCATACCCGCAAACTTGTCATCATAATCGCCGAACATCTTATCGACGAGAGACTTTTTGCCATGGACCACTTCATCGTGAGAAACGGGCAAAACATAGTTCTCCGTGAAAGCATACATCAGCGGGAATGTAAGCTTAGTATGGTTATACTGTCTGTAAATAGGATCTGTGGCAACATATTCGAACATATCGTTTGCCCAGCCCATATTCCATTTGAAATTGAATCCGAGACCACCCTCATGGACAGGCTTGGTTATCATTGGCCATGATGTGGATTCCTCAGCGATCATCAGCGCATCCGGGAACTCTGCAAACACAGCCGTATTGAGCTTTCTGAAGAAGGACATAGCCTCCAGGTTCTTATTATCTCCGTAAACATTGGGGAACCACTGTCCCGGCTCGCGGTCGTAGTCAAGATACAGCATTGAAGCAACGGCATCTATGCGCAGACCGTCCACATGGTAAGCTCTGAACCAGAAGAGAGCATTTGAGATAAGGAAGGACTGCACCTCATTGCGCCCCACGTCAAAGCATCTTGTGCCCCAACCGCGGTGCTCCATTCTGTCCCAGCCTTGATACTCATAAAGCGGCTGACCGTCAAATTCATAAAGGCCGTGTCTGTCCTTCGGGAAGTGAGCAGGTACCCAGTCAAGGATGACGCCGATGCCCTTTTCGTGTATCTTATTTACGAAATACGCAAAATCCTCGGGGGGACCGAATCGTGCGGTGGGCGAATAATAGCCTGTGACCTGATATCCCCATGAGCCGTCAAAGGGATGCTCCATTATGGGAAGGAGCTCAACATGGGTGTAACCCATATCCGTAACGTATTCCGAAAGCTTATCTGCCGCCTCGCGGTATGAGATATAGTTCTCACCCTCTTCGGTAGTCTCGCCGTTTTCCGTTCGCCACGAAGCAAGGTGCACCTCATAAATATTCATGGGAGCGGCATAGAAATGTCCTTTTTTGAAGTCATTCTCGCCTCTCGAGGCACGCTTTTCCATCCACTCGCTGTCATTCCACTCAAAGGTGTCGATATGCTTTACAATGGAAGCTGTCTCCTTAAGTGTCTGCGAAGCAAAGGCATATGGGTCTGCCTTGAGATAAGTATTCCCATCGGCTCCCGTGACCGCATATTTATAAAGGAGTCCCTCAAAGGAGCTCTTCCCCTCCAGGATAACCTCCCATACACCTGCATCGGTGACTCGCACCATGGGCTGCGGACTGTCCCAGCCCGTAAGATCACTTGCAAGAGCAACATAACGTGCATTCGGTGCCCACACTCTGAAGGTGCAGAAATAGCAGTCAGACTCCACGTCGTACACTTCGTGTGCACCGAGATAGTCATATGCAGTAAAATTTGTTCCCTGATGGAACAGGTAGGATTGAAATTTTTCCGATTCGAAGTTTCTCATTATAATCTCCGTTCATTCTCTGGTCGGATCAGCTTGTGTCATCGGGAGGATGCGTCCCGCCTCCCGTATATTATAATATGTTGTTTATGCAAAATACCTCGCAAAATGTTGCCTGAAGCGGAATATATAAATTATGGCAGCACATATGTTTGTGCCGCCGCATATCGGCGGAGAGGGTCATCGGGTGCAAGCGTAAAGCGCCACAGCTTGTGAACGTCCTCTCCGGCATAATCAATATTGATCCTTTCGGAAGCCAAAGCTTCCCCTGTGGGTCTGAGTCCGGCGTCGCAGATATAAATCAGTTCCGAATCAAGGCGCATAGCATCCATAGCTCTGTCCACTGACAGAGCTCGGCAAAGCTTACCGGGACCGTCGGTAAGATGTCTCATGGTGTGTGCAGAAGCCTTGCCCATGCATCTGCGGGAGATCATGGTCTCGATCCCGCAAACGGGCAAAACTCCCCTAACAAGAACCGCTTCGGGAATATCCTTTTCTGCGGCTGTGACGTTCATGCAATGGTACATACCGTATATCAGGTACACATAGGCGTGGCCGCCGGGCAGGTACATAGACTCATTACGGGAGGTCCTTCGTCCGCCGAAAGCATGGCAGGCGCGGTCTGTTACGCCCATATATGCCTCTGTTTCGGTAATAACGCCGGCGGTTAGAGCTCCGCCTGCCTTCGTCACAAGTAACTTTCCGAGAAGAGCCTGTGCAAGTGCAACAGCATCCCTTTTATAAAAATCCATGTGAAGCTTTTCGCACGAGACAGCCATACGGCACCTCCGAATACCCGATATAAAAAACTATTCGTAAGTTCTGAGGCTTCCGATAACGCGTCCCAGTATCACCAGCTCCTCAACGATGATCGGAGCCATGGTGCTGTTCTGCGGCTGAAGCCTGAAATGACCGTTTTCTTTATAAAATGTCTTAACTGTCGCTTCATCGTCAATGAGAGCTACGACTATCTCGCCGTTTTCGGCAACGCGGGTCTGTTCAACGATAACTATATCGCCGTCAAGGATGCCGGCTTCTATCATACTTGTACCGGTAACCCTGAGGGCAAAGAGCTGACGTCCGCCTGCGTTCTTTTTATCAAAGGGATAGGCAATATATCCGTCGTGATTCTCGACTGCAAGGATAGGCATGCCTGCAGTGACCTTTCCGATTATGGGGATCATGGGTCTGGGAGAGGTATCCTTACCGGCAACGAGCGAATCCACGCGGAGAGTTCTGCTCTTTCCGTCCTCCTTCTGGATATAACCCTTCTTCTCAAGCTTTTCGAGATATGTATG
>JAFUPK010000061.1 GCA_017481265.1 Clostridia bacterium
TCTCAGCCTCAAAGCATTTTACTTCCGATGTGCTGTAGCCGCAGGGGAAGCCGATGACGGTGCATATTGCAAGTCCGTCTCCGACATACTCCTTTGCAGCCTTGACATATGATGCCGGGATACACACGGATGCTGTGCCGTACTTTATTCCATCGTCGCAGACGGCGCGGATCTCGTCCCACGTTGCGTTAGGCGAGAGAAGTGTGTGGTCTACCTTTGAGAGGATATCATTTATATTCATAGTGAGTTCTCCTTTTTTATTGTTACTTAAATTATATCAAGAATATTCAGATTTATCAAGAGGGGACGGTAACAGAACTCCAAAAAACTCCCCCGAATGAACGGAGGAGTTTTGGTATTACTTTCTTTCGATACGGAACATACGCATCTGTCCCTGATAAAGGGGGATAGAATCATTTGAAGGAGGCATATAGTTCTCTGTCTTTCCGTTGAAGAGTACCTCATATACGGAGCACTTTTCTTTGTCATAGTTGAGACGGAAGGAGCCGTGAATATCAATCATTGCGTTTACTGCGCAGAAGTACTCGTTTCCGTCCTTGTCCTCAAAGAAGCTTACGAGAATATCGTCCCAAGTAGCTGCAACTGTTACAAGCTCGTGGTCGCCCTCGTGGAACTCGGGGAATACGTCCTTGATGTTGTCTCCGAGAAGGTAAGAGCTCTTTCTCTTGAGAGTCATAATAAGCTCACCGTACTGATCGCTGAAGCGCTTCTGAGCACGGAGAATGGAGTAGAAGGTCTCAGTCTTATAGCCGTACTCATCAACGGGAGAGCTGTGGTACTCGTGACCAAGAGATCTGTCATAGAAGCGGAACCAGATGTTACCCTTGCATCCGCAGGCGGCGGGAACTGTGATCTGCCAAAGTATACCGTGATAGTTGGGTGCACGGTAAGCGTAGTGGGCACTGCAGAGAGTGTTTGCCCAGATATTGAGCCCTGCCTTGTCAGCCGCACCGACGATATTACGCAGAGAGAGAATATCACCTCTGAGACATACCTGATTGATCGTGCTTCCGTAGAGGTCCTGGCTTGCAAAGCTTACACCGGTCTCATCAACTGCGTACTTGAGCCACTCCTCAAGAGTCTTTCCGCCAAGCTCTTCATCGGAGATCTCAGGCATATAGCCGATAAAGTTTACATAAGGATTAAGCTCGGGTGCTACCTTCTTGTGGATTCTGAAGACCTCAAGAGTAGCTGCAAGATTTTCCTTGCCGCTCGGCTCGTCACCTGCAAAGAATCCGTAGAGGGCAGGGTGACCCTTCAGTACCTCATATACCTCACGGAGTCTGCGTTCAACTTCTTCCGCACCGTATCTTGCAACGTCGCCGTAGGAGAGTCCGCTGTAGTTTACGATGAGCTTCATTCCGAGAGACTCCGCCTTGTCAAGCCACGGCAGAAGCAGACTCGGGTCGTCCTTGCCGTATACCATCTGGGGAGAGAGAGGAGTTGTCATTCCGCACTCTGCCCAAAGCTCAAGCTCGTCGGGAGTAAAGTCTGTGATAGGGTTGTAGACCCAAATGGAAAAAGGATATTTCTGTGCCATATGTTATACCTTCCTTTAATAAAGAATCGTTTATTACTGCTTCTTGTCGATTCTGAACAGTCGGAGCTGAGCGGGATAAACACCGAAGTCGTTTGTCATTGTTCCAAGTCCGAAGTTGTCTGATCCAAAGGGAAGCTCTACTGCACCGTTTCTGTGAAGCTCGGTGAGAGAACACTTTGCAGTGTCAAACTCTACTTTGAAGCTTGCAAAATACTTTACGCATCCGTTTACGATGCAGAGGTATTCGTTACCCTCATCGTCCTCAAAGAAGCTGAGCACACCTGTGTCGTCGATACTTGCGTTGAGGATGTACTCGTGATCTCCGGGCTTGAAGTTGGGATAGTTTCCTCTCGGATCACCGACGATGTAGGAGCTCTTTCTCTTCAGTCTCATAAGGATCTCGCCGTAGTGAGCGCTGAAGCGTCTCTGGCAACGGAGCAGAGCATAGAACGCATCTGTCTTATATCCGAACTCGTCGATGGGAGATCCGTAGAAGTCGGGAGCTGTAATGCGGTCGTAGAAGCGGAACCAGATGATACCGCGGCAACCGAGAGCGGCGGAAACGTTGATCTGCCATCTGAACTGATGCTCGGTAGGCTTGTTAAATACGATATGGGCGCTTGAGAGAAGGCATCCCCACATATCCGCACCTGCGGCATCTGCAGCCTCAACATGAGGCTTTACGGTTCTGAAGTAGCTATGATAGCCTTCAACATTGTTGATGGTCTGAGCGTACTCATCAAAGCAGCATACTGCAAAGCCGGACTCATCTACCATATACTTGAGCCACTCGGGATAAGTGCGTCCGCCGAAATGGTCGGGAGAGAGTGCGAGAGTATGTGCACCTGCAAGGTTGAGGTAGGGGCTGAGCGTGTTGTCCATCTGACGCTGGATCTTCATGCACTGTACGCTTGCCTCAATATACTCGGGCTTTGTGGGCTCGTCACCTACAACGTAACCGTAGAGTGCAGGGTGACCCTTGAAGATTTCATGGAGACTGCGGAGCTTCTTTTCGTAAGCTTCTGCACCCTCTTCAGCATATGTAGCATAGCTTAAGTCCCTTACATTTATCATGAGCTTCATGTCATGACTTGCGGCTCTGTCAAGGAAGGGAATAAGATCGCGGGGATCGTCCTTTTCCATACTGATCGAGGGAGCCATAGTTACGGTTAGACCGCATTCAGCCCAGTCATCAATATCGGTAAGCTTTGATTCTGAGAGGGGCAGGTAGTTCCAAATACCAAAAGGGAATTTCTGTGCCATGATTATATCAACCTTTCGTAAGAATAATTACTGCTTGAAGTGAACAGCTAAAACCATCTGTTTTGTTCATTATAACAAATCACCCGTACCTTGTCAATGACATATGAATATTTAAATGTACAATATTGGCACAAGGTGCTTTAGCTGTTGATTGGTTGTTATTTATGGGTTACTTTGAATATTGCCATCTGTCCGGGGTGGAGCCAGAGACCGTCCCAGTGAGCTTCTGTGTGTTCGTAGTTATACTCTATGGTTTTTCTTCCGTTGAGGCGTATTTCTTCAACGAGAACAGCTTCGCGGTCATGCTCAATGCGGAATACGCCGGGTGTTGTTTGTGATGCGTTTACTACGCAGAGATATTCCGTACCGTTTTCATCCTCAAAGAAGCTGACTACCGCCTGTTCTGTACCGATTACGTTTTTGATGTCGGGATGGCATCCTTCGCCAAATGTCTCATATCCGCCGTAAGGCTTGCCCGTAAGGTAACCTTTTTTGAATCTTAGCGACATAATAAGCTCACCGTGCATATCGTTAAATCGACGCTGGCACCTCATAAGCTTATAGAACTGCTCGGTCTTCATACCGTATTCGTCTATGGGGGAGGTGTGGGCATTGTGGTCGAGAGCACGGTCGTAGAACTTAAACCACACGACACCACGGCTTCCGAGAGCGGCGGCTGTTGTTATCTGCCACATGAAATCATACTCGGTTGGAATGCGGAACATATAATGGGCTGTGGAAAGCTGTGTGTTCCATAGGTCGACTCCTGCATCATTTGCGGCCTCTGAAAGAGCGCGAAGGTTTCTGTAATAGGAGTCCATGCCGTCTTCGTTACCTGTCCAGAGCTGATCGTAATGTCCGTAGCTGAATATCTCAAGTCCTGCTTCCTTTGCGGCATATTTGAGCCACTCACGGAAGGTACGGCCTCCGAGAAGAGCAGGGTCTGTATCGTCCATACAGGTATGAAGATTAAGATAAGGGTGAAGTTCGGGTGCAATGCGTTTTTGTATTTTTACACACTCTATGCAGGCTGAATAATGTTCTTCAAGACAGGGCTCATCTCCGACGAAAAATCCGTACAAAGCAGGATGACCGTCAAGGGGCGCATATATCTCAGCAAATCTCTTTTCGTATTCTGCGGCACCTATGCTGCAGTAGTCACCGTATGTGAGACCTATTACTCTGACTATGCACTTTAAACCAAGCTCCTTGCACTTGTCAAGATAGGGGATCAAATGCTCAGGTGAGTGCTTGCCGTATTCAAGAGTATGAGCCATTGGTACAGTCAGACCGCATTCTGCCCAAGTTTCGGGATCATTCGGTACAGCATCGTCTAAAGTCGGGTAATTCCACATTGAAAAGCTGAATTTGTTAGCCATAATAATATTTCCTTTCTTACTTGGAACTTGAGTCCATTATAGCAGATGTGTTTTTTTATGTCAAGTAGAGAATACGAAATCAAATGTTATCCTTGTGACTTTACTTTAGTGAAGTTTCGTTGACTTTTTTTGCAATGTGTGATACAATCTACCTATATTGAATTACGCTTTGAAAGATGTTTTACCTTATGAATAAAAATCTTTATATAATTAAGATAGGCACAAGCTCACTTACGAGCAAAAACGGCGACATCGACCGCGAGAAGATACGCGAGATCGTAAGGCAGGTGTCTGATGTACGTGACGCGGGACACGACTGTGTTATAGTTACCTCAGGTTCCATCGCCGCAGGCTTCCGTGCTCTCGGCTATACCTCACGTCCTTCTTCAGTTGCCGCGAAGCAGGCGTCAGCCGCAGTAGGTCAGGGGCTTCTTATGGAGGAGTACGCGAGATTTTTCTCCGAGAGAGGTTACGTTTGTGCACAGATACTTCTCACAAGAGGTGACTTTACCGACAAACGCCGCTACAAAAATGCATTTTCGGCTCTTGAGATACTGCTGAGCCGCGGAGCTGTTCCTATTATCAACGAGAATGACACAATAGCGGTAGAGGAGCTGCACGTAGGAGACAACGATACACTGTCAGCACAGGTTGCCGCTATGCTCCATGCAGATCTTCTCATTCTCCTCACCGATACGGACGGTCTCTATACAGCAAACCCTTCAAGCGATCCAACAGCCCGTCATATTCCCGTGATAGAGCACATCACACCCGAGATAGAAGGATACGCGGGAGGTGCAGGCAGTAAAAACGGCACGGGCGGTATGATTACTAAGGTCAAGGGTGCAAGCCTTGCTACCCGTGCAGGAGTTCCCGTGTTCATCTGCTCATCGAAGGATGAGAACGTCATAGTAAGGGCAGTGTCCGGTGATGTCAAGGGCACACTGTTCAAGGCTGACGGAAGCCTGAAAACACGTCTTCAGTGGATGGCATTCTATGCACCGTCGCGGGGCAATATATTTGTTGATAAGGGTGCCGCTGAAGCACTTACCCACCACGGCAAGAGTCTTCTTGCTGCAGGTGTTACCGCTGTAGAGGGTGACTTTGCCAGAGGTGACGTTGTGAAGATCGTCACATCAGGCGACCATAATCAGATAGGCAGAGGAATTGCGGGATTTTCAAAGTCTGAGATGAACGATATTCTTGACAGAGGCGACAGCCGAAGCAGTGTGGTCATTCACAAGGATGACCTCGTGCTTACCGTACTACAGTAATTACAGTAAAGGAATTAATTGATATGAATGAACAGCTTATTTGGCAGGCTCAGTCGGCAAAGGATGCCGCTGTAGTCCTCGCAAGTGCTACTACAGAAGAGAAAAACCGCGCACTTATGCTTATAGCAGACGCACTTGAGGAAAAGTGTGAGGTGATCCTCGAAGCTAACCGCCGTGACGTTGCGGAAGCCGAGGCAAAGGGAACGAGCGCCTCACTCATTGACAGACTCACTCTTACGGAAAAGCGTATTGCCGATATTGCAGACGGAGTAAGACAGGTTGCAGACCTTCCCGATCCCATCGGTGAAGAGGTTGAACGCTACGACAGACCCAACGGACTTGTGATAAAGCGTGTCCGCGTTCCCCTCGGAGTTATCGGAATGATATACGAGGCACGTCCCAATGTTACCGTTGATGCGGCGGTATTAGCCCTTAAAGCGGGAAGTGCCGTGCTTCTTCGCGGAAGCGGAAGCGCTCTTGAATCAAATAAGACAATCGTTGCCGTTATGCGCGAGGCTCTCTCCGGTACAGCTATCCCCGAGACTGCTGTGTCTCTCGTTGACGGCAAGAGCCACGACGTAGTTGATGAGATGATGTCGCTTCGCGGATATATCGACCTTATGATCCCCAGAGGCGGTGCGGGACTTATCCGCAGAGTTGTGGAGGGCTGTCGCGTTCCCGTTCTTGAGACCGGAGTGGGCAACTGCCACATTTTCGTTGACAAAACTGCCGATGCTGACATGGCGAAGCGTATCCTTATCAACGCGAAGACTCAGCGCCCGGCAGTATGTAATGCCGCAGAGACACTTCTTGTTCATCGTGACCGTGAGGATTTGCTCATTTATCTCTGCGATGCACTCCGTGAAGCGGGAGTCACCGTACACGGATGCCCTGCAGTTTGCGAGAAGATTTCTTACGCCGTTCCTGCAACCGAAAAAGATTTTGAGGAGGAGTACCTTTCCTTCGATATGGCAGTGAAGGTGGTCGACTCTATCGACGATGCTATTAGCCACATCAGAAAGTACGGCACGGGTCACACAGAGGCGATAATCACCGCAGAGCGCGACTGTGCAGACAAGTTTGTCCGCGAGGTGGATGCGGCGGCTGTCAATGTGAACGCATCCACAAGATTTACCGACGGTTTCCAGTACGGCTTCGGTGCGGAGATAGGTATTTCCACACAGAAGATGCACGCCCGCGGTCCTCTCGGACTCCGTGAGATAACCTCCTACAAGTACGTGGTCGAGGGTAACGGACAGATAAGAGAATAAAAATAGTCCCAATTCGACAAGGTGTTTTCGTACAGACATTTCAACCTAAAGGCTCCCTCTGGGAGGGAGCTGGCACCGTAGGTGCCTGAGGGAGAACGCGGTATATATGATTTGCGTTCGCTATATTTCGCTATATTACTATAGGTTTTTAGAGATTCAAGCTCACTTATTCCGCAGGCTCCTTCCGGGTCGCTTCACGACCCACCTCCCTCCCGGAGGGAGGCTTTGGTGGTGTACAATGTTGGCGGTAACACAAAAGGGAATTGAAAATAATAATGGATAAGCGAGGAATAACAAAATGAAAATAAACGAAAAGATTGCCTTTATCGGCGTAGGATTTATGGCGGGATCAATGGTGGACGGCATCCTCCGCGCAGGTCTTGCATCACGTGAAAATATTTACTGCATCAATGATGCATATCCCGATGTTGCACGCGAGGCTGCAGAGCGTCACGGTATCACTCTCGGTACAGCCTCCGATATAGCAGATTGCGGTATCGTGGTCTTTGGCGTTAAGCCGCAGATATTCCCTGACGCACTTGAGATGTACGGCAAGTATTTCACTCCTGACAAGCTGTACCTTTCCATTATGGCGGGCGTTTCCATAGAGAAGCTTGAAGGCTGTCTCGGCGGTGCGAGAGTCGTGCGCTTTATGCCCAATATGCCCCTTTCAGTCTGCGAGTCCGCTACCGTGTACGTACTCGGCAATGCTTGTACAGAGGCAGAAGCAGAACTCGCTGAGGCTATCTTTGCTCCTCTCGGTATCATAAAGCGCATTGACGAGTCCATGATGTCCGCGTACATTGCACTTTCCGGAAGCAGTCCCGCGTACATCTGCCGTATGATCGAGGCGATTGCCGCGGCGGCGGTTGAATTCGGTGTGCCTGCTGAAACAGCGGAGCAGTACGCTGTTCAGTCGCTTATCGGTACTGCCGAGGTGATAAAGAAAACAGGTATCTCTCCCGCAGAGCTCAGAACGCGTGTTACCTCAAAGAAGGGGACCACGGAAGCTGCGCTTAATTCTCTCACCGAATCGGATTTTGATGAGACCGTCAAAAAGTGCATGATCGCCTGTATGAAGCGTAATGACGAGCTTGCAAAGGGATAGGAGTAATATGATACACGATCTTCATTCCCATACGAGCTATTCCTTCTGCGGAAGGGATTCGCTTCATGAGCTGTGTGACGGTGTTATTGAGGGCGGAGTACATGTTCTTGGTATAACTGATCACAATTACGGCATCACAAGATCGGGTGACCTCGGAGAGCTCCGCGTGTACTTCGATCGCCTTACCACTATCCGTGATGAGTATGCAGGCAAGCTTCGTATTCTCCGCGGGCTTGAGCTGAATACGCTCCCCGATGTGACAGTTCCCTATGACACCGATCTTTCGTATTTTGATTACGTTTTTATTGAGAACTGCGAAGATGACGAATCAGTTGTAAACGATCACGGCGGTATCATCGAGTATGCTAAACATATCGGTACAAAGTGCGGTATGCCCCATATGGATCTCTTTGGTTATATGAAGAGAACAGGGAAGGATGCAGAGTGCTTTCTTCGTGAGCTTGCCAAGGCAGGCATCTTCTGGGAGCTGAACGTAAACTGCGACAGCATCCACGGATACAGTGAACACGAATATGTGAAACGATTTATGGCAAGCGAAAGGGAGCAGGCGCTTGTACGTGCGTCAGGGCTTGAAATAAGCGTTGGCTTTGACGGACACCGTGTGAACGAGTATAAGGGACAGCGTGTTATAAATGCTTGTGAGTTTATAAAAAAAGCAGGACTCCGCGAGGTAGAGCTATAATTATATTGAAAGCCGCTTGGAAAACAATCCCGGCGGCTTTTTTGTATTTGCTATTGACTTTATATACAAAGTATGGTATACTTCATATGTAGAACTACATAAGTCGAAAGGTAATGAGGAGAAAAAGCTTAAACCTGTAAGCTTTCCAAATCAAATGAAAGGCAGAATAAAACCATGAAAAGAATCATATCATTACTACTTGCAGTAATTATGCTGCTTGGTATTGCCGGCATAGGAACTTATGCTGCAGAAGAAGGTACCCGTTTTAAAGATTTAAAAGAAACGGCTTGGTATGTTCCCTCTATTGATCTGATGTACAGCTATGGCGTGGTCTCGGGCTTTGACGACGGATGCTACTATCCGAACGAAAATGTCAGTCTTGCGGAATATTCGCTGATGCTGTACCGTATTGCACAGAACAAAGGGGCAGACTTATCCTTAAAGGGGAATAAGGCAGAGCTTCTTGCAAAGTACAAGAACTGCGATAATGATGCCTGGTATTCCGATGCCATGGCATGGCTAATAGACAACGGAATCATCTTTGTGGATGATGCTATGCCCCAAAGCCCTATATCTGTTATTGATACGGTTGGATTATCAGTGTCGTTTTCACTTCTTGCAGAAAAGCTTGGCATAAGCTTTACGGAAAATCCGAGATGCGATGCTTTTAAAAACATGAATGAGCTTCCGGATTATGCAGTGTCTCACGTTGAGAAGCTCCGCTTGGCAGGAATACTTGTTGATTCTTATAATAAACCCGGATATCTTGAAATAGACAGCATACGCACCCGCGCTCAATGTGCGAGGATCTTCGAAATGGTGTTTGACGATCTGGGACTTGTGAAGCCCGATATACTTCCCGATCCGATCCCGCGACGTCCGGAAGACGACAAGTACCTTAATTATTTTGAGATAGCCGACGGCAAGAACGGTAACGCTGTGCTGACCAAGTATATAGGCACTGATGAAAGTGTGGTTATTCCCGAGGTCATCGCAGGTAAGAAAGTTACAGAGATCGGTGAAGGGGCTTTCAAAGGCAGAACGGATATAACCTCTATAGAATACAATTCGAGTATCGTAACTATAGGTGCACACGCCTTTGAAGGATGTAAAAAACTCCGTCCTGATCTTCCGAATACAGTAGAATGGATCGGATCGTGTGCCTTTAAGGATTGTGAAGATGCCGGATCCATTTATTTGCCCATTACTGTAAAGTATATCGGCAAGGATGCCTTCGATGTGGATTTTGGCAGTATATCATATAAAAGCATAGACTATGCAGGCTCCAGAGATGACTATGACCTCATCACGGTGGAGGACGGTGAGTACGCCGAAAAGCTTTTTGAGATCGTGACCTTCAGTAAGGACTATCACGAGACTGACGCCTTCAGATATACTCCGAATTCCGACGGTACAGCCGTCATTACGGAGTACGTAGGAAGCTCGGCTTACGTTACCGTACCTGCTGAGATCGACGGATACAAGATCACGAAGATGCAGAATAATGTGTTCGGTAAGTACAAGGATAAGCTGAAGGAGTTGACGGTCTCCGAGGGAATCGAATACGTTGACGGCTGCATTGAATGTGTGAAGCTGCAGAAGGTCATACTTCCCGAGAGTATAAAAACAATAGGGACAGGTGCATTCATGGGATGTACGGCCCTTGAAAGTATAACTTTACCCGAGGGACTCAAGACCATCGGTCAGAGCGCATTTAACGAAAGCGGACTTAAGAGCATCGTTATCCCGGGGGGGACAGAAACCATTGGCTCCTGCTTTAAGGACTGCAAGAGCCTCACAAGTGTTACCTACAGCGAAGGCTGCACCAAAACGGGATCACGTACTTTTGAAGGTTGTACCTCACTGTCCGAAATAAACCTCCCGGAGACTATGAAAGTCATAGGTGAAAGCGCTTTTGATGATCACATAGCTGAGGCAATCGTCATTCCAGCGAGTGTAAAGGAAGTAAAGGACTACGCATTCTTTTCCTCTGCCAAGACATATATGTATTTCAAAGGACATTTACCGGAGTTTTCGATTTACAGTACAGGACTTCCTTCGTGGTTTACATATTTCTACCGTAAAGGCGCAAGGGACTGGGAAGATATGGGCGGTGTTGATAAGGATCTTTACGTCAAGATCCAGTTCCATTCCGACGTATCGTACAAATCATGGTACCGCGACTCCGTTGCGTACGTTTTGGTAAACGGTCTCATGAACGGTACAAGTGCAACAAAATTCGAGCCTAACACGACGATGACACGCGCAATGCTTGTAACAGTGCTTTGGAGACTTGACGGCTCACCTGCACCAAAGTCAAGTGCACCCTTCGGTGATCTTAAGCAGGCGTGGTACAAGGATGCGGTCGCTTGGGCGGCTGAAAACGAGATAGTCCTCGGTGTAGGCGGAGACCGCTTTGATCCTAACGGAAATATCACCCGCGAGCAGATGGCGACGATACTCTACAGATTCTCCGAGTACAAGGGCTATGATACAGCGGGAAGAGCA
>JAFUPK010000009.1 GCA_017481265.1 Clostridia bacterium
ACCGCCGCGTGACGAAAAATCTCCCCCTGCTGCGCAGCAGGGGGAGATGAAAGAATTTATTCAATTAACATATTCTTTTTGTTTTTTAGCCTGTCTACTTGACAGGGGGCACATTAGTTGCCCATAAACGGATCTGTTTTTTGCTATGTTACTTAAGCTTAAAGCCGCCGCGCTCGGCATATATCGTTTCATTGTGCCTTTCGGGACAAAAATATTCAGTCAAGCTTTCCTTCGGGAATACCCGCAACCATAGGAGCCGTCCTGTTATAACGCGAAGCTATGTCGATGTGGCGTCCGAGATCGCCCGCAGTTGTGAGAGCCGTCATAACCTCAAGTGCGTGATAGGTAAGCTCATATCCTGCACGGGGAGTTCTACCGGTTTCTATAGCCTTTGCCATATCGCAAAGACCAACACCTCTTGCGTTCCATGTATAATCAAAAGTAGGCTCGATCTCTTCCCATTCGCCGCTCGGGCGGAGGATCTTCACGGGGCTTCCGAAATTATTGGGGTCGGGAACGATCATTGCGCCTTTTGAACCGTAGATCTCGATAAAATTGTTACTTCCCATAGGATAGATGTCAAATGATGTGAGAAGAGTGGCAATGGCTCCGCTCTCAAACTCGATAAGTCCCGCAACGTGAGTTGGCACGGTGGGGTGGATGACCTGTCCGTACTTCGGCTTGCTCGTGATTACTCTCTCAGGGTATGTATTTCTCGTCATTGAAGTAACACGAACAGCACTGCCGAGAAGGTTTACAAAAGCCGTAACGTAGTACGGACCCATATCCATCATGGGACCTCCGCCGCGCTTATAGTAAAACTCAGGATCGGGATGCCAGGTCTCGTGACCGCGGCACTTCATAAAGCCTGCGGCACTTACGATTTCGCCGATCTCACCTGCGTCGATAAGCTTACGTGCCGTCTGGATGGCTCCTCCGAGGAAGGTGTCTGGCGCTCCGCCGAGGTAAAGACCTTTTTCCTTTGCAAGCTCAACAAGCTCTGCTCCCTTTTCAAGAGTAGCCGCAAGAGGCTTCTCGCTGTAAACGTGCTTACCTGCAAGGAGTGCCGCCTTTGTGACCTCGTAATGCTCATCGGGACGGGTAATGTTAAGAACAATGTCAACCTCGGGATCTGCAAAAAGCTCATACATATCGTTATAAAGCTTAGGAATACCAAATTCGCGTACAGCCCATTCGGCTCTCTCTCGAATAAGGTCGCATACTCCGATGACTTCTATTTCATCAAACTTTTTTGTAAGGTTCGGTAGATATGTGTGACTTATGTCACCGACGCCGACAAAAGCAATTTTTGTTTTCTTCATTTTTACAGTGTTCCTTATTTTTTGTTATTTATTGAGACATTGAATCCTTGCAACAATATCTTATAGAAAAATATCCCCTCTGCCGAAACAAAGGGGATAAAAAACCGTGAGATTACTCCTCGTCCTCGTCATCAATGAGAGGGCTCTGGCAAGAGGGGCATACTACTTCCTCGGGGTCACAGGACTCGTCAAAATAGATCTTCTCGCCGCAGGAGGGGCACATTGCGCAGAAGAACTCGCCTTCACAGTCGCAGTCATCGTCATCGCAGCAGCAATCGCAGTCGCAGTCATCGTCGTCACAGCAGCAATCGCAGTCATCCTCGTCGATATCGTAAACGATCTCTTCGATCTCGCCGAGATCCTCGTCGATCTCCTCAATGTAGTCGTTCAGAGTCTCAACATCCTCTGTGAGCTCCTCGATCTCCTCAGCCATATCGTCAATAACGTCGATAAGCTTTGCGATGATCTTTGTTTCGGGCTTTGTTTCATCAAGACTAAGTCCCTCAAGAAGACCCTTGAGGTATGCAGACTTTTCTTTCATGCTCATAACAATATTTCCTTTCGGTTAGTTTAGGTCGGTCCGGGACAGGAATGGAACCTTATGCTCGCTCGAGGTACTCGGAGGTACGAGTGTCGATCTTGAGCTTGTCTCCGGTGTTGATGAAGAGAGGTACACGGATGGTCGCACCTGTCTCAACAGTAGCGTTCTTTGTAGCGCCTGTAGCTGTATCGCCGCGTACGCCGGGCTCTGTGTCAACAACCTCGAGAACAACGAACATAGGAGGCTCAACTGCGAAGGGCTTGTCCTTGTAGGAGTTGATACGGCAGATCATCTCTTCCTTAACGAACTTGAAGTTGTCACCGATAAGGTCGCTTCCGATCGGAACCTGCTCATAGGACTCCATATCCATGAAGTAGTAAAGGTCGCCGTCGTTGTAGAGATACTGCATCTCCTTACGGTCGATGTGAGCATCCTGATACTTGTCAGTGGGGCTGAAGGTCTTCTCGATAACAGCACCGGTGATAACGTTGCGGAGCTTGGTTCTTACGAAAGCTGCTCCCTTACCGGGCTTAACGTGCTGGAACTCGATAACCTGCATTACCGAACCGTCCATGTCGAATGTGATTCCGTTTTTGAAATCGCCTGCTACTACCATAATAAGTGTGTGCCGCCTTTGAAAAGGGGCATCTCCTTTCAAAATATCCAAATATTTAAAATATTATTCAGTTAGAATTATTATATACCATTTTACTCGTTTTTTCAAGTAGTACAGACGTATTTTTTCGTGCTTATCGAAAAAAACTTGATGCGTTAACGGTTTAGTGGACTTTTCAAAGGAAAACATAGCGGGATTCTTGACAAAACTTCGCTTTTATTGTATACTTTTTTGTGTAAATTCTATATAAGGATGGTGCTTTTTTATGGTCGACCTCAACGGAAAAGATTTCAAAGCGGAATTTAAAACTCGCGAGACTGCGGGAGCTGACGAAAAATCCCCCTCCAAGTCTCAGTATTTTTCATGGATAAACAGCACAAACGAGGGCTCTACCGAAGCACAGACTCTCACGAATCTCGAATATTTCAGATGGCTTCGTGATGAGTACGGTATGCAGCTTGACATATACGCCTGGGATGCGGGCAATCTTGACGGCGCTCGTGGGACTTACGAGAACTTCGATTCACCAAAGATCAAAGCACAGTATCCAAACGGCTATGAGCCCATCGGAAAGGTCGCAAAGGAGCTTGACATCAAGCTGGGCGTATGGTGCGGTCCCGACGGCTTCGGAAATACTCCCGAGGAAGAAAAAGCACGCCATGAGCTTATGGTATCTCTCTGCCGTGACCACAATTTCGGACTTTTCAAAATGGACTCAGTCTGCAGCGGACTCCGTGAGGAAAAGCAGGACGCCTTTGTTGAAATGATGAAGGAATGCCGCAAGTATTCCCCTGAGCTGATTCTTCTTAACCATCGCCTTAGGCTCGGCAAGGGGCTTCCCTACGCCACCACCTTCCTTTGGAACGGACGCGAGACCTATACCGATATACATATCGAAAATGAAAAATGTGCTCCCCACCACAGAGAGTATATGTTCCGCCGCGGTAACGTGGACGGACTTCAGCGACTTGCCGAGGATCACGGTGTGTGCATCTCATCCTGCTCGGAATATTTCGATGACGAGCTCATTTATCAGGCATTCGGACGCTGTCTCATCCTCGCTCCCGAGATCTACGGAAACCCTTGGCTGCTCCGTGACCATGAGCAGACAAAGCTTGCCAGAATTTACAATCTCCACAGAACATACCGCGACATTTTAGTGGACGGTATTCTTCTCCCCGAGAGCTACGGTCCAAACGCTGTTTCACGCGGAAACGGCAAGACGAGATTTATAACTACGGGTAACGATTCATGGGAGAGCGTGACTGTTAAGCTCAATCTCAACGCCGAAATCGGTCTTGTGAGATGCGACGGAGATATCACAGTATCTATCCATCATCCTTATGAAAAGTATATCGGTACCTACCGCTACGGCGACGTGGCTGAAATTGAGATCGCTCCCTTCAGAGCTTGCCTTGTCGAGGTGTCTGTGGCCGAGTGCGCTTACCCCATGCTGACAGGCTGCTCTTACGAGGTAATCCACGAAAAGAACGGCGTTCCTACAGAAGTCAAAATTATCGCATCGGACGGTAAGATCGAGAAGCTCGTCGGCGGTGTCAGAGAAGCTGTCGACTTTGCTGTCAATCCCTTTGACAATACTGTAGCCGTCCCCGTGAAGCTCACTGACAGCTTTGAAAGAGCAGAGCTCCCCGCAAATGCGGAGCAGCTTTGCGAAACAGCACTCTTCACCATCGACAACGATGCCTTTGAGGCACGGGAGAGACGGCGCGCGGGAGAGACGAAGATCCCTGAGGTCAAAGCGGCGCGGGATGCGTTCTTTAACCAGTCAAGATACAAGATGCGCGGCTGTGAGTCGTCATTTGCCTTTGACGGAGACGAGGACACCTTCTTCGGCGCAAGCCTGACCCCTCACGGATCACCCATCGCCTTCAAGGGCGGCTGTCTCAGAGTAGACTTCGGCGCTGAGTACGATGCTGATAACGTAGTCATCGAGTATTTCGATATTGAGAGCGACGATCACCCCTACGAGTTTATCCGTATGACTCCCTCGTACAGGGCACAGTATTCCACAGATCTTGACAAATGGGGAGAGTCTCACCTTTCCGAGATCGTAAGAGTACGCCGTGAAGAGCGCGAGATGAACAGATGCAGTGTACACAACATCGTGAAGATAAGCGGAAGCCGCAAGAGAGCGATCTATCCCATTGGCGGCAAGATCAGATACTTCAGAGCGCCGGGACTTCATTCCTATATGTTTAAGATCACACTTGTTAAGGACGGACGTGAGATAGAGCTTTCGGGAGCAAAGGCGTCGAACCTCCTGCCTTCTTACAGGGACAGAGGTGCCGTTGGTTACAGAAGTGCCGAAGTTGAGATACCTGCAGATGCAAGAAAGTCGGCGTTTATCGCAGTTGCCCTTGACGGCAGACACGGCGATGAGGGTGCGTATGTAGTAGGTGAGCTTGACGGCAAGCTGTACGGCTGTCCCGACAGAGCAGCATCTTACCCGGTAAATCCGTGGGAATGTGCGGCTACGGAATCGGACTGGCACTTCACCTACTATCTGCCCGTGACCGAGGAGATGCGCGGTCGCAAGGTAACACTTCACGTACTGGAGATGGATGCACAGTGCGAAAACGTACCCGTGAACGTCTACCTTTGTGAGTCAAACGACGAGCGCGAGGGAACTGTACTCGAGTTTTAATAACGAAAAAACGCCCTTCGGGGCATCAGTGTTTGCAAAGTTGTTCGCACTCGTGTAGTTTTAAAAAGTTTTGATCGACCTTTTTCAAAAGGGCGTGGGTTTTTAGGGCAAAGCCCTAAATCGACCTCCGCAGAGGGCGAAAATCCTTATGCGTCCAAGAGCCGACCGCAGTCGGCGATATCCCCTTTATAACTTGGATTTAAGCTTTGTATAATTTGACAAACCCTATGCCTTAGGTCATAGGGTTTGTCAGTAAATTGACGCCCTTCGGGGCGTTTTTTTGATAGGTAAGAGGTAAAAGTGAAGAGGTACGGTACGTTTCCTTCGGAAATGGGTTTTCTCACAGTGCATATTCACTGATACGATCTTCAATCAGACGGTATTCGATATCATTAACAATAAGTTTTGGATTCTTTGCGGTGTTTTTCTTTAATTCATCTGTATACCAATCGGTCTGCTCAATACGCCCAAACGATTCGTAATAGCGCATCATTACAAGCCGTCCGTTTAAATCAACGTAGTTTTCTGTAATGGTAGTGTTGGCTTGAACGTTGATAAATTTGATCGTCTCAAAGGTTCTGTTTCCTATGGTTAAGTCAAATGTTCCCATAGTATACCGTATATTATATTCATCAATAAAAATCTTACCGTCAGCTATTCGGGGAGGATTCTCTTTGATAAGCAACGGTCTACCGTGAACACGGTCATTTCCGTTGACGATAACATCGAAATCTTCTTCCAAAAAGGTATAGATAGCTGTGGGATAATCATCGTCTGCTTCGCAATCACAAGCTATTGTTGCAAGAGTACGGATATATTCATCTGTCAATTGAGAAAACCAGATACATTCATTTTTATAAAGCTTTCCTGCTTTGATGTTGTAGGTGTCTCTACAAACCTTTACACCCGCGACTTCATGTACCGTAGCGGATTTAGGAACGTAACAAGTTGACACTATAGCCAACTTTTTATCCGGGTAACGGTACGTGCCTTCTGAATTTCTGTTACCGATCTTGGGAATTATAAACTCTTCATCGGCACACTTTACTTCAGTAAACGGACGGGTGGATTCTTTAATAATCACATTGGGCATTTCTGCGGGAAATCCGCAAGTATAATCCTTTTTAGACATTATTTTTCTTCCTTTCTCAAACATCAAGATCTGTTCCGGGGAACACATGGAACGGAATAATCTTCGCGCATAATACAGACGACTTTTTACTGTGCCAATGGGGATTCCTAAACTATCGGAAATCTCGCTTTGTTTATAGCCTTGCATCGCTAGTGTTAATAGATCGGCGGATTCCTTCGGTAGTAAGCTTATTATTTCTGCTACAGTGTCATTATCCTGACCGTTATTATCAGCTATATCACATATTTCATCTAAGGAAATCATATCACTGCCGAATTTTTTGCGAAACCAAAGATTGCATTGATTTCTTGCGATAGATAATATCCATGGCTTGAATAATTCTTTATTGCGTAATTTTTCATATCCAATGTAAGCCGCGTAATAGGTTTCGGAAATTACGTCATCAGCATCAAAGCTGTTTGGTAATCTGAAATTGATATATCTCTCGATGACAATGCGATGCTTATTTAGGAGCGTTTCAAAAGATGTTTCTTGTTCCATACATTCTCCTATCGTGTTATTAAAACCGGTTTCATATATATAGTTGCTTTTGGATGAGAAAAGGTTCAACGGAAATTAAAAAAATAAAAAAAGTTACCGGTAAGTGGGGCTTGAATATCCACACAATCTGCCAACAAACATTAAAAAGCAGGTGTGACAAACATCACACCTGCCGAATATTATTCCTCATACCCCTCGGGATACTCAAATTCAACTATGTTGCGGAACACCTCAAGGTGGTTCCTATGTGATTTTTCCGCCTTCTTGCCCTTCATTTTCTGCATAGCGGTGCGGCTTCTTATGGCGATCACCGTATCATCGGGCATCTTCTGGAAAATGCGATTGTATTTTGCAAACTTCAGATCCTTGAAATATATCGCACAGTCGTCTGCCGCCTCATCGGGCATATATCCGAGTGCATCCTCAAGGGACATAAATATTCCGCTGTCCGATACCTCTGCGTAGAGGGAAGCGTCCATAATACAGATTATGGATTCACCTACCATGATCTCACTGTTGAATCGCTCATATTCCTGTGCGTTGAAGGCATGGTCGAACTCAAACTCTTGATTCGATGCCTCAGCTAATTTTTCAAGCTCGGCGATCTGCTCTTCGTTATACCTTACGGTGTGTATGATGTTGACCATCATCTCTCCGTCACCGTTATAGTCCTCGTCCATGACGGTGGTGAAAGCCTTCATAAGAGGCTCAGTGTTATCGTAATAGAATGGACCCGAACACATTACGTAAATATCGGGGGTGATCTTAGTCACGTACTGATATACACCAACGCCTACAATGATAACTGCGGCAATTATCATGATCGTCGCAAATTTGTAGTGATACCAAAAGTTTTCGAGAAAGGGAAGGATGCCTTTTTTCTGTGGAGGGATCTCTTCCTTGTTTTCTTCGCTTTCTGCGGAAATACCCATCATTCTGAGCCTTCTTGCAGCGGCAGATTCGACTTCGACTTCAGAACTTTCGTTATTTATGTTTTTGTTTTCTTCGGACATAATGATACCAAGCCTTTCGGTTATGTTACCTACAGTTTATCACAATTGTGCGACTATTTCAAGAACGTATTGTTTATAAGCGGTTAATTTTTGCGTAACAGCTTACATTTGACGTGCCCTGTAAGCGGATATTGCTGTTATTTTACGTTATTTACGATAGAAAAAATCCCTCTTCAAACGAAGAGGGAAAATATTATGCTTCCTTTGATCGGCTCGCGAGAGCAATGATCTTTTCGCTGAAGTGACCGCCGTTGATGTCGAGAATACTCTTAACCTTGGGGTCATATTCACGGGACATAAGATGGATAATGAGCTCCTCAACAGAAGCTACTCCGCCTGTTATGCATATAGCCCAGCAAAGGGGAATATCACAGGGAAGTAGCAACACAAAGGGGATCGCAAATACTACAGCACCGGTGATCTTGTTGAGCCATGTATGGTTTGACGCAAAACGGTGGAACTTGATCGCCGCTACAGCATAAGAGGTGAGTCTGACTGCGAGGACTGCGCCTAAAAGATACCAGATGCCCACGGGGAGAAGCTCCCAAAGGGCAGGGAACATGACACTCAGCATAACTGTATAAAACAGCATATCCGCAACGCTGTCAAGCTTGGCACCAAACTCGCTTGTGATGTGGAGCCGTCTTGCGATGAAGCCGTCCAGCACATCGGTAAGTCCCGTTATGAAGTACAGAATATAGAAAGACCTGGACAGTGGCTTTGTGAAGAGCCAAGCAGCCGTGCCGACGATACGCAGAGACGTTATGAAGTTTGGAATATGTCTGATGAGTGCCATCGCATCTGTATCCTTTCGCAAATTACCGAGTGAAATAATAACACACTCTATATTTTACTTTATTTTTCGAAAAAATACAATGGGTTAGAGAAAAATTTACGATAAGAAGGTAAAAAATACACTGTTTTTCTTTGGTTTTCAGGAAATGATCACCTATATTTCTGCAGTCCCGATGTTTATATGGTATGGTTATAATCTTACCTGACGGGAGCACCAAGGTACTCCCCTACGAAGATCTATAGGCGTATTTTCACACAATCTCTAAAATAAACTCGATAACGAAGCAGGAGCTCCAGGAGAAGTGATCGTTGCCGCAGGCGCTTCTTGTGAGAGTGTCATAATTTTCGTGGATATTCGGAAGGTGCTCGTAGATCATATCAAGAAGGAATTCCTTGATCTCACGTGCGGTGTCTTTGTAGCCGTAGTCATAGAGACCCTTCACGGCAAAGAACGCCACGTTAAGCCAGGTAAGACCTCTCCAGTAGTTCTTGTCGTGACCCTTGTCGTCATATGCAACGGAGGGCATACCGGGGTAGAACTTTGATGTGTCTCTTGCAAGGCGGTGCATGGATTCTGCACGTTCCTTTGATGCCGTTCCGATGAACAGCGGCATAAAGCTTGCGGGAGAGAGGACAGTGCTGAACTCGCCGGTCATACGGTTTCTGTCAACATACGCGCCGATACTTTCATCATAGAGGTTATCCTCAACGATCTTTGTAAGGCTTGCCTCCTTTGCCTTCCAATCTGCAGAAACGGAAGCATCTTCGCCGAGGATCTCTGCCATCTCTGCCATAGAGCGATAGAAGAGTATCATATAGCAGTTGAGGTCAATGGGGTGGAGCTGGGTTATGGGCCAGCGATCCCAACGGGGTGAGTTGTCCCAGCCGGATTCGTAACGGGGCGCCTCGTAATCGTCCTTTTCGATGTCGCGCTGTGCGGAGTAGTAGAACATCACGCCGTCGTAGCGCTCGGTGGTGAGGAACTTCTCGTATCTGACGGAACGGTCATAGTTGCGGCGGAGGAAATCGACATCTCCCGTACGCTTGTACATGGTAAGTATACCCCAAGGGAAAACGGGAGGCTTGCCCATATTGTCCATAAGGGAACCGCGAAGGGTGATGACGTCGGGGAGCATACCGTTTTCGCACTGGAATTTTGCGTAGCAGTCGATGCTGTTCTGAGAAAGAACGCTGTCGTAACGGGAAACGGTCATTCCGTGGAACACAGTGTCCCAGTTCCAGAGTCCGGGGCAGCCGAGCCAAGGCGAAATGGCGGGGATGTTACCCCAGGGCATATTTTCGCGGTCGAGGGTATTTTCGGCAATGACCTCGTGTGCACGGGACATGAGTGCGAGATCGCGCTCGGACAGCTTGCCCCTATACTGGCTGAGCCATTCTTCTTTTGTAAGTGTGTACATAGTGTTATTCCTTTCGAACGGTATTATATCTTACTTTGATTATAACATATTTTAACTGCTATTGCAATCATATAAAGATGATTTGCGCGCCTTTCTTTGTGGCATAGTCAAGAGCGATCCTTGTGCCGCTTTTGCGTGTTTTTGGAGCATTCTCTTCATTATAATAAACGATACAGAATCGGCTGTTATCGATCATTTCAAAGTTTCTTTCCACATAAGCGGCTCTTCCCGCGTTTTTTATCTTCTCGGGATAATATGTGTAATCGTATAGCTTGAGCAAATACGCAGTATAGTCATCATCAATAACGGGAAATTCGGCCCGCACGTAGATCCTCTTTACGTGTGGGTATTTTTCTTTTAAATTACTTACTATCTCAAGACACAGGCTGTCGAATCGGCTTTTGCTTCCGAACAGAAAGGTGTCTGCTTTTTCATCCGTAATCAGTTTTTCGATAGTTGCGCTGAGCTTGTTCCGTAATTCTTCGGTTTCGTTTACAGTTCTGTGTCCGATAAAACAGCAGGTGTGGTTAGTCATAGTATAGTCTCACTTTCCAAACTTAATGTACTCTATTTGTAACAATATCTCTTATAATTATACTTTTGCTCAATAAATAAGTCAAGTGCTCTATGATATGTGCTGAATGGTATATGTGAAAAAAGTATAATTATATATAGAGGTTGGTGAATTAAAAATGAGTAAAGAAATTGTATTTAAGAATAGGGATAGATTTATTCAGTTAGGTATTGCTATTGCCGCTCTGCGCAAAATGCGCGGTATGTCCCAAGAGCAGCTTGCTGAAAAATCAAATGTCAGCCGTTCACACATTAGTGCTATTGAAGCGCCGGGTTTGGTACGTTCTTTTTCGCTCGACGTATTTTTTAATATTGCAGATGCTTTAGAAATAGATCCCGCCGATTTGATCAACGCAACGGTATTTCCGGATAAAGTTTTAAAAAACAATAAATAATACGAAATCTCTCTGTATCACGGCAGAGAGATTTTTGCCTTTGAACCCATCGGCAGGATGTAAGTCACGTCTGATTAAGCTCAGGCACAGGCTGTCGAATCGGCTTTTATTGCCGAACAGAAAGGTGTCTGCTTTTTCATCCGTAATCAGTTTTTCGATGGTTGCGCTGAGCTTGTTCCGTAATTCTTCGGTTTCGTTTATAGTTCTGTGTGCGATAAAACAGCAGGTGTTTTCTTTCATATGATTTTTCTCCAAGTAAATGATCTATTACTTATTATATAATATTATTGATTAAAAGTAAATAATCATTTACTTGTGGTAAGTTATAATTTTCTTCGTTTCCCTGTAAACTATTGATATAAAGGGGGGCGAAATAATGAATACAGAATTTCCGGATAAATATATAACCTTGGGTTTGAAAATAGCTTATTACCGAAAAAAAGCCGGTTATACGCAAGAGTATTTCGCTGAGCTGATTGATAAAAGTGTAAACTTTGTAGGTCAGGTTGAAGGC
>JAFUPK010000062.1 GCA_017481265.1 Clostridia bacterium
ACTCACCGTCCGACGCGCCTTTTCGGCGTTATTCACTTCGCCAAAACGATACTAAATCGTTTTGGCTCGTTCGCGTAGCGGGGACCGAATGTATGCATTCGCCCCGTGGATCTAATCCTCGGCTGTGATCTAAGCTGCAGAAGTGAGCGTGAGGCTTTCGTGCAAGGCAAAGGAGCCATAATAATAATGCAAAAGCTCCCACCCCCATTGACAAAAAGACTTAAAATTGATACAATGAAAATACCCCCGGCTGTCACGTAACCGAATACGTGTGGCTAATATATCAACCTACGGAGGATAACTATGTACCACGGATACGACATGGGGCGCATCATCGCCGATCTCAAAGCCCCTACAAAGAAAAACTTCATTCTCGACACCGACGCTTTTAACGAGATAGACGACCAGTACGCAATCACTTACGCTATGCTCTCCGAGCGCGTCAATCTCCTTGCACTGACCGCCGCTCCCTTCTACAACACCCGTTCCACATCGCCGAAGGAAGGCATGGAAATGAGCTACGATGAGATGGTAAAGGTCCGCGACATGGTAGACCCCGAGGGCAAAATGAACATCCCCTGCTACAGAGGCTCTGAGGACTATATGCCGAATACCGAAACCCCCGTATACAGCGAGGCTGCCGAGAACATCGTCCGCATCGTTAAGGAGACCGACGGCATCGTTTACGTTGCAGTAATCGGATGCTTTACCAATGTGGCTTCAGCTCTGCTTATAGACCCGTCTATCAAGGATAAGGTGGTAGTTCTCATGGTGGGCTCCAACTGCTTCGACTACCACACCTGCAGAGAGTGCAATCTGGAGCAGAATCCCTCTGCCGCAAGAGTCATCTTTGAGTGCGGCGTTCCCGTAGTGGTACTTCCCGCTATGGGCAACGGAGGAACAGGCCGCATACTCACCACCACCGCCGAGGTGTTCTACTACCTTGAGGGTAAGACAGGCAAAATAGGCGACTACCTCTGCAAGCTCTACTCCGATGAGGAAGGCACTCCCGATGTGAAGGACGGAAAGTGCCACACAATGCACCGTGCCATGTGGGATCTTGCCGCTGTTGCTCTCCTTGATATGCCCGACAGCATAGGCGAGATAAACATAGTTCCCGCCCACACTATCACCCCGGACGGAGAAAAATGGGTAAATCTTGAAAACGGAAAAAATATGATCTACGTGGATCAGTTCCGCAGAAGTGCAATAATGTCACGCTTCTTCTCGATCATGAGAAGCTCAGACCTCAAATAAACGGAGAAAACATAATGTACCACGATTACGATATGGAGAAGATCATTGCCGATCTAAAATCTCCCGAAAAAAAGAACTTCATCCTCGACACAGACACCTACAACGAGATCGACGATCAGTTCGCCGTCACCTACGCCATGCTCGCCGACAATATCAATCTTCTTGCGCTGACTGCGGCTCCTTTCCACAATTCCCGTTCAAGCTCACCTAAGGACGGCATGGAGAAGAGCTACGATGAGATGGTCCGCGTCCGCGATTTCGTGGATCCCGAGGGAAAGATGAACATTCCCTGCTACAGAGGGGCTGAGGACTATATGCCCAACATCATCACTCCCCGACCCAGCGAAGCGGCTGAGAACATCGTACGCATCGTGAAGGAGACCGACGGCATCGTTTATGTAGGAGTTATCGGATGCTTTACCAACGTAGCTTCTGCTCTCATCATGGATCCCTCTATTATGGATAAGGTGGTTATCCTGATGATCGGCTCAAACAAGTTCGAACACCACACCTGCAACGAGTTCAACCTTATGCAGGACCGCGCCTCCGCGAGAGTTATCTTCGAGTGCGGTGTGCCCGTAGTAGTTCTTCCCGCCGTTGACGGAACTGAGCGTCTCTACACCACAGCCGCCGAGGTCAGTTATTACCTTAAGGGGAAGGCGGGAAAAATTGGTGATTACCTCTGTAAGATATTCATAGATGACGAGGGAGAGCCCGACGACGAGCTCGGAAACTGCAATACCCGCCAGAGATCCATCTGGGATCTGGGCGCCGTTGCCGTGCTCCGCCTTGCGGACTCTGTTGGAAGAATGAGGATAGTCCCCGCACGTACAATTTCCGCTGACGGCATCAAGTGGCGCGAGATCGGCGACGGACGGAGTATGATCTACGTTGAGTGGTTCGACCGAAACCGAGTTCTCTCCGACTTTTTTACCGTAATAAGAAAAGCGTATCTCAATTAAGTCTGCAATAGAAAAAAACGATTCCTTGACCGTATCAAGGAATCGTTCAGCTTGATGACAAACCCTGTGCTTTCGCACAGGGTTTGTCAAATTAAACAAAGACTAAATCAAAAGTAAAAGGGGATGCGCGACCTGCGGGTCGCTTTTTGGACGAATAAGGGGAATTTCGCGCTCTGCGGAGGGCGACTCGGGGCGCTGCCCCAAGACCCTGCGCCCTTTTAAAAAAGGTCGATCAAAACTTTTGTGCATTTTGTCAGCGTAAGACCTTTGTCAGCACTCTGGATTCCTTGACCGTATCAAGGAATCGATTTTTTATCTTTATGATCATGCATTTCTGCCTGAAAAAGCAGAAGTACGCCTTCGGCTTGCTTTTTTCGGACTTAAGCCTCCGGCTCGTATACTGCCCTGGAGCCGCCGATGTATTTCGGGCGGACACGTGCTGCGGTAATGTATGCCTTGCCGATGTGGGTCAAGGAAAGGCGAACGGGAACGGCTACGTGCTTCAGGTGCATACCTATGAGGGTGCTTCCGATGTCAAGACCCGCGTCTGCACGAATATACTCCACCATGACAGGCGAGCGCATATTGTCATAAGCCGCTGTGGCGAAGGAGCCGCCTGCCTTGGGCTGAGGACGGACGCTGACTACCTCGGCGTCACGAAGCACCGACAGAGCCGCCTTTTCAATAACGAGAGCACGGTTCAGATGCTCACAGCACTGAGCCGCAACGAATACGCCAAGCTTTTCTGTGACGGAGGTGATCCCCCTCCAAACTGCAACAGCACTTTCGGGGGCAGAGCCGTGACCGATGACATCTCCCATGATCTCGCTGGAGGAGCAACCCACTACAAGAATGTCACCCTCGTTAAGCTTTGCCTTTTCACAAAGCTCCGCTGCCGCCGCCGCGGATTCCTTTTCTATCTGTTCAAGAAAATTTTGTAATTGTTCCATAATGATACCTTTTATAACGCGGATGTGCGTTTTTTTCATTATTATATCACCGGTTTTTGGGTTTTGCAAGGTGTTTTTGATGCATAAACATATGGAAGAGACGTAAAAACTCAAAAAAATATGTGTACAAATGTCGAAAAGTATGGTACAATAGAAGTGTGTAGGGTCATTTTGCCCCCTTTGAGGTAAAAATACAAGGATCCCTGCAAGATGTGTAATGGGAAAATTCGAAAAGAACACAAATAACAGATATAGACAAGACAGAGATAAAAAAGACAGAGTGCGCGAAGAAACACCGGTTGCAGAAGACGAGGCTGTTGACACAGGTATCGTTGCCGGACGCAATGCGGTGCGTGAGCTTCTTAAAAGCGGACGCGAGATCGACAAGATAGTCATAAGCGGACGTGAGGGCTCCATAGTAGCACTTGTGGCTGAGGCACGTGAGCGAGGTATCCCGGTTACAAACGCGGACAGTTCCAAGCTTGATTACCTTGCCAAGGGCGCGAATCACCAGGGTATCGTGGCATTTGCGGCGCAAAAGGAGTATTCTACGGTGGAAGAGATCCTCGCAATTGCTGAGGAGCGCGGCGAAAAGCCTCTTATCGTTATTGCAGACGGAGTTGAGGATCCTCATAACCTTGGAGCGCTTATCAGGTGTGCCGAGTGCGCAGGTGCCCACGGAGTGATCATTCCGCGCCGCCGTTCATCGGGACTTACTCCCGTTGTGGCAAAGGCGTCTGCAGGGGCTATCTGGCATATGGCGGTCGCCCGCGTCGGAAATATCGCCGAAACTGTGGAGAAGCTCAAAAAGCACGGCGTCTGGACCTTCGCCGCTGAGGCAGGAGGCGATGCGTACTATGATACGGATTTCGATCTCGCCTGCGCCATCGTTCTCGGAAGCGAGGGCTCGGGAGTTTCAAGGCTCGTGAGAGAAAGATGCGATTTTACTGTGTCCATTCCCATGTACGGCCATGTAAACTCGCTTAACGTGTCCACGGCGGCATCGGTGCTCCTTTGCCACGCCGCAAGGATGCAGAGAACAAAGAGTGCAAAATAAAATTGACTTTCCACCTTATCCCACAAAAAAACGGTGTAAGCTATAAGCCGAAAGAAAGGTATGGTATGTATGGGATTTTTTAAGAATAGAAAGAATCGGGACGAGGAAGCCATTGAGCTTGACTTGGCACCTGAGAATGAAAGCACTGAAGAAGTGTCCCTTGACGGCGGCGACGATGTGTTTGACGGCTTGGAGGACAGCGATGCTTTCTTCGGAAGCGGAATGGATGCGCTGTTCAGCGAGTATCTCGGAGATGATATTTCTCTTGAAGATAACGTGAGCGATGCTTCTGATGCTCCTTCGGAGGCTTTCGCAGAAAAGTCAGAAGAAAAGGCTGAAGATAAAGTTGAAGAACCCGTGGATGAGGACAATCTGTTCCTTGACGAGGATGACTTCTTTGCAGGCTTTGAGGATAAAGCTGCCGAGGCTGTGCCTGTTGCAGAAAAGGAGCCTGAGAATATAAGCACAGAGTCCGAGAACACATCGGAGGAGCTTTTCGCCGAGATTGCAGAGACTGCCGCGGAAAGCGAAGCGCCTGTGGCGGAAGAACGCGAAAAAACCACCGACGAGGTCATTGAGGAGTTTATCAGAAGCAGTGCTCTCGGAATCGAGTTTACCGGGATGATGGAGGATGCGGGCGTAGTCCGTGAGGATGCAGTTCCCGAGCCTGTATTTGAACGCGGTGAGGCTGAAGGCGAAGCCGAGCTTCCCGTGATCTCCGAAGAGGACATGAGCGCCCCCGAGAATATCGAGGATATTGATTTCAATACACCCGATACGGACGGCGTCGGCACCACGGATATGAATCTCCGTATAGCCTTCGGACTTGAAGAAGATATTGATGACCCCGATGAGGTTAAGGATGCTGTAAAGAAGCTTGGTGACCATCTTGAGTCCAACAAGCGTGTGGGCAAAAAGTACACTCCGGAGCATCCCGAATATACCGACCCCATTCAGGCGCGTGATATTGCAGGTGAGTATAAGCGCCGCCGTAAGAATGTGACCATGAGACTGTTCTTCTCGGTTATATTTACTTTGCTTCTCATATTCTTTGAGAATATCACCGTTATAACTGAGCTTCTTACAGGCTCTCCCAAACAGTTTGCGGGAACTCTTGATCCTGCCAAGTACCCCGTTGTCTACGTGATGGTAAGCTTACAGCTTCTCTTCCTTGCGGCAGTATTTGCACTTCCCGAGCTCAAGCGCGGCTTCAAGCGCCTGTTCTCGGCTGCTCCCACACCCGAGAGCATAACTCTTCTTCTTGTGGCGGCAGGTGCTGTCAGCTCCGCTGTTATCGCGTATTGTGCAAAGGGAATAACCGAGCCGGTTACCTTTAACGCGGTTTCAGCCGTATCTGTAGTTATGACGCTCATCTACTCGAGACTTAATGTCAAGCGCGAGATGATGACCTTCTTCGTTGTAGGCTCAAAGAAGAAAAAATATGCTATGAGCCGTGTTCCCGATGACGAGTCCCTCCTTGATCCTGCGGATTATGAGGATGATATGTACGGAGATGTAATGCGTGTTGAGCGTACGGGATTTGTTGACGGATTTTTCTCGAGAATGGGCGCGCCCGACGGCATGACTACCGCCTTTGTCGCGGGAATCATGGGTGTTGCTGTTGCTGCAGCCATCCTTCTCGGCATCTTTGCCGACAGAGACGGCGCGGGGGCATCCTCCATTGCATCGGCGGCGTATCTTGCCCTTCTTGCCATGACTCCCTTTGCTGTTCATCTTACCTTCAGCTACCCCTTCTACAGAGCTGCCAAGGCAGCCGCTGAGTGTGACAGCGCCATCGTCGGTGAGACCTCTCTTGACGAGTATGCCACAACGGCTGTTGTATCCTTCGATGACGGCAATGTGTTCCCCTCCTTCGGCGTTAAGGTACAGAATATCAAGATATATAATAACGCAAGGATCGACCGCGTGCTCTACTATGCCTCCAGTGTGTTTAAGGGTGCAGGCGGACCTCTCTCGGATGTATTTGAGGTTGCCACAATGGAGATGGGCAGAAGCGAGGATGTTGAGATACTTGACGCTGACCGCGGATACCTTGCCGCAAAGGTGGACGGAGTCAAGATAGTATTCGGAAGCCATGCAGCTCTTCCGGGCAAGGGCTATGAGATCGAGGACAGTATCGCTCTTGACGATGTAGACTTCTCCGACGAGCTCAGCATCATGTATATGTTCCGCGAGGATATGCTTATTGCAAAGATGTACATAAAGTACGTCCTTGACGGCGATATCGAATCTATGCTTATGCAGTTCCAGGATTACGGTATGTACGTTTGCGTGCGCACCTATGACCCCAATATTGACGAGGATATGATAGCATCAAAGCTGACTATGAGAAATCCTCCCATCAAGGTGGTACGTTACCGCGGGGCAGATGACGTAAAGGGATATGTTGAACGTGTGGACAGCGGATTTGTCACCTATTCGTCGCCCAAGACACTTCTTCAGCTCTTACCGTACTGTGACAAGACCATCCATACCAAGCGTACCTGTGCGGCGCTTGCTATCATGTCCATGATAATAAGCCTTATGCTTATTGCAGTGTTCACCATGTCCTCCGGCCTTGCGTTCCTCAGAAGCGTCCATGTGATCCTGTGGCATATTTGCTGGATGATCCCCGCATACCTTGCATCCAAAATATTTATTAGATAAAACGAAAAAAGATCGGGGGAAAAACCTGCATGGCTTTTCCCCCGAGAGACTTTTTGAGAGAAAAGAGATAATAGAAAAGAGAAAAGAAAATGAGAGAAGATATAAGAAGCTTTATTGCCTCGGTGTCGAAGCCGGGACGTTATACCGGCGGCGAAACGGGAAGTGTGTTCAAGGATCCGGCAAAGGTGGATCTGCGTGTTGCCTTCTGTTTCCCCGACACATATGAGATCGGAATGTCCAACCTCGGTATGCGCATCCTCTGCGGATGTCTTAATAATCTTGACCGCGTGTGGTGTGAGAGAGTCTACGCTCCGTGGGTGGATATGGAAGAAGAGATGCGCAAAAGAGGCGTGCCGCTGTTTACTCACGAAAGCGGAGATGCGGTGGGCGATTTTGACATCGTGGCCTTTACCCTCCAGTATGAGCTTTGCTACACAAATGTCCTCAATATGATGGATCTTGCCGGAATACCGCTGAGAAGCTGTGACCGTACAGACGATGCCCCCATTATCTTGGCGGGCGGTCCCTGCGCATATAACGCAGAGCCTATGGCGCCCTTCGTTGACATTTTCTCCATCGGAGAGGGTGAGGATGCACTTCCTGAGCTTGCAGAGCTGTACCTCAGAATGAAGGATAACGGTACATACACCAAAAAGGCGTTTCTACGTGCCGCCGCGACCGAGCTTGAAGGCTTTTACGTTCCGTCTTTATATAATATTGAATATAACACCGACGGAACCGTTGCAGCCATCATCCCCGAAGAGGGCGTGCCTGCAAAGGTAATAAAGCGCGTCATCGGTAATGTGGATGAGGCGTATGTACCGACCGACCCCGTTATGCCATATATCGAAACGGTACACGACCGCGTTACCCTTGAGGTGTTCCGCGGATGTATAAGAGGATGCCGCTTCTGTCAGGCGGGCTTTATCTGCCGTCCCGTGAGAGAAAAATCTCCCGAGACGCTGACAGCTCAGGCAAAGCTCCTTTGCGCCGCTACGGGTTATGACGAGATCTCCCTTTCCTCTCTTTCCATCAGCGACTACTCGAAGGTTGGTACTCTTACCGACAATCTTCTTGAGTGGACCGACAAGGCGAGAGTGAATCTGTCCCTGCCGTCCCTTCGCGCTGACACCTTCACAAAGGAGCTTATGGATAAGATCTCCTCTGTCCGTTCAAGCACTGTTACCTTCGCTCCCGAGGCGGGAAGCCAGCGCCTTCGTGACGTTATCAATAAGAACGTCACCGAAGCGGAGATACTGAAGGCGGCTTCCGTGGCTTACGGTGCGGGAAAAAATAAGATCAAGCTTTATTTTATGAACGGTCTGCCCTTTGAGACCGACGAGGACGTTTGCGGTATTGCTGACGTGGCAACTCACGTGGTGGATGAGTATTACAAGACTCCGAACCGCAACCGCAAGCAGCAGCCGCAGGTCACTCTCAGCGTTGCCTGCTTCATTCCGAAGCCTCATACTCCCTTCCAGTGGGAGGGTCAGAACACCTTCGATGAGCTTGAGCGCAAGCAGAATCTCCTTTCCTCCTGCATTAAGGACAGAAAGGTCAGATATAACTATCACGATGCCAAGGTGTCCTTCCTTGAGGCAGTATTCGCAAGAGGCGACCGCCGTCTCGCAGATGCTCTTGAGCTTGCCTGTAGAAAGCACATCTGTTTTGACTCATGGACGGAGTATTTTAACCTTGAAAGCTGGCAGGAGATATTCTCCGAGTGCAATATTGATCCCACATTCTATGCAAACCGTAACATTCCCGACGACGAGATCCTTCCGTGGGATATGATCGACTGCGGCGTTACCAAGGAATTTTTCCTCCGCGAGCGCCACCGTGCGGCTGAGGCGGCTACAACTCCGTCCTGTCGTGAAAAGTGCTCCGCTTGCGGTGTAAACCGACTTGTCGACGCAAAATACTGCCGCTGGTGCCCCGGGCACGAAGGCGGCAATGAGATCGAGTCAATTACGGGAAATGCACCCGAAACTCTTGTGGGTGATGAGCTGATCCGCGAAAGGCAGAGAACGAACCCGAAGCCGGTCCGCAGTATCCGAGTCCGCTTCTCCAAGAGCGAGCCCATGCTCTATATCTCCCACCTTGACCTTGCAAAGTGCGTCATGCGTGCGGTGGTAAAATCGGGACTTCCTCTTTGGTATTCCGAAGGCTTTAATCCCATTCCCCACCTTGTGTTCTCACCACCTCTTTCCGTGGGCTGCGGAGGTGTAAACGAGGTTCTTGACTTCAAGCTTGTGACCGATGTGCCTGACAGGGAGATTTTCGAAAAGCTTGCTGCGGCTATGCCCGACGGTATCAAGGTATCGAGAGTATATACTCAGGATATGAAGCTCAAGAATATCGCGTGGGCTGAGAATGTTATCACATTCAGCGGTGCCGCAAGACTTTGTGACCGTGAGGCTGTCAGCACTATGTTCTCGTCTCCCGTGGTCATGATGAAGCGCAGTAAGAGCGGTGAAAAGGAGGTCGACATTTCGCCTCTCGTAAGACGTGCCTCAGCCGAGGTGTCGGGAGATGATCTTTTGATCACCGTTGTAACGAGTGCGTCGGGAGAGAATTATCTTAATCCCGAATACGCCGCAAAGGCGGTAGCCGAAAGGCTCGGCATAAACACTGATGAAATGTGGCACGTGATAAAACGCACAAAGCTTCTGCTTGCAGATGGCGAGACCGATTTCAACTGACGTCAAAAAATTGCCGAAAGGCTTATCCCCTCTGAATCTGCAAGCTTTTCAAGCCGTTCGCGCAGGGACGAGACCGACGCGGCATAGTGCCCCGAATCGCGGGATTCTATGGCGGAGATCACAGCGGACATCATTGAATTCAGCTCGTCAAGCTCCTTGTGTGAGATAAACAGCGACAGCTTGCCCATTCTTTTATCTAAAATTTCAATACTATCACTTACACATCCGAGGTATCTCTCGGATGTGTTTTTGTCTACATCTTCATCTATTGTGAGCGGAAGCTCCTCAAGTGATTTTCTCATTCCGTCAATGGAATTGGCGGTATAGAAATAAGAAAAGATCACAACGGACAGACATAAAAGAAGCGCCGCTACGGCTCCGATAAATTCTTTCATTTATTTGTCAGCTCCTTTTGACGTAATACTTATCTGCCGCGACACGCTGCATGGCTTTTCGGGGTCTCGGACTATGATGAACGCATTTCCCGCATCGTCTACGGTCATGAGGAACACATCGCTTATCGAGAGCTTCTCTTTTGACAGAAGCTTTTCGGCGCGAGATGCGGAAAAATCAGCCGATGTGAGAGCCGCGCAGTTGAGCTTCCCGTCTACGATCACTGCATGAGCGCAACCCTTTTCCGCAACGGGAAAACCGATCTGCTCCGGAGTGAACGGCGATGCAGAAGCTTTTGTAAGAACGGACAGCTTGCCGTTTTCTTCGAGAAAAGCATATTCCACATCGGAAATGCTGAACGCTCCCTTTTGCCGAAGCTCCCCAAGAAGCTCCTCAAGGTCAATACGGTTTTTTAAAAGCTCCTCTGCCTTAAGCTCGCCCCTTTCGATAAGTACCGTTGGACCGCCGCTGAAAAACTTTCGGAAGGCAATGCTTTTTGTCTGAATATACGAAAACACTACCTCAAGGGACAAAAGAAGCGTGATCGGAATAACGCTGTGTGACAGCGGCAGACTTTTGTCTGTGATCGGAAGCACGGCAAGCTCCGACAGCATGAAGGTCACGACAAGCTCCGAGATCTGCAGCTCTCCGATCTGCCGCTTGCCCGTAAGACGCACCGCGGTGACAAGCAAAAAATACATTATCAGTGTTCTTAAAAAGACCGTTACCATCTGAAACCTCCGCGCAAATATACATATATTATTGGTACATCCGGCAGGTAATATGCGGGCAGTCTTGAATGCGGCAATATTTTTTTGTTTTTTGTTATCTTAGGTGGCGCAACGGATAATTATATGCTATAATTAAAACGCTACAAATCCAAGAAAGGTATGGATATAAGTATGAAAAAAGAACTCAGAGTCGGTATATTCGGTCTCGGACGCGGCGGAGCTTTCGTCGGCAACAGCCAGAACTGCGGCGGAAAGATCGTTGCCTTTTGCGAGAAAAAAGAAAAAGAGCGTTTCGGGCTCAAGGAGATCTACGGTGAGGACTGCGGCGTATACACCGAATTTGAAGATTTTATAAATCACCCGGGTCTTGATGTGGTGTTTATCGCAAATTTCTTTAACGAGCACGCAAAGTGTGCCATCAAAGCTCTCGAAAAAGGAATAAATGTAATCAGCGAGTGCCTCAGCAATACTACTATGGCTGAGGGAGTTGCGCTCGTCCGCGCACAGCAGAAGAGTACGGCAATATATCAGCTTCTCGAAAATTATCCTTATTCCAAGACACACCAGGAGATAGCCCGTGTTTACCGTAACGGAAGTCTCGGAAAGGCGCTTTTCTGCGAGGGCGAGTACAATCATCCCATTATCATCGACGGCAAGCCCAATGATACGAATTATCTTCGCCCCACCAAGGAGCACTGGCGCAACCGTCTCCCGCGTACATATTATATAACACATTCCATCGGTCCTCTTATGTATGTTACCGGAGCTGTTCCGAAGAGAGTTACTGCAATGCCTGTTTATTTCCCCCGGGGTGACGATATGGCAGGCCCCGAGGTGAAGGACCGTGCGGCTATCATCACCACTCTGAACGATGACGACTCCGTATTCCGCGTAACAGGCTGTTCCGGATTCGGCGGTCATGTCTCGGGTTACAGATATTGCTGTGACAAGGGACAGATCGAGAATGTTCGCGGTATGGGAGACAAGATCATGCTCACCTACGATAAGGGCAGTATTCCCGAAGGGCTCGAGGAGCACAACCTCTATGCGGCAGAGTGGAACGATCCCGATGAGGAGATCCTCAAAACTGCCAGCCACGAGGGAAGCGACTACGGTGCAGTCCGTGACTGCTTTGCGGCTATAAGAGGCGAGCGTGAGCCTGTGTTCGACGTTTATAAGGCTACGGCGATGTCCTCTGTGGCGATCCTCGGTCACAGAAGCCTTCTTCAGAACGGCGTTCCCTATGATATACCCGATTTCAGAAGAGAAGAGGATCTCGTTAAGTATGAAAATGATCACGATACTCCTTTCTACGACAGCTTCGGAGGAGTGCCCACGATCCCGTGCTCATCACATTCAGAACTTGAAAAATAACAAAAAATATCCGATGAAGAATTTTTAATGTGCCCCCTGTCAAGTAGACAGGCTAAAAAACAAAAAGAATATGTTAATTGAATAAATTCTTTCATCTCCCCCTGCTGCGCAGCAGGGGGAGATTTTTCGTCACGCGGCGGTGGCGAGGTAATACTCGCAAGGTG
>JAFUPK010000063.1 GCA_017481265.1 Clostridia bacterium
ACGGACAGTATTGTTTGCTACGCAAACAGTGACGCCTGTCCCTACAGTGGATTTGTACGTGAGGTTATAGCCATGACGTACGGCGAGAGACGTTAGAATGGGAGCAGCAAGCTACTCCCCTACAGTAGATTTGTACGTGAGGTTATAGCCGTACCGCATGGCGTGAAGCATACGAACGGGACGCACACATGGGAGTACGCAGTGTATTCGCTTCGCGAAACACGTCACCAACGCAATTGCGTTGGCGCCCCTACAGTAGAAAATTCAGAACCGCCGTAGGGGAGACCTGTGGTCTCCCGTTACGTAAGGTTACAGCCATACCGTATGGCGATAAAATGTTATTCCTGCCACATAACAAAAAATCCTTTGCATTTTCTGCAAAAGGATTTTTTATATTTAATGCTTGAATGCGTCAAATTCTCCCGAAATAAGAGGTGACTCACCGCATCCGTCGAAGAGATATCCCTTCGGGGGAAGGATTCGCCCGTGAACTCCGCTGTCCGCCGTAACATTCATGCGGATCCAATCCTCACGTACCCTCTCAAGACGTACCTTGACCGTGCCGTAGGGCGTCTCATGAAATGCCTCTGCATAGCTTAAAGCCGTAGGAAGATCGGGAATGATGTCCACACGGGACGCGCCGTCGCAATGGCTGAACTTACCTGTCTTGACAGCACCTCTGAGAGAAGTCTCCATCTGCGGATTCACGCGGATACCGCAGACCGTGTCGATAAACCATCCCGAAACGTCACCCAGGAAGTGGTGGTTTCTTGAATTTATTCGTTCACCCTTTGCGTTGAAGTCCTCCGCAAGAGTGGTCTCACCGCGGAACACCATGTCCGCATAGGAGGGTGCTGTGGGATTTACGATCATTCTGTAGGCAATGTCAGTATATCCGCCTTCGCTGAGTGCTCGGAATATAAATCTCATACCGAGACATCCGCAGTCAACGTGGAAGTCGACCTCCTCAACGCATCTCACAAGAGCCGCCGCCGCCTTCGGTATCTCGCATTCGTCAAATATGCCGAGACAGATGGCGATAGCCTGGGAGGTCTCGCAGTTTCCTGCCGCAATGCAAGTGTCAAGGTCAATAAGGTGCTCTCTGACCGCATTTCTGTAGCTTCTTGCAATACCAAGACAGAAGTCGCTTCTCTCCTTCATGCCAAGCTTATCGTAGATTAGCGCTGCCTTGCGCGCGATGTCAAAGCAGATCACAGTGTCCGTAAGCTCGCGGGGCGCCTTTACGGTATCGTGAGGAGGCATCCAGTCGTGAAGCCCGATATGCACAAGTCCCAGCTCGTCACGGCGGGCAACTGTGTACGCAATATAGCGGAACATCGCATCAGCCGCACTTCTTGCGCTTCTGGGGTCATCGCGGAGCTCAAGAAGCCTGTAGGGAAGCTCTACCAGAACAGCATCCCAACCTGGACCGTTCCAAGCATCGTAAAACATTCCGGGAGGCGCGGGAACACAGCCCGGCATAGCTCCGCTTGGAGCGATAGAGGCGGCAACGGAGTGCATCCACTCATTGAACACGTCATCAGCTTCAACATTCAGAAGCATATGTACAGCCGAGATCGCCGCATCCGCCGTCCAGCCGTTCTTTTCTCTGTGGGGACAGTCCGTGGGAATGTGGAACATATTTGAGTGTGTCGCCTCGCGGGTCATGCGCTGAACTGCGTTGAGAATATCGTCGGAGCACCTGAAGCCTCCGCGCTCACGCATCTCCGATGACATCACCTCAAAGGTAAAGAGCTCGGGTGTTGCCTCCTCCTCGGTTATGCCGTAGACCTTGGCATAGCGGAAGCCCTGATAGGTGAAGGAGGTCTTGTAGTGCTGCTCTCCGCCCTTTGAATCGTATATGTAGTTCTGACTTCCGAAGGGGTAATCCGCAGTGCGGGGCCCTCCCGTTATAGTCTCGTTGTAGAACCTTCCGTCCCAAAGGTATTCAGCAAATTCCACGGAGATACGTCTGCCCTCGGGAAGACTGCAGTGGAGGTGGAGAAGTCCTGCACCGTTCTGTCCGAAATCGTAGACAAAGCCGTCGCCCTCGCGCCATATCTTCACGGGAGAGAGGATGTAGCGGACCTTGATGGGCGGAGCTGTGCATACTCTCTGCTCGCCTCTCGGAGTGTCGGCGCGCTTGGCCTTGCTCCAGCTTGAATCGTCAAAGCCGGGAAGCGTCCAGCCCTCAGTCTGCCTTTCAAGTCTCGCGTCGTAGTGCTCACCTACACGAAGGTCGTTCATAACGATGGGCGATGAGTGAACGCGGAAGTCCTCGTCAGCCTCGAATATCTCTCCGTCGATGTCACAAACAAGCCCGAGAAGCGCGTCACCCATCGCGAGCGACGTGCGGTATCCGCCGACAAAGTTGCCGCGGAATCCTGCGCCCAGAATAACACCCATGACATTCTCACCCTCGGTAAGATAGGGCTTGATGTCGTACTTGTCAAAGGCAACGATGAGACCCGGGTCCGTAACATAAGGTGACAGGTGTCCTCTTGTGATCTCAAGTCCGTTGATGAACAGACGGTAAAAGCCGATTCCGGTTATGAGAAGGCTTGCGTTTTCGGGCGCCTTTTCAAGGGTAAAGCTCTTTCTGAGAAGCGGAGCGGGAATGGGTGCTTCAAGAGTGCCCACTCCAAAGTCGGCGCATATGAAATTACGTGTAAATACGTTCATTTTAATCTCCATTCAGCCAATGCTACACAAATCTTATGCCTTAAAGCCGATGCGCTTGCCCTCGGCGTCGTATATCTTTTCAAGCTGACGCGTCATGGCGGCGGCTGTGAATTTCTTTTCGTACTGGTCACGGGCACCGTCTCCGAGACGGCGAAGGAGCTCTCTGTCCTCAACAAGCTTTACAATGGCTTCAGCCATAGCGTGAGAATCCTTCTCGGGAACGAGAAGGCCGTTGACTCCGTCGGTTATCATGTATGGGTTGCCGCCGAAGGTGGTGGCGACAGCGGGAACCTTAAGGCTCATGCCCTCTGAAAGCGAGAGAGATGAGGTCTCGGTGCCGTAGGAGCAGTTCAGGTTAAGATCCATGATAGCGTAATAGGGTGCAAGATCCTTCACAAAGCCTGCGAAGATGATCTTGTCCTCGATTCCGAGAGACTTTGCCTTTTCCCGAAGCTCAGCTTCAGCGGAGCCCTCGCCCATGAAGATGCAGACTACCTCAGGATGAGTATTTGCCACCTCAGCAATGGTATCTACGAGATAAGCGTGCCCCTTGTAGTGCTCAAGTCTTGCGGGGATGCCGCATACAAACGCGCCGTCCTTGATGCCGAGCTTCTCGCGAAGAGCTGCCTTTTCATCCTCGCTTGCAACGCGGACAGGCATAACACCGTTGATGATGACGGTGATCTTCTTCTCCTTGACTCCCGTTTCGGTGAGGTTGTCCTTTGCGGCATTCGCAACAGCTATGATCTCCGTAGCAAGGGTGTTGTTGATAAAGCCGTTTATCTGCTTGCCTGGGAAGGTGGTGAGCCTTTTCGGCATCTCAAAGGCGCAGTGCCGTGTATAAATTCGGCTCTTTGTTCCTGCAAGGAATGCGGCAAGCTTTGCGGAAAATGCTGAATGAGTGTGGACTATGTGCGGCTTTTCGCGGCGGAAAAGCTTAGTGTACTCACGCAGAGCCGACATTTCGAAGGACTTGTCGTGACCGTGCTCCAGCGGTATCACGCGGTAGCCCTCAGCCTCAACGAGAGGGATAAGGGCAGAGCTTTTGGGCAGGCACACGGAAATGTCATATTTCTCGCGGTCAAAGCAATGGAGGTAATTGACGAGCAAGGTACCTGCGCCTCCGATATTGGTATCGGTGAGAACATGGAGTATCTTCAGCTTGTTCATGATATTTTCTGACCTTTCGGTTGATGTGATTTGAAAATGCGAAGCGTTTTCTACATATTGATTCATACGCAAGGTTATAGCCATACCACATGGCGAGAAGCGTTAGAACGGACAGTCGGGGACGCCTGTCCCTACAGTGGGTTTGTACGTGAGGTTATAGCTGTGGCGTATGGCGTGGGGCGTACGTTTTCGGACGACCAATGGTCGCCCCTACAATGGTAAATAAAAGATAGCGTGCAGCCATGGAGCAAACCAAAGCCATTGGAACCGCGTATTTCAACACACCGTACGAA
>JAFUPK010000064.1 GCA_017481265.1 Clostridia bacterium
CGGAGCAAAGCTGTAAATCAAGACAACAATTAAACAATAAATTTATATAATACGGAGGATTTACTTATGAAAAAGATACTTACTATAATACTCGCATCCCTTATGATACTTACACTTGCAGCTTGTACGGCAAAGCCCGGAAAAAACGTTGATCCCGGTAAAATGAGCGAAAAAGCGCAAGAAGATTACGAAGACAGCCTTGAAACTTTCAGTCCCGAGGCGGCGGAATACTATCTCGAAAAGGCAACAGGCATAAAGGCTGCCGATATTGAGCCTGACTGGGAATGGGAATTTGCAAGCAAATATGATACTCTCGGTCAAAGCGGACGCGGCTTGTTCCGGTTCACAAGAAAGGATGCGGAGCTTACCGATGAGGAAATAGACGCCTACTTCAAAAAGGTGTTTGACAAGACAGCATCCATTTCACAGGACGGCTACAACATAATCGGCTACGAATTTGTAGGCGAAGGCGAAAACGCTCTTGATGCAACCACCTTAGAGGATGCTCTCGGAGGATGGCTTCAGGGCTGGGCGTTCAGAGTTGACGGCACGATATACACGGTGTACGTAAGCTCGGAATACGACAACGACAAGGAAAGCACCCTTGACAGACTTTTCTATTACAATGCTGTGCAGATTAACATATCCCAGGGTATGCAGAAGGGCTGGGACGATTATATGTCCGACATTGAAGAAAACGCAGACGAGATCGAAGAAGCATTAAAGGACTTTGCTAACTAATTCATAATATACGGAGGAAAACACTATGGCAGGAATTTTAGACGGAATTGTCAGAGGAATAGCAAGTCTTGCGCCGCAGGACGATCCCGACGTTAAGATATTCAACGCACAGAATGAGCTCAAGGATATAACCGAAAAGGAAGAAAAAATATACGCCGCACTCGGACGAAGAGTTTTCGCCGAAAACGGCAAGGAAGCATATCCCGAAACGGCGGTACAGCTTGAAGCGCTCAGTGCAAACAGAACAGAAATTGAGGCAAAAGTCGAACAGATGAAGGCTGAAAAGGAAGCACGGGAGAAAGCCGAAGCCGAGGCACAGGCACAGAGAGAGGCGGCAGAAGCAGACCGCACCTGCCCAAGCTGCGGAACGGTCAATGCAGAGGGCTGCAAGTTCTGCTGTGACTGCGGCACAAGGCTTCCCGAAAAGACGGAAGTCAAAAAACGCTTTTGTACCGAATGCGGTGCAGAGGTGGCAGACGGTATGAAATTCTGCTCGGGATGCGGAGCAAGACAGGGCGAATAAGGAGGATATGAAGATGAAGAAATTACTTTCGATTTTATTGGCACTTACGATGTGTTTGTCGGTTATGACATTTACGGTATCAGCAGCAGACACGCTTGATGATTTTGAGTTGCCGAAACCGCAGGTTGGCTACCTGCACATCCACCACAGTGGAGTTGATACATGGGACGATGAAATCGATGCTTATGCTTTCATCGACCAGTCCGTACTTGATCTCATTCTTGAATCACAGGAAGATAACTTCTACGAGAAGTACGGTATGACAAGTGATGCCTACAAAACCTTTGACATCTATATGCAGATAGACACTTCGGTAGATGACCAGAATAGTTGGGCATACGAAGAATCTTGGGATAAAGAATATGATTCCGCCTACGACTCGCCTACCATGACGAAGGCACTATATGATGCCAGCAAAACAGTGGATTGGGGCATGGGCGCTCTATACCACGAACCGGTTATGTCACACTATGGAGATGCTATCGTGGAAGTTCTGGTGGAGGCGGCTGAAGATGGTAAGGTACTCCGCTTTGATCTCGAAAATCACACGGTTTATGTTCGTTACCGATACCTGATGATATATGGTGAAGGCGGAAACAACTCTTATAAAACAAGCGAATGGTCTGATGTATGGTCGGTTGGTAAGGGCGGCACTCAGGCAGACCTTGTTAAGCCGACTGCTCTTGCAGCTCCTGTCATTTCCGATTTGAAGCAGGATGAAGACGGCAGTACAGGTCTTGATTATATCATTGATATTCCTCAGTCGATTTATAATGCGGAAATGTACTACACAATCATTGAAGATGAGTTTGAACCTATAAATATAGAAACACAGTTAAGTATCAACGGTGGCGAATGGCAAAGTGGCTATACTGCCAACGCTGCTTGGCTCAATGGTGGTTGGCGTAGCACAAGTTGGGAAACTCCAATTTACGGACAAAAGGATAATATAAAACTCAAAGTAAGATTTGTTGCAGATGATGCAGTACTTACATCTGAATGGTCGAATGTTCTTGAATTAAACGCTATGGCGTTTGATGCATCTTCTTGGGCACAGTCAGAGCTTCAGCAGGCAGAGGCTCTCGGACTTATCCCCGAAATTCTTGACGGAGCAGATTTAACAGCCGACATCACAAGAGC
>JAFUPK010000065.1 GCA_017481265.1 Clostridia bacterium
GGCGACAAAAAATACAAGCCAACGCTTATACTCAAGCAGATGACGTACTTCACAGATAAATCTTGATCTCATGTTACTCTCATTCCACAATAAGTTTCATATGAGATCATATGCGCCAAACGGTCGGATCATTCCTCACTCATGCCACGAGTCAACTCCGCTTCGCTCAAGAGCACCTAAAATCCTTGTATAGACACCGCGATGACGTCGATCCTCCTCGCGGAGAAGCTCCTTGAAATGAGCTCTTTCGGTCTCTCCGTCAAGAGGGCAGGTCTTCTTTAGCACAGGGAGCTCCGCCTTTGATGCAAAACCGGATATTTCCGACTCTCTGAGATATATCATGGGACGTATGAGCGCAAGCCCCGACATCTCGTAATCCGTCACCGGAGAAAAGCACCCTGCTCTTCCTGTAAGAAGAATATTCATGAGATACGTCTCCGCAACATCGTCGAGATGATGCCCGAGAGCCACAGACGTACAACCGAGCTCTCCGGCAGCCGATGTGAGAGCGCCTCGTCTCAGCGAAGCGCTAAGACTGCATGGGTTCTTTTCCTCTCTGAGTTCAAATACGATCTTATGTATATCCGTTTTGATTATTTCGTGACGCACTCCCATTGAACTGCATAGCTCAGTGATCCGGGAATAATCCGCCGTGTCTCCGTAAGCAAGACCGTTATCCACAGTCACAGCAATCACATCATAGTCATAGTCCGCAAAGCGCCGCATCTCGGCAAGTGCACAAAGAAGCACAAGAGAATCCTTACCTCCCGAAACGCCGACACAGATTCGATCCGCCACGCCAATCATAGAGTATCTCTCGACGGCGCGTCTGACACGGCTCATTATTTTGTTAATATCCTTTATCACATTACCTCCATTGGCACTTTGAACTTTCACAAATACTCCGCGAGTGTCAAAGGCAGATATTCATGAATAAAATATAGCGTAAACACGAATCATGAAAGGCACGGTCATTAATATGGCAACAAAAATCTACATAGACCAAGGTCACAATCCGCAAAATCCAAATGCAGGAGCTGAGGGAAACGGACTTCGCGAGCAGGACATCACCTATGACATAGGACAGAGGCTGTCGCAGATACTCAGAAGCGAGGGATATGAGACAAGGCTCTCACGTCCCACTCCCGAAACACAGCTCGGCACATCAAATGCATCCTCTCTTTCCGCGAGAGTAAATGACGCAAACAGCTGGGGCGCAGACTATTTCATCAGCTTACATACAAATGCCGCCGCTTCAAGCTCAGCCCGAGGTAGCGAAGCATATGTCTACAGAAGAGGAAGCTCTGCTGCTGCTCTTGCCGAGGATATATTGGAGGGCTTGAACAGCCGAACGGGACTTCCCACAAGAGGAGTATTTCCCCGCCCGTCACTATACGTGCTCCGAAGAACACAGATGCCTGCAGTCCTTGTAGAGCTTGGCTTTATCACAAATCCTGCAGATGCAGCTCTTATGCGCGACAGACCGTATCTTTTTGCCCGCGGGATAGCCGATGGAATAAACGATTTTCTCGGAAGATAGCTCAGCTCCGCTTTTCAGCGGCTTCGAGAAGATCAGGGCGGCGTTCCCTTGTAATTTCAAGTGATCTCTCGTACCGCCACTTCTCAATATTCTCATGATGCCCCGATATAAGCACATCAGGTACCTTAACGCCGTGATACTCATAGGGTCTTGTATACTGAGGATATTCAAGAAGTCCCGAAGAGAAGGATTCCTTTTCGTGACACTCGGGATCTGATAATACTCCGTCGCAAAGTCTGCCTACAGCATCGGCAACGATACACGCCGGCAACTCGCCTCCCGTAAGGACAAAATCACCGATGGATATCTCCATGTCAACTACCTCGTCAATGATACGTTCATCGACTCCCTCGTAATGACCGCAAAGAATGATCACACCGTCATATTCCGCAAGCTCTGCAGCGACGGTCTGATTAAATATCTTTCCCCGGGGAGACATATATACCGTGCAAACACGGTCAGAGGCATTATATCCGCGCGCATTGAGGATAGCCTCTCTGCAACGGTAGATCGGGGGTGCCATCATGAGCATCCCCTTTCCTCCGCCATATGGGGTATCGTCAACACGTCTGTGCTTATCCTCGGAATAATCACGTATATTATGGGTGCCTATAGACAGCTTACCGCTTTTTCTCGCGCGACCGATTATACTTTCATTCAGTACCCCGTCAACAAATTCGGGAAACAAGGTCATAATATCAATATTCATCCTTACTCTCCGCGCATACCGTCAATGAGAGAGACATACACGCCCGCATCGTCTCCCTCCACCTTGACTTCCTTTATGAAGTCGGAAACATGAGGGACCATAAAGGTGCCGCCGTTCACATCATCGATCACGTAAATATCCTGAATACGTCCCGTCATGACCTCCTTAACGTATCCAAGCATTTCTTTGCTCTCTGCATCAAAAACAGGAAGTCCGATAACATCTGCAATGAACCACTCGCCGCGTCTCAGACGGAAATCCTCACGTGCGGCATAAAACTCTCTTCCCTTCCAAGTTATAGCTTCTTCAAGGGATGAAAGCACATCGAGCTTTGCAAGCACAGCTTCCTTTTGAACGGAGGCTTTTTCGATTTTTACGGGTATATATTCACCGCTCTTGTCCTTATAATACATAGTTTTCAGCTTCGCGAGCACCTTCGGAGAATCAGTATGGTTCTCAAGTCTCAGTGTTCCGCTGACGCCGTGTGTACCGACAGCTCTCGCACACAACAGATATTTATTTATCGCCATTTACAGTTATCCTTTCACATTTATACTCTTAACAGTATACCACAAAGAATACTCTTTTTCAACACGAAAGAGAGCATCAAAACAAGAAAAGATCTTGAATATTTATTTGTTATGTTGAATAAGATAAATAAATTGCCAAAAAGCTCAGCTTATTTATGAAATTTCTCTATTGTCAACATTTTTTTCATATAGTATAATATTAAACAGTTATAAAAATTTATTTTCGGGTACTGTTTCCCGAAGTATAATTTACAAAATAAATTGCCGTTTATGACGGCGGATCGGAGTCATTTTATGAACAGAGTTTTTAACTTTTCTGCAGGACCCTCCATGCTTCCCATGCCGGTTCTCGAAAGCGCTGCCGCTGATCTTGTAAACTACAAGGATGCAGGTATGTCAGTGATGGAGATGAGCCATCGTTCTCCCGCATACGATGCTATCATCAAGGCTGCAGAGGCTTCTCTCAGAAAGGTAATGAACATTCCCGACAACTACAAGGTGCTCTTCCTTCAGGGCGGTGCCTCCACACAGTTTGCAGCTATCCCCCTCAATCTTATGAAGACAGGCAAAGCTGACTACATTCTCAGCGGACAGTTCTCCACAAAGGCATACAAGGAAGCGCAGAAGTACGGCGACGTTGTAGCTGTTGCATCAAGCAAGGATGACAATTTCTCTCACGTTCCCGCAACCACACGTGACACATTCAGACCTGATGCAGATTACGTACATATGTGCTTCAACAACACCATCTACGGAACTAAGTTCAACTACATTCCCGATACAGGTGACATTCCCCTCGTTGCTGATATGTCCTCCTGCATCATCTCCGAGCCCGTTGATGTAACAAAGTTCGGCGTGATCTACGCGGGTGCTCAGAAGAACATGGCTCCCGCAGGTCTTACTGTTGTTATCATCCGTGAGGATCTCATCGGTAATGCTCGCCCCGAAACGCCCTCCATGCTCGACTACAAGCTTATGGCTGACAATGACTCCATGTATAACACTCCTCCCTGCTGGTCCATCTATGTTGCAGGTCTCGTATTCGACTGGATCCTCTCCATCGGCGGACTTGAGGAAATGAAGAAGATGAACGAGAAGAAGGCAAATCTCCTCTATGATTACCTCGACAGCCAGGACTACTACATCGCTCCCGTTTCCAAGGAGTCCCGTTCCATGATGAATGTGACATTCGTTACCGGAGTTGAGGAGCTTGACAAGAAGTTCCCCAAGGAGGCTGAGAAGGCAGGTCTTGTAAACCTCAAGGGTCACCGTTCTGTCGGTGGCATGAGAGCCTCCATCTACAACGCTATGCCCTATGAGGGTGTAGAAAAGCTCGTTGAATTCATGAAGGAATTCGCAGCTAATAATCCCAAGGAATAAGAAAAGCTGAAAGGAAGAGCTTCGGCTCAAGGCATACAGAGATATGGCACAGATCAAACTTCTAAACAAGATCGCCCCTGTGGGCATCAATAATTTCGACCGCGACGCATATGAGGTCAGCACAGATTTTGACAATCCCGATGCTATTATGGTCCGCTCTGCTTCCATGCACGAAATGGAGTTCGGCGACAATCTTAAGGCTATAGCACGCTGCGGCGCCGGTGTAAATAACATTCCCGTTGAAGAATGTGCAAAGAAGGGTATAGTTGTATTCAACACTCCCGGTGCTAACGCTAACGGAGTTAAGGAGCTCGCTATTGCTGCTCTCCTTCTTGCTTCGCGTGATATTGTAGGTGGTATTGCTTGGGCTAACACCCTTGAAACCGATGTTGCTAAGTCTGTTGAAAAGGGTAAATCCGCCTATGCAGGCTGTGAGCTTCAGGGCAAGACACTCGGTGTAATCGGTCTTGGCGCTATCGGCGGCATGGTCGCAAATGCTGCTTGCTCTCTCGGCATGAACGTAATCGGATGTGACCCCTATATTACCGTAGAGGGTGCTTGGCATCTTTCCAGATCCATCAAGAAGGCTTCAACTTATGATGAGATCTTCAAGGAGTGCGATTATATCTCCCTTCACGTTCCCGCAACCAAGGAGACAAAAAACATGATCAACACCGGTTCCATCGCTATGATGAAGCAGGGTGTTCGTATCATAAACCTTTCAAGAGCAGATCTCGTTTGCGCGGCTGACCTTAAAGCTGCTCTCGCAGACGGTCACGTTGCTTCCTATGTTACAGATTTCCCCACCGAGGACACTGTTCGTACTCCCGGCATCGTTACAATTCCCCACCTTGGCGCGTCCACCAAGGAAAGTGAGGACAACTGCGCTGTTATGGCGGCTCGCGAGCTCATCGACTTCCTTGAGAACGGTAACATCAGAAACAGCGTAAACTTCCCTGCTGTCAACCTTCCTCATACAGAGGGTCACAGACTCGTTATCCTTCACATGAACATCCCCAACATGATCTCTACCATTACATCTGCACTCTCTGCACAGGGTATCAACATCGACAATATGGCTAACCGCTCCAAGGGCGAGTTTGCTTGTACTCTCGTTGATTCCTCGTCTGAGGCTGATGAAGCTACTATTGAGAAGATCAAGTCCTGCGAGGGCATAATCAGGGTTATCAAGATCGACTGATTTTATTATAACTATTTCTTTAAATACCTCTTTACGTGCGTAAAGAGGTATTATTCTTTTTTTTAATAATTCTATTCCAATTTAGTATTTGCATTATAAACTATGTTATGTTATAATATAAATTGAAATATTTTAACTTAAGGAGTATTTCCATTATGGAATTCAATCGCGAAATTATCGACGGTGTTGACAAGCTTAAAACTGCCATTGCACGTGTAAAGGCAGCTCAGCAGAAGTTTGCGACCTACACTCAGGAGCAGGTTGATGAAATTTTCAAAGCAGCTGCTCTTGCCGCCAACAACGCGAGGATCCCTCTCGCAAAGATGGCTGTAGCCGAAACAGGCATGGGTGTTGTTGAGGATAAGGTCATCAAGAATCACTACGCCGCAGAATATATCTATAACGCCTATAAGGAAACCAAAACTTGCGGTATCATTGAAGAGGACAAGGCTTACGGAATCAAGAAGATCGCAGAGCCTATCGGTGTAATTGCTGCGGTCATCCCCACAACCAACCCTACCTCTACCGCAATTTTCAAGACTCTTATTTCTCTTAAAACAAGAAACGGTATCATCATAAGCCCTCACCCGAGAGCAAAGAACTCCACGATCGCGGCAGCAAAGCTCGTTCTTGAAGCTGCTGTCAAAGCGGGAGCTCCCGAGGTTATCATCGACTGGATAGACATTCCCTCTCTTGAGATGACTAACATTGTCATGAAGGAGTCTGATATTATCCTCGCTACAGGCGGTCCCGGAATGGTCAAAGCGGCTTACTCTAGCGGCAAACCCGCTCTCGGCGTAGGTGCAGGTAACACTCCCGCTATCATCGATGAAACTGCAGATATTCTTCTTGCAGTGAATTCCATCATACATTCCAAGACATTTGACAATGGTATGATCTGTGCTTCAGAGCAGTCCGTTATTGTTCTCGATCCCGTATATGATGCAGTAAAAGCTGAGTTTGCCGCAAGAGGATGTTATTTCCTTGATGCTGACGAAACAGAGAAAGTCAGAAAGACCATTATCATTAACGGCGCGCTCAATGCCAAGATCGTTGGTCAGAAGGCTCACACTATCGCAAAGCTTTCCGGTGTTGAAGTCCCCGAGAAGACCAAGATCCTTATCGGAGAAGTTGAGTCTGTGGACATCGCAGAGGAGTTTGCTCACGAAAAGCTTTCCCCCGTTCTTGCTATGTATCGTGCTTCTGACATTGAGGACGCATTTGCTAAGGCTGAACAGCTTGTTGCAGACGGCGGATACGGTCATACATCTTCTATTTACCTTAATGCTACTACAGAGACCGAGAAGATCGACCGCTTTGCAGCCCGCATGAAGACCTGCCGTATTCTTGTAAACACTCCCTCCTCCCACGGTGGTATTGGTGACCTCTACAATTTCAAGCTCGCTCCTTCCCTTACCCTCGGCTGCGGCTCTTGGGGCGGAAACAGTGTTTCTGAAAACGTAGGTGTCAAGCACCTTATCAACATTAAGACAGTTGCCGAGAGGAGAGAAAATATGCTTTGGTTCAGAGCACCTGAGAAGATCTACATCAAGAAGGGATGCCTCCCCGTTGCTCTTGATGAGCTCAAAAATGTTATGGGCAAGAAGAAGGCGTTCATCGTAACAGACAACTTCCTTTATAATAACGGATACACCAAGCCTATTACGGACAAGCTCGATGAAATGGGTATCACGCACACCTGCTTCTTCGATGTTGAGCCCGATCCCACACTTGCCTGCGCTATGGCAGGTGCTGAGCAGATGAAGACCTTTAAGCCCGATACTATTATCGCCCTCGGCGGCGGTTCCGCAATGGACGCAGCTAAGATCATGTGGGTACTTTACGAGCATCCTGAAGTAGACTTCATGGATATGGCGATGAGATTCGTTGATATCCGCAAGAGGATCTACACATTCCCCAAGATGGGAGAAAAGGCATACTTCATCGCTATTCCCACATCTGCCGGTACAGGCTCTGAGGTAACCCCCTTCGCTGTTATCACAGACGAAAAAACAGGAGTTAAGTATCCTCTTGCTGACTATGAGCTTCTTCCTGATATGGCTATCGTGGATACAGACTTCCACATGAGCGCCCCCCGCGGTCTTACTGCCGCTTCAGGTATAGACGCTGTTACACACGCACTTGAGGCATATGCTGCTATGCTCGCTACCGATTACACAGACGGTCTCGCGCTCCGCTCCCTCAAGACTGTATTTGAGTTCCTCCCCAGAGCATATGAAAACGGTCAGACCGATGTTACAGCACGCGAAAAGATGGCTAATGCAGCTACCATGGCAGGTATGGCATTTGCCAATGCGTTCCTCGGCATCTGCCACTCCATGGCTCACAAGCTCGGCGCATTCTATCACCTGCCTCACGGAGTTGCAAACGCTCTCATGATAGACGAGGTCCTCCGTTTCAACGCTTCCGAAACTCCCGTTAAGATGGGTACATTCTCTCAGTACGATCATCCCCATACCCTTGCTCGTTATGCTGAGGTTGCTGATTATCTCGGCCTCGGCGGTGCAGATGATGAAGAGAAGCTTGAAAACCTCATCACCGCCATCGACGAGCTAAAGGCTAAGGTTGGAATCAAGGCATCCATTAAGGAATACGGTATCGACGAGAATGAATTTCTTGAGAGACTTGACGACATGGTAGAGCAGGCATTTGATGACCAGTGTACAGGCGCTAACCCCAGATATCCCCTTATGAGTGAGATCCGCCAGATGTATCTCAACGCATACTATGGCAAGCACGAAAATATCTGATCAAAGCTGAATGGAGATTATATATGAATTTTAATAACATTATTGCAAAAAGAGCCAAAAAAACCATTTACCGCGACGGCGACTATACGATTAAGCTCTTTGATGAGGATTACTCCAAGTCAGACGTACTCAACGAGGCTCTCAACCACGCACGTATTGAGGAGACCGGTATCTCCATCCCCCGTCTCCATGAGGTATCCACCCACGAAGGCAAGTGGATGCTCGTTTATGACTATATCGAAGGAAAGACTATGCTTGAGCTTTGCAAGAACGACATGGCTAAATATGATGATTATCTTGAAATGTTCGTAGATCTTCAGCTCGATATCCACAGTAAGCGTTCTCCCCTTCTCACTAAGCTTAAAGACAAAATGAACCGCAAGATCGAACTTACTGATCTTGACGCCACTACCCGCTATGAGCTTCACACTAGACTTGAGTCCATGCCCAGGCACAATAAGATCTGCCACGGTGACTTCAACCCCGCGAACATCATTATAACACCCGAGGGCAAGCCCTACATTATTGACTGGGCTCATGTAACACAGGGTAATGCTTCTGCAGATGTAGCACGTACTTATCTTCTCTTCTGTCTCAAGAATGATAAGGCCGGCGGTGATAAGTACCTCAAGCTTTTCTGCAAAAAGAGTGACACTCCCCTTCAGTATGTTCAGAAGTGGCTTCCCATCGTAGCAGCTTCTCAGTCTGTTAAGGGCAAACCCGAGGAGAGAGATTTCCTCCTTTCCTGGTGTGACGTTGTTGACTACGAATAAGCAGATTTCAAGCAAAATTTTTTCGAGTTTTTTTGCAAAAAAGTATTGCAATTTAACGTAAGATATGGTAGAATATCATTTGTGTGTGACACAATATCGGACAGTCCTCTGCCAAGCTCAGCATGAATGTCCTAAGATCAAAGGAGGAGTCGAAAATGAACAAGATCGACGCTTTTGCAAGTGAGCAGCTCAAGGAAACTGTACCCCAGTTCAACATTGGTGATACAGTAAGAATCCACAACAAGATCAAAGAGGGTACCAGAGAAAGAATTCAGATGTTCGAGGGTACAGTTATCGCACGCCACGGCGGCGGTATCTCCGAGACATTCACCGTCCGCCGTGTAGCTTACGGTTGCGGTGTTGAGAAGACTTTCCCCATCCACTCTCCCCACGTCGTTCAGGTAGACGTTATCAGACGCGGTAAGGTTAGACGCTCCAAGCTCTACTACCTCCGTGACAGAGTTGGTAAGAAGTCCAAGGTTAAGGAACTTATCTAATTCAAAATTGTTAAAAAATCCTTTCGAAATTTCGAAAGGATTTTTTAACAATTTTGAATTAGATAAGTTCCTTAACCTTGGACTTCTTA
>JAFUPK010000066.1 GCA_017481265.1 Clostridia bacterium
ATTCCGTATCCTGCACCTTCAATTTTTATTGCACAGCCTTCTTTCATTTCACTTCCGCAACGGATGCATTTTCTCATGATAATATCTCCTCCAAATTCTTATTTTTCGTTCTGTTTTATCGCCAGTTTCGCCTTTGTATTACAGCGTTGCAAGCAACGCGGGCTTCGGGCAAAGCCCACACCACTACGGTTGCACGCATCCAAAGGCTCCCTACGGGAGGGAGCTCCCGACGGAGTCGGGTGAGGGAGAGTGCGTTACCATAAAGTCAATCTAACCTCAAAGTCACGCAGGCTCCTTCCGTCACGCTTCGCGTGCCACCTTCCTCCCGGAGGAAGGCTTTTTGTTAGTTCCATTATAATACAAATCGGCAGAGATAACAAGTCCTCTGCCGATATTTATATGTGTATCCGTAGGGGAGACCTGCGTGTCAAGAGCTACCGTGTTCCTAAAACATCCTTATGAGAACGCTCCTAATAGCGTTCCTCAGGCCGCTGACAAAGGTCTTGCGTTGACAAAATGCACAAAAGTTTTGTGAGGGCCTTTTTTAAAAGGTCGCAGGGTCTTGTTGCAGCGCCCCGAGTCGCAGCTACTTCGCTAAACGAAGTAGGACAGAGTGCGAAATCCCCCTTATTCGTCCAACGCACTTCGCGCAAGCGAACGTGCTGCAGCTCGCGCATCCTCTTTTACTTTTGATTTAGTCTTTCTTTAATTTGACAACCCCTGTGCGAAAGCACAGGGGTTGTCATCAAGCTGAAAGCTACCGAATTTTCGGTGGCTTTCAGAATTTTGAATAAAAGCACAATAATTTTTTTCTTATTATCAATTTTTTAACGGCGGCTTTTCTTCGGCGCTTAGTGCAGCACCCCCAAAAAAATAAGTCTTGCTTATTCTTCGGTAAGCTTATCCACATCCTTACCGGACAGCTTATACTCATCATAGGGCTGACCGGTATAATGCATATACTGTCTGTCGAAGAAATGACGGTACACCTTATATCTTTCCAAAGGCTCCGCATCCGCGGGAGGCGCTACCGTTCCCGAGGGAACCATGACCACGATCACGTCCTCGGCATCAAAGCTGTCTCCAACGAGAGGCACGTTTTCGAATGTCAGCTTGCGGAAATGGTACATTCCGTATCTGGTTGCCGTCTCCACCTTCGTGGGATAGAAATACTCTCCAGTGTAGTTTTTGAGGTAGTTTTCTTCCTTCTCCCTTTCACTGAGGCTGGAGGGACCGCGGTTCACCTTTTGGGTCTGCGCAGACTCCATATTCTCACTCAGATCCTCGCCGACACGCTTCATAAGAAGAAATTCGATGTCTGCATCGTCGTTTGTGCTTGTGTACTTAAACGCGCTTGTGTTGTAGCGCACGGTCACCTGAAGCTCGCCTGTCTCTTTTACATAATACAAGGAGTACGCGCAAAAATATCCGTTTTCGGAGGAGCGGTTCTTGTACTCCATCTCAAGCACATCAAGCTTTCCGTGATCTGCATACGCCGTGCGGGAAGCATCGCTGATCTCGAAATGGTCAAGCACAGACTTGTCCGAGTACAGTATCGTTCTCAGAATAAGAAATCCTATTATTATGCACAAAAGCACGATAAAGGTATATTTTACGAATTTTTTCATCTAAATGTCCTCATTTTCTTTATTTCTTCTGCAGGCATCGAAAAGGAATCCCGAAAATGCCTCGTCATACTCAAGTACGGCGCAATACACGTCGCCCTCGTCCTCAAACACGGCGGCGATACGTTCCCTTTTCACAAGATCTATTGTATAGTAGTAGAGGCGCATATTTTTGTAGCGCTGCCTAAGCTTCTCCATAGTCCCATCTTCAAGCCTTGTGACCTCGCGCAGCTTGTCAAGGCTAAGGAGAAACTCAATATTCCCGCGCTTTCCCTGAAAGCGGTGCACCGCAAGATCCACCATCGACAGGGGGAGCAGGCGGATATCGTCTCCGTATGAAGCAGAGCTGTGTGTGCTTTTCGCCCTCAGCTCATATGTCACCGTGGTGAAACGGTATCTTATGAGAATGTACACTCCGGCGCAGAGAAGCGCTACCATGATAAACTGCAGTATGCTTGAAAACGGGAGTCCCGCCACGGAAATGATGTACAGGGCGCAGGCTGTGCAAAAGCACACGGCAGAAGCAACGGACACCTGCTTGTTCTGATTGGTCGGAGAGTATTTCAAATCTATATCCACGCCTTTCTGTGTATTTTAAAAGCTTTTCTGCGTAAAAACAAGCTTGGCTGCAGTCAGTGCAGAAGATGTTTCAAGCTAAAAAAGCAACAGACCGTCGCATCACAGTATGACGCCACGGTCTTTTCTTCATGCTTCTTCTTTTTTGAGAATGTCCTTGCCCTTGTAGTAGCCGCATACTTTGCATACGCGATGTGCAAGAATGTACTCACCGCAATGAGAGCACTTTACCATTCCGGGCATCTCGAGCTTCCATACGTTAGAACGTCTCTTGTCTCTGCGAGCCTTAGAAGTTTTTCTCTTCGGTACTGCCATGATTACACCTCCTATGGGTTGAAAAATCGCTTAGATTATCATGTCACCTATCATTATACTACATTTCCTCGGAAGAATCAAGTAGTTTTTGCAAAACTTTTAGCCTCGGGTCGATTTCTTTTTTGATTTCGCACCCGGGATGTTCATCCGTGATCTTCTTTCCGCATACGTGACACAGTCCGCGGCAATCGTCGTCGCAGAGGTGGCGCATGGGGAATTCGAGGGAGATCGCCTCCGCAAGATCAGCGCTGAAGTCTATAGCTCCGTCGGTAACGTAGATAAGGTCGTCGGTGACGCCGTCCCATTCCTCTTCATCCTCGCTGATGAGTCTCTCACGAGCCTCGGGAGAAGCCGCAGCGGAAATTACGCGGTCAAGGGTGAAGTCGAGAACGAAGTCAGCCTCTTCAAGACATCTGTCGCAAGGCATACTGTAGCTGACGCTGATATCTGCCGAAAGAGACATATAGCCTCCCGTATCGCTTACGCGTCCGCTGACAAAGATCCCGTCCTCGGGAATAACTGCGTCACGGGGCAGCATATCGGCAAAATCGGCAAGAGCGGAAACGCCCTCGGTATACTCAAACTCAAGAAACGGAATCCGTCCGTTAAGTATTTCGGTAACGTCGATTTTCATGATTCTCCCCTTTAGTGCCGTTTTCGCAACGGCAGACTTTGACCTATACATTATAAATCAAATTCACGCGTATGTCAACATATTTTTTACTCAATTTTTTGTCATCTTTCGCCTGTCCTTCGTATAATTTTTCTCTTTTCGCGCAAATGTTCCGGAAATTTCCGAATAAATGTTCGTGTTCCTCTTGACACAGCCGCGGCTTTATGGTAAACTGTGTACATGCAGAACATATTTTCGGAACCTCGATTCCTTGGAGGCTATATGGACAGAATAATACTCCACTCGGATCTCAATAATTTCTACGCCACGGCTGAGATGACACGTGATGCATCCCTTCGCGGGCTGCCCATCGCCGTGGCGGGAGACACGGAGGCTCGGCACGGCATCGTCCTTGCCAAAAGCTATGAGGCTAAGCGCTTTGGCGTACAGACGGGCGACACCCTGTGGCAGGCTAAGCTGAAGTGCCCCGATATCCGCTTTGTTCCGCCGGATTTTGAGCTGTACTGCCGTCTTGCTTCAAAGGTACGCGCCATCTACCACCGCTACACGGACATGGTGGAGTCCTTCGGCATGGACGAGTGCTGGCTTGACGTGACGGGGTCACAGAAGCTCTTTGCACGGGACAGCACAAGCGAAAGCGAAGCGGGACTCATGATCGCAAACGAGATACGCGAAAGGGTAAAGAGCGAAACGGGACTTACGGTATCGGTGGGGGTAAGCTTTAACAAGATATTCGCAAAGCTGGGCTCGGACATGAAGAAGCCCAATGCCGTGACGCTTATCTCAAGGGAGAACTTCAAAGACGTTGTATGGCGCCTTCCCGTACGGGAGCTTCTCTTTGTGGGTGGCAAGACTGAGCGCAAGCTGACAATGTACGGCATTGACACCATCGGGAAGCTCGCCACGGCTGACGAAAAGCTGCTGACGCTCCTGCTCGGCAAGCGCGGACGCGATCTGCAGATGACGGCACGCGGACTTGACAGCTCTCCTGTGCTGAGGCGAGAGGAGCTGCCGAGGGTCAAATCCGTCAGCAACGGCACCACCACCTACAAGGATCTTTCAACTGACGATGAGATAAAGGCGGTGCTGTATTTCCTGTGCGAAAGCGTCTCGTCACGGCTCCGTGAGCAGCATCTCTTATGCCGCACGGTGCAGCTTGGGATACGCGAGTTCGATCTTTACACCTTTGAGCGCCAAGGGCAGCTTTCGGCACCGTCAAGGACGGCAGAGGATCTGTTCGCCAAGGCATACTCACTTCTTAAGCTCCACAGGCGCGGCGACAGACCCATAAGGTCGCTGACGGTGCGGGCAACCTCCCTTTCCGATGACATAGGAAGCCAGCTCACCATGTTCCCGGAGACTGAGCCCTTGGGGAAGCGCGAGGAGCTGGAGAGCTGCGTGGACGGTCTGCGCAGGCGGTACGGCTCAGGAATATTGAAGCGCGGGATAATCATGTGGGACCCTGCGCTGTCGGGCGGAGATTTCGGCATCGACCGCGAGGAAACGTGGGCTGTAGCCGACTCAAGACTCACCTGAGGCTGTGCTTCGCACCGTGTCTTTCATTTTCCGGGGGATTTTTATATTTTTTTGCATTTTCCACTTGATTATTTCTGTACTATGATATATAATATAGACAGATACGAAAATATGTTCGTTTTATTGAACCTGAAAGGAATATTAAATAAGTAATGAAAGCTACATCAAAGAAAACAACCGCTGCATCTCCTGCAGATTCCCCCGAGGCTAAGAAGAAAGCCCTTGATACAGCCATCAGCCAGATAGAGAAGAGCTTTGGAAAAGGCACGATCATCAAGATGGGCGAAAATCCCCAGATGAACGTATCTGCCGTTTCTACAGGCTCCCTTACACTTGACCTTGCCCTCGGCGTGGGCGGTCTCCCCAGAGGACGTATCATCGAGATATACGGCCCCGAGTCCTCCGGTAAGACCACCGTTGCTCTCCATGCCATCGCAGAAGCGCAGAAGCTTGGCGGTGAGGCGGCATTCATCGACGCGGAGCACGCCCTTGATCCCGTTTATGCAAAGGCTCTCGGCGTAAACATTGACGACCTTCTTGTGTCCCAGCCCGACAGCGGTGAGCAGGCTCTCGAAATCTGTGAGGCGCTCGTGCGCTCAGGTGCTATCGACATCGTGGTAATCGACTCCGTTGCGGCTCTCGTTCCCCAGGCTGAGATCGAGGGAGATATGGGCTCGTCTCACGTAGGTCTCCAGGCGAGACTTATGTCTCAGGCGCTTCGCAAGCTCTCCGGTACCATCTCAAAGACCAACTGTATCGTTATCTTTATTAACCAGCTCCGTGAGAAGGTTGGCGTTATCTACGGAAACCCCGAGACCACTACGGGAGGACGTGCGCTGAAGTTCTACGCCTCCGTCCGTATCGACATCAGAAAGTCCGAGATGCTGAAGTCCGGAAGCGAGGCTTACGGTAACCGCGTAAAGTGTAAGGTGGTCAAAAACAAGGTGGCTCCCCCCTTCAAGGTAGCGGAGTTTGATATTCTCTACGGTCACGGCATCTCCAAGTCCAGCGAGATACTTGAGATCGGTATTGCCAAGGGCATCATTGAGAAAAGCGGTGCGTGGATATCCTACGAGGGCAACCGTCTCGGACAGGGACGCGACAATGCAAGAGCCTTTATTGAGAACGATCCCGCGCTTATGGCAGAGCTTGAGGCAAAGATCAAGGCAAAGATGTCCGAAAACGAAGAGGATATGCTTGAGGACGATCTTGACGGAGATGACGATGAGCTTGATATCCGTCTTCTCGATCTTGACGGAGACCTTGAGTGATAGCTGCTTCATTAAGTGCAGAGCAAAAGCATCATAAAAGCGGAGAAAACCGCCGGCTTTTGAGCTGAAGTCCAAAAGACAGATGAAAATTTAATATCAGATCGTTTGCAAATGAGCTCGGAGCTGAACCGGGCTCATTTCTTTTGTCCCCGTAAACCACCAGCAGTGCTGGTGGTGCCAAAAAGCTTTAGCTATGAGTAGTATAACTATTTTAGATAAAAGAAAAAATAATGAAAGTTTTCTCCGTTTATCTTTTGTTGCCGAAGGCAACAAAAGATAAACATAAGCCAAGGAGGTGAGCGAAGCGAGGAAACTTCGGCGCCCCCGATGGTTCCTTCGAAGGATATTAACCATATTTATAGTAGTAGGGCAAATAGTGCATTGGAAATAAATCCGGTGAGCCTATAGGCTCGGCTGGGAATATGCCCTGGAGGGGCTAACGGGGCCACCGGCACGGCCGGTGGTCATGACTCTCTTGGCGCTTAACGGTCCGTTTCTCTTCTCCTTCACTGATTTTATTCCGTAAATTACCCATCGGCACAAGGTCTAATCTATTGAAAAATCGTAGAAAATGTGGTATACTGTTTATATATAATGAAATATTGTGCCCTCTGCGCGAAAAATGCAGAGGATGACCGAAAGGATAAACCTGTAATTATGCCAAAATACAGAAGAAACCGTATTAACGATGCCGTCGCGAGAGAGCTTACCGAGATCCTTCGCGATGTCAAGGATCCCCGTATATCCGGTGCTTTCGTCACCGTTACCGGTGCGGATGTTACCGCGGATCTCAAATATGCAAAAATATTTTATTCCATAATCGGCGAGACCGACGAAAAGGAGCTTTCCCGCGGACTTAAGTCTGCCGCTCCCTTTATCAGACGGGAGCTTGCCGTAAGGCTCAATCTCCGCCAGACCCCCGAGCTTGCCTTCGTCCGCGACACGGGTACCCGTCACGGCGCAGATATTGCAGAGCTTCTCCACCGTATCTCCGAGGAGAAGAAGCAGACCGCGGAAAGCTCCGCAGAGGAGACATCAGATGAGCTTTGAAGCAGTCAGCCTTCGAGAGGCAATAAACAGGCTGAGAGAGGCAAAACGTCTTCTTATCCTTTGCCATACAAACCCCGACGGAGATGCTGTCGGAAGCAGTGCGGCGCTGGCGCTTATTGCTGAGGCGCTGGGGATCTCTGCGTGCTGTGTCTGCCCCGACAAGATCGCCGACAGACTCCGCTTTATTATGCCCGAAAGGTTCAGCGCGGAGTACGAGGACGGCATGGAGGACTCCTTTGATACGGTGCTCTCAGTTGATACAGCATCTCCGGCACAGCTTGGATGCCTTTCTCATCTTGCAGAGAACGGCAAGGTGGATCTTATGCTTGACCACCACGGAGTCGGTGAGGCTTATGCCCCGAATTATATCGACAGCAGAGCATCTGCCGCAGGCGAGATAATGTGGCACATATACAATACACTGAAGAACGACGGCATCATCGGTACGCTTCCCGATGTGAGCCGTGCGATTTATGCCGCTGTGGTAAGCGACACGGGAAGCTTCAAATTTTCAAATGTAACTCCCGAGACACACTGCATCGCAGCTTGCCTTGTGGGTGAGATAAACACCGCAGACGACGGCGGTATGACCACGGATGAGCTTTGCCGTACCCTTTTCGGCAGAAGGACCATGCGTGATATAAAGGCACAGGGACTTGCCATAGATCAGCTTCGCGTTTTTGAGAACGGCGATATCGCCGCTGTGCTCCTGCGCGCCGATGACTACCTTGACAGGGGGCTTGAGGAGGGCGACCTTTCCGCCGCTGTGGAAACTCCGCGAAGTCTCACGGGAGTTAAAATTGCCCTTGCTGTAAGGCAGAAGGCAGATGAAAGATGTACCTTCAAGGTGTCGAGCCGCTCAAACTGCGAGGCGGATGTGGCTGAGGTCTGCGCAGGCTTTGGCGGAGGCGGACATCCCAAGGCGGCAGGCTGTACGATCTACGGCGAGGATGCGGAAGAGGTGCTCCTTGAGGCAGTCAATGCCTTCAGCCGGGCACTGCGCTGAACGGAACGGAGACTTATATGGCAAGAAAAAAAGACAGCCCTGTCAGCGGCGTCATAGTTATAGATAAGCATGAGGGCGTCACCTCATTTCGCATAATCTCCATTCTGAGACGGCTCTTTGATACCTCTCAGGTTGGACATACGGGAACTCTCGACCCTTTGGCGACGGGAGTCCTTCCCGTACTTATCGGACGTGCCGTAAAGGCGTCCGAATACATAATGTCACAGGACAAGTGCTATACGGCTGAGCTGAAGCTGGGCGTTGAGACCGACACCGAGGATACTACAGGCGAGATCCTCCGCGTTTGCGACAGCATCCCCTGCGAGGATGAGGTGCGCCGCTGCATAGCTTCCTTTACGGGAGAGATCATGCAGGTGCCGCCCATGTATTCCGCCATCAAGGTGGACGGAAGAAAGCTTGTGGATATCGCAAGAGAAGGCGGAGAGGTGGAGCGGAAGCCGAGGGCGGTCGCGATACACTCCATAGAGACCGAAATGCTGTCGCATGACACATACCGACTGCACGTTTCCTGCTCAAAGGGAACATATATACGTACTCTTTGCGCCGATATCGGAAAGAAGCTCGGCTGCGGAGCGGCAATGTCCGCGCTGAGACGTACGGAAACGGGCAACTTCACTCTCGCCGATGCTTACAGTATCGAACAGCTCGAGGGTATGACAGTGGAGAAACGCAGGGCTCTCGTTATGCCTGCGGAATCTCTGTTCACACAGCTTGAGGCTGTGGCTTTGCCGCAGTTTTACGCCAATCTGTTCATTTCGGGTGCGCCTCTTTACCAGAAGAAGCTCCGCGTGAGCATACCTTTTGGTGAATGCGTCCGCGTGAAGCATGGCGAGGAATTCCTCGGGCTCGGCAGATCGGACACGCTTTCCGACGGTACTCCCGTGCTGAAGGCAGAGAAGCTGTTCAGGCTTGAAAAAGTATAAGCTAACCATAAGAATATAAGAAAGGACAGACCAATGCTACGTATCCTCCATACAGGCGATGTTCATCTCGACAGCCCCTTTTCGGGACTTGACCCGACCTTTGCCGAGGTGAGACGAAACGAGCTGCGCGCCGCCTTTACCTCCATGCTCCACTACGCCAGATGCGAAAAGGTGGACATGATCCTCATTGCAGGAGACCTCTTTGATGCTCAGTTCGTCACAAGGGAGACCCTTGCTCTGATAAAGCGCGAGTTTGAGAGCATCAAGTGCCCCATAATCATAAGTCCCGGCAACCATGACTCTGTCACGGAATCGGGCGTGTGGAAGCGCGGCGTGTTCCCCGATAATACATACATATTCACAAACGACAGCCTTGAATACTTCGATTTTCCGGACCTCGGCGTCCGTGTGTGGGGCTGGGCGTTTACCTCCCATACTATGGAGAGCTCACCTCTTGTCGGCAGAAGGGCGGACGGAGAGGGCATCAACATACTCTGTGCTCACGGAGATATGTCCTCGGCAAGAAGCCTTTCGTGCCCGCTGACCGTTGGAGAGCTTGAGGCATTCGGCGCAGATTATGCCGCCCTCGGACATATCCACAATCCGAAGGAGTACACTGAGCGTATCGCGTACTGCGGATGCCTTGAGGGACGTGCCTTTGACGAGACCGGTATAAAGGGCGCCCTTGATGTGACTCTGGACGGCGGACGTGTAACAAGAAAAAAGATCCGCTTCTCCAAGAGAAGGTACGAATGCGCTTCCCTTGACGTGTACGGAGCCGATTCCAATACGGAGCTTGCATCACGCATCGGTGAATTTATCATCTCCGAGCACTACGGCGATGACACCATACTGAGACTTACTCTCACCGGAGAGGTGTCTCCATCCTTTGCGGTGAATACTGCTGTGCTCGAAAAGGCATCGGACAGAGTTTTTGCCCTGAAGGTGGAGGATGCCACGTCTCCCATGCTTGGCTCCGATGAGCTCAGACGCGACCCGACTCTCAGAGGCGAGCTTTACCGCGTTCTTGAGCCTGCGCTGACCTGTGATGACCCGAGAGAGAGGGAAAAGGCATCTGCGGCGCTGAGAGTCGGACTTGCAGCCATCGCAGGAGAGAGCGTGGAGCTGGGATAACAGCATAAGTGAATAGCAACGACAATCGAAAAGCAAATAATAAGAAAAGAGAAGCTTATGTATATTAAAGAACTGTACATTAACGCGTTCGGTCCCATACTCGATGCCCACCTTACCTTTGATCGGGGACTTAATGTCATTGAGGGCAGGAATGAGTCGGGTAAAAGCTCCGTCGCAATGTTTATAAAGTTTATTTTCTACGGACTCTCGGCAAGAAGCGGCGACTCGGTGTCCGAGCGCCAGCTCTATATAAACTGGAGCCGTGAGGTGGCAAGCGGCTATGCCGTTATCGTGATTCCGTCCAAGAACGGAGAAAAAGCTCTGAGGATCGAGCGCACCGTTGCCGCACGTACCGATGCTGAGGGAAGGATCAAGTATTCCGAGCGACTTAAGGTGCTGGATCACGAGACGGGTATGCCCATAGGTATCAAGGGACAGCCGGGTGAATACTTCTTCGGCGTTCCCGAGCAGGTATTTGTAAGCTCCGCCTTTGCCGCACAGGGCAGCGATGTGCGCCCCGACAGCGCCGCCGTAAAGGAGGCTGTTGAGAATATCATTCTTGCCGCAGACGAAAACGTAAGCGTAAAGCGTGCTGTGGATGCCATCGAAAAGGCACGTGTCAAGCTCATGCACAAGAAGGGCGTGGGCGGTGAGATCTACGAGCTTGAGGAAAAGCGCAATGCTATTGAATCAAAGCTGATCTCCTCACGGGACAGCTCGGCAAGGCTCATTAAGGCAGAGCTTTCTCTTGCTGACGTAAAGGGAAATATCGAGAGCGCCAAGACAAGGTGTGCTACCCTTGAGGAGATATCCGCCGTGCTTGAGATATTCTCGCGAAGGTCTGCGAAGACCAGGGTTGAAAAGGGTGAAGAAGAGCTTGAGCGCGTTAAGAAGAGGCTTGAAAGCGAGGATTTCGGCGGTGCCGAGGATGGCTTCCGTTCCTCCCTTGCAGTAGCCATACGCGATATGGAGCGGGGCGAAAAGCTTACCAAGGAATATAACGAAAAGGCAGAGTCTCTCCGAGAGAATTTCCCCGAGGGTGAGATGTATGACCCTGCCGAGGACGAGCAGTACGCGGAAAAGATGCTTATGCGCGGACGGAATGTGACAGTTCCTGCCCTTATCCTCCTTGTGCTCGGTATTCTTGCATTTGCCGCGTCCTTTCTTCTGCGCCGCGGCTCGGAGCTGTACCTTCCCGTGTTCTGCGCAAGCGCGATCACCATTATGGTGGGCGTGTCCCTTACTATACTTGCTTCAGCATGGAAGCATGAGGCAAAGTGCGTGTTCGAGGACTGGAACGTAAACAACATCGGAGAGCTTCGTGAGGCTGTGTCTGAAGCCCGCGCAATATATCTCTCCCTTGATAAGGAAAGAGCCGCAATGGAGGGTGCCGCCGCTGCAGCCGCAGAGGCAGAGAATACCCTTGATCTCCTTTCGACCTGTGCAAAGCTCGAAGTAAAAGAGGGAGAGGGCTTCCGCGAGCGTGCAAAGCGGCTGGTCATCTACTCTGCAGACTGTACCAAGAGAAAAAATGCGCTCGATGCCGAGCTTGCACGCCTTGAGGGACAGATAAGCGCAGACAGAGCATCCGCACCCGATCTTTCGGGGGAGGCGGATGAGCTTGAACGCATCAAGGACAGCGAAGCTTACCGTATAGCATCCGCTATGTCCGATGAGGAAAAGCGCGGCGTGGCTCGCGAGCTCCAGTTCACACGTATGAAGCTTGAGAATCTCCGCGGACGTGAGCTTGATCTCGAAAGAGAGTGCTCAAGCCTCCGTGCTACCGCTGTGTCTCCCTCGGCGGCGGCTGAACAGCTTGAGCAGCTTAATAATGTTATAGATAAAAAGAAGCAGAATCATGAGGCATATGTCCTTGCCGCCGCGGCTCTCCGTACCGCCAGCGAGAACATCCGCCTGTCCGTGCTCCCCCGTCTTACCCGTGAGGCATCCGCCATCATGGAGCGCGTTACCGACGGAAAGTACGGTGAGCTGGGCGTGTCCGCGTCCTTTGATATGAATTTCCGCCATGGCGAGGCGGGTACTCTTGAGCTGGACTTCCTTTCTGCAGGTACCAGAGAGGCGGCATACATTGCGCTCCGCCTTGCTCTTGTACGTGCGCTGTATGACGAGGAAAAGAGACCTCCCGTCATCCTTGACGAAAGCCTTTGCTCCCTCGATGAGGAAAGAGTCCGCCGCGCAGTAGCCCTCCTTGACGAGAGCGATGTTCAGGTGTTCCTTTTCTCCTGCCGCAGTCTCGAAGGAGACCTTGCCTGCGGCACCAAGACCGTTATGAGATCGCGTACGGAATGATGCCGATGGACAAAATTCAGCAAAAAATGAAAAGGAGCGGCGACGAGCATGAAAAAAAGTCCGTTTTTTGACCGAAAATATCTCTCCTCCGTTGCCGTAGGCGTGCTGTCCTTTGTCCTTGCGGCAACTGCGGTGGTGTATATCGGCTATCACATGAGTTCATCTGTGAAGGAGGGCGTGGACGTTTTCTACGCCACCTCGGGGCGTATCCCCCTCAATGTGGTCTGCGATGGCTATATACTGCGTGACGAAAGCGTGATCGACGGCGTTCCCTCGGGAGTGCTGACTCCCACTGTGGCTGACGGCGAAAAGGTTCGCTCCGGGAACAAGGTCGCCGATATATACAGCTCATCCTCTGCCGCGACCCAAAGCAAGATATCTTTGGTTGAGGATCAGATAAGCTTCTATGAAAAGTGTGCCTCATCCCATATTTCCGTTGGAGATACAACCCTTGTTGACCGTTCCTTGGCGGATTCCGTTTTGGCTATCCGACGTGCCGTCGAGGACGGAAAGGTCACGGCGGCTCTGTCGATGAAGTCGGACACCGTCCTTGATATAAGGCGTCTCGGCGTGCTCAGCGGAAGGGTCACGGATTATGATGCCGTTATCACCTCACTCAAAAGCGAGCTTGCCACCCTGAAGGCAAGCATGGGAAACGTAAGCTCATCCGTATTTGCGCCGTACTCCGGCTACTACTTCTCAGTCACAGACGGATATGAGGACATCTTTTCTGTAAGCGATATAGATGCATTGACCTACTCCGGATTTTTTGAGATGGTCTCTGCCGCGGAAAACCGTGCTGTGACCGAGAGCTTGACACAGGGCAAGCTGGTGCGTGACTTCCGATGGTACGTGGCGTGTCCCATGTCTACGGCAGAGGCGTCATCCATGACCGAGGGTAAGAGCTACAGCGTGACCCTTGAGAACAACGCTGACGAAACGCTGTCAATGGAGCTCTGCACGGTGCTGTCCAATGCGTCGGATGCTGTTGCCGTTTTCCGCTGCAGCCGTATCCCCGACTCCTATGACTTCACAAGGTGCCAGAAGACCACTATTGAGATCGAAAGCTTCACAGGCTTCCGTATCCCCGCTGAGGCAGTACGCTTCCATGAGGGTATGCAGGGCGTGTTCATCAGAGATGAGGTCACGGTAAAGTTCCGCCGCATCAGCGTGGCGTATGAATCCGGCGGATATTTCTACTGCAATGTGGTAGACGACACGGATGCTGAGCTTCCCACGGAAACAGACAGCGAGAGCACTGAGCAGGATAAACCCTATTACTCTTACCTGCGTGAGAACGATATCGTCATAAGATCCGGCACGGGGCTATACGTCGGAATGACTCTTGACCTGAAGTAAAAAGCAGAGGCAAAGAGCAAAAAAACCAAGCGAAATACCAATTAAATTCCAAACAAGACGGGCAAATCGCCAAAACTTCAAAAAACACAGGGAATATTGCACAAATCTGACACTCCTAAATTGTGCAAGTTTATGAAAATTCCGAGGTGAAAAAAGTTAGGTTGATTATCTCGCAAAAAAGTGATATAATATAGTGGAATCAAAGTATATATGATGCCCGACGTATGGTATGACTAATGACCTTTCGTGCGACGGGGACTCGTATGTTATAAGAAAACCATCTTAGGAGGTTATACCCATGAAAAAAATTCTCGCCCTTGCTATGGCGCTCGTTCTCCTTGCAACCGCTCTTATCGGTTGTACGACTCTGGAGAAGGACGCGGAAGGCAACTATGACCGCGGTGCTGTTGTCAAGATGTACCTCACCACGGAAGTGTTTAACTTCGACCCCCAGATAGCCATCAATGATGATGCTATGCTCCAGATATTCAGCCTTCTCTATGAGGGCCTTACCAAGCTCGACTCCGACGGAGATTGGGAAAAGGCTATCATGGATGATTATGAGGTAAACGAGGACGACCGCGACGGTTACTCCATCCTCATTGATCTCAAGGATACCAAGTGGACCGACGGTCGTACCGTTCAGGCAAACGACTTCGTGTTCGCATGGAAGCGTCTTGTAAACCCCAACTCAAGAAGTGAGGCGGCGTCTCTCCTTTTTGATATCAAGAATGCTCGTAAGATCAACCAGGGTATTGTTTCTATCGACGATATGGGCGTATCCGCCGTTGATACATACACCCTCAAGGTAACCTTCGAAAACGAGAACGTTGACCTTGACAGATTCTTCACAAACACTTCCTCCATCGCTCTCGTTCCCCTGAGAGAGGACGTTATCACACGTTTCATGTATCCCGATGTGATCCCCGAGATCACCACAGTCGAGACCACTGAGCCTGTGACCGATGCAAACGGAAATGTTATCACCGAGGAGACCACCATCGGTGAGCCCGCTGAGTATGATCCTGTTGAGTACGGTGATTACTGGGCGCGCAGAGCAGGTGCTATCGTAACAAACGGTCCCTTCACCGTTAAGGTGAACGATGAGGCAGGCGAGCTCAGACTTGAGCGCTCCAGCTACTACTACCGCGATACAGAGAAGAACGAATACCTTGACAAGTACGTTATCCCCTACAGACTTGTTACCGACTACTCAAACGGCGATGCTAAGGCTCAGCTTGAGCTTTACAATAACGAGGGTATCTTCTACGTTGGAAACCTTCCCCTTGACGAGCGTAAGAACTATGAGGACGACGCTGAAGTTTCCGACATGATGGTAACTCACTCCTATTTCTTCAATACAGAGAATCCTATCTTCGCAGATGCTAAGGTAAGACGTGCGCTTTCTCTTGCACTTGACCGCGAGCACATTGCAGACCTTCTTACATTTGCTGCACCTGCTGTAGGCGTTATCCCCGAGGGGGCGTTCGATACAGATTATAAGTCTGACTTCAGAGAAGAGGGCGAGGATCTTATCGCTCCTACTGCTGACGAGGCTGCCGCTAAGGAGCTTCTCCGCGGTGTAAAGCTTGACAGCAAGTCCTTCTCCATTACTGTTCGCAACAACGAGGCTGACATAGCTGTTGCTGAGTATGCTAAGTCTCAGTGGGAGAAGCTCGGCTTTGATGTTGAGATCAATAAGGTCACAAAGAATGAGGTGGTCGAGCGCACCGATACATCCACAGATACTCCCTTTGAGTATGTAATGGATGCATTCCAGGAGCTCTACGATACACGTGACTTCGACGTTATCGCAGTTGATATGAATATGTACTCTCCCGACCCCTTCAACGCACTTGCTCAGTTCGCAGGCGACTTCTCCGGTAACGGCGCTGATATGCTCAGCGAAAATATCGACATCAACCTCCATGTAACAGGCTACAACAATGATAAGTACATCGAAATCATCGAGAAAGCGTATGAAGCTACCGATGAGGACGAGAGAGCAGCTCTTCTCCATGAGGCTGAGAAGCTTCTCGTTGACGATATGCCCGTATGCCCTGTAGTTACACTCCAGTCCGCATATATTGCAAACGATATCCTTTCCGGAATCAAGACGACCTACTACGGCACAACAGACTTCAAGCGTATGAAGATGAAGGATTACATGGACTACAAGGAAGAGGAGACCGAGATGGCTCAGACTCCCTCCGACGAGGAATGATCAAGTAAAGCTAATAATGTAAGGCTTCCGACACTCGGAAGCCTTACATTTCGCGCTCGTGTCCGAATTCGTAAGAAGTGAAAAGGATTTACCTTTATGAAAATGACCTTGAAAAATCCCGAGGAGATCAAGATATTTATTCTGTATCTTCTTGACCGTATCGGGTACCCCCTAAGCTATTCCGATCTGGGAACTATAGTGATCCGCGACGGAGTAATAGATTATTTTGCATATTTTGAGTATTTTTCCGAGCTTGTGGAGTCGGGACATATTGCCGCTGTTACCGAATCTGAATCGGACAGTCAGAACAGCAGATCACATTATGAAAAGCTTCCCGAGGCTGAGGCAAAGGAGCGCCTTGACGGAGAGGCGAAGTACCCACGTCCCACAGGTGAAGAGCTCAGCGACCCCGCGATGAAGTATTTTGTGACCTCCACAGGTCGCCTTATTGCCAGAAGTCTTTCGGAGAACATACTGATGGCGGCTGTCCGCGAAAAAAGCTATATCAGCGCAATGCGCCATCTGTCCCTTGAGAAAAAAGGTGCTGTTTGCGACCAGACCTTTGAGATAGACGGCGATGCTTTTCTGTTCCATTGTTCCATCAATGATAAGGACGGAGTCGCGCTGGACCTTTCGGTAAGAGCGGATACCGTGTACCAGCTTAACAGGATGAGACTTAATTTTGATGAAAAGCCCGATGTTATCATGCGCGGCATAATCGCGCTTCTTACGGGCAATGTGAATTATTTATTCGACGAATAATGCGTTTTTTGTCGAGATATCCACATTATCGACACTTTTTGATACATAATTTATAAAAATAAGCGAAAAAGTTTTAAAAAACTATTGACGAACTGAGAATTGGATGATATAATATTTCCATAAAGCCATTATTGTATCCAGCTTTCGGTAAGAAAAGGTAAGCTATGACTGATAAAGAGACTCTATCCCTTTTGAAGCGTGTATCCGAGGGAGATGAGTACGCCTTTGAGCTCCTCTCCGATAAGTATAAAACGCTTACAGACACGGCGGCGGCAAGGGCGGCAAAAAGTCTTGAGTCATCGGCTCTCACAACGGCTGAGAGTACCGAGGATCTGAAGCAGGAGGCTCAGCTTGCGCTGTACAAGGCAGCACTGAGGTATGACCGCGACGGAATGAGTGACAAGGTCACCTTCGGTCTTTTCGCCAAGATATGCGTTCGCAATGCCATGATCTCACAGATAAGGCGTGCGGCGGCAAAGAGGAGACGCCACGAGAAGGCGGCGATGTCCTATGAGAGGATCGCACAGGAGGATCTCTCGGCGGATGTCACATCTGCCTCTGCCATATCGCGAATAGAGCTGGATCGGATAATCGAAAAGAGCGGCAGTACGCTGTCGGATTACGAGCGTGCTGTGTTAATGTTATATTTACAAGGCAAATCCAGTTCGGAGATTGCACTTCAGCAAGGAAGAACCGCAAAATCAGTGAGCAACGCGATATATCGTATTAAGGTAAAGCTGAAAGGTTTGTCAGAATAATATATTATGCCGAAAGGCTAAATATAAAATACGCCCGGATAGCTTAACTCAGAGCGTTGTTTACAAAGGTGACGGTTTAAATCCGTCGAGGGCAGAAAAATCCTTATTTATTTTTAAGCGAGGTAACTCAAAATGTACCAGGACAAGACCCTTAAGTGCAAGGAATGCGGCAACGAGTTCGTATTCACAGCAGGCGAGCAGGAATTCTACGCAGAGAAGGGATTCCAGAACGAGCCTCAGAGATGCAAGGCGTGCCGTGACGCACGTAAAAACGCTAACCGTGAACCCAGAGAGATGTTCACAACTGTTTGCCACAAGTGCGGCAAGGAAGCTAAGGTTCCTTTCCAGCCCAATAGTGACAGACCTGTATATTGCAGCGAATGCTTTGCTGAGATGAAAGAGCAGCAGGCATAAGTTACATAGACAATAATATGATAAGCCGAGATACGTTAAGTATCTCGGCTTGTTATATTGTGTTAAGCTTTTCTTCATCGAAGCATTTTTTTGAACTGAGGTGCTCCCGTAATGACAGCGGCAGCGGCAAGTGTGAGAACGAGCTCGGGAAGCATATATCCACCGTTATATAAAAGCGAGTAGAGATATTTGCCCATTCCGTCAGGTGCCAACTGATCCCAGATCACGACCCCTGTAATATAGTGGCAGAGGAAACGGAAAATGATAAGCAAAGCGCACATGATGAGAAAGGGAAGCGTGCTGTCATTTTTTTTGATGAGTCGCCCGAGAGAAGTGAGCCCCAGAGCAGTAAAGGGCAGAATATAGTCGAAAAGTACACATATCACCACAGCAGCAGGCGTGTAGCAGTAGATGAACACGTTGCCCGCGCCGATTGCCTGACAGAGCTGTATAAGGGAATATAAAAAGGCGCTGACAAGACCCCACCTTATGCCGTGCTTGTAGCCTATAAGCAGAAGGGGGAGCATGGAGAGCAGCGTTACAGAGCCGCCCATTGGAGCAGGATATATGATGACAAAGCTGAGCGCGGCTGACATGGCAAGAAGCACACTGCACTCGCATAAGGTTATTATCCTCTTTCTTTTCATTTCAGTGGGACTCCTTTCTGACTTGCTCGGTAATTTAATCAAACAAAAAACGCTTCGCAGATAATACGAAGCGTTTTGTTTGCTTTATTATTTGCTTCCTACGCCGGTATTATCCGTATCAGGTTAAAGGGTTCGTCTTTCGACATCTCAGCCATCCGAGGACAGCACCCCTGCATATTTGATTATATCACGACAGCAGCCTGCTGTCAATACTTTATTTTGTTTCGAGCGGTACTTTTGGGTCGTAGATCGTGATCTCCGTGGGGGCAGGCACTATCACTGTCACCTCGGGCAAGGTCGCGATCGGAGTTATAGTTTCTATAGTCTCTACAGTCGTGTCAGCCTCGGTGCTTTCGATAGTTTCGGTGCTTTCGGTGCTTTCGGGAGTCACGGGGACACCGCCGTTTTCGATGAGGACTACAAAGCGCTGAACGATTGCGGAGACCTGAGCACGTGTGGCGTGTCCCATGGGATCGAGAAGGAGAATTCCGTTGTCCTTCGTTCCCGTAATGAGACCTGCCGCTACAGCCCACGATACTGCATCCTTTGCCCACGCGGGAACACGTGCACCGTCTGCGAAGGAGCCAAGCTCGGCTGTGTAGGATGTGTCGACTCCGCAAGCGGCAGCAAAGCGGTACATGAGAGTAGCAAGCTGCGCTCTCGTAAGCGCTTCGTTCGGCGCAAAGGTGTCGGCGCTCTTGCCTAACACAAGACCCGTGGCGGCAGCCTTGTATACTGCATCCGTGAACCATTTGCCGCGCGGTACATCCTTGAAGTAGTAGTCGAAGGTGTCGACAGGTGCGTCGGGAGCTTCTATGGATCCGGTCGGAACTGTGGGAACGGGAACATCCTCTGTGACGTTATCGGTGGATGGAGCAACCTCCGGCTCGTCTGTGATCTCGGATTCCGACGGAGCTGACGGCTCATCCGTTTCCGATGCTTGAGTGCCCACTGTTGGCGGGAAGGTGGTAATGCTGTCGGTCATGCTGTCGGAATCTTCAAAGGAGCTTGAGCCACTCTCTTCCGCAGCATCCCCGTCTGTACTGAAGATACCATACATCTCGCATAGCCTGCACAGCACCGTGACGAACATTGCACGGCTCATGTTCTCCTTTGGGGCGAAGAGCCCGCCGGGCTTTCCTTCAAAGAGTCCTGCATCTACAACGTAGTCGATACCGCTGTGTGCCCAGTTTGTGTGTGCGGGCATATCACTGAACACGTGTCCGGGACAGTATGCCCCAAATCCGCATTTCACATATCCGCTGTTTTCCTTGATGAGGGTGGCACTGGTCTCCTCGTCGGATACCGTAAATGCATGGCGCTCCACGATGTATTCGCCTGCTTCATTTACGGCTGTTATCGTGTAGTAGTAGCTTCCTCTTGGGAGCTTATTGAATACGATGTAGCTGTCGAGCACTCCGATGTTACCCACAAGGGCATCCCGCTCAACGGAGCGTCCCGTGACAAGCTCACCGTCCTCGGTGTAGATGCCTGCCGTAATGGACTTGAGATTTGACGAAAATGAGACCACCGCACCGTAGAGGGTCAGCGCCTTACCGTACTTGATATTCTCGGGAACATTGTAATAGTAGCCGTAGATGCCGTGAGTGTCGGAAACAGTACCGCCTGCGTACTCGGGCCAGTAGAGATTCAGCGCGTAGAATATGCGCAGACCAAATGAGGTGCGGGTGCAGCGCTCAAATTCAGATGCCCAGAGGATAGCCGCCTTACACGCTCCCTCAATGGTGTTGGGGATGCTTTTCATTGTGGCATAGGCGGATTTTTCCGTGTTCAGCAGCTCCCACTTCAGGTATCCGAGCTGACCTCTTGGGTCGGTGTGCTCATATCCGTTGTCGGCACACCATTTTTTTAGTGCTTCAAATCTGGGGCCGTTCCACATCATGAGTCCGAAGCTGTACAGACCGTTTGTGTCGATGGCGAGGGCAGTAGGGTCAAAGGTACACTCGATCATAACATTTCCCATGATGCCTGCGGCGGCAGCGGGAGTCAGCTCAAGCTCCTCTGTCAGGAAGCTGTATACTATATCCTGCACCTTTTCAGGAGTCGGCTTTTCAGCAGGGTCGCCTGTGCCGGTGCCTGATGTTGTATCGGTACCGAGTGATGTTTCGTCTGTGGTGAGAGCCGTGTCGCTTTCGACCGCGGAGCTCATGCTTGTTGATACGCTCTCGGGAGACTGCGCAAGAGCTGTGATCCCCGTGAGCATGGACAGCGCGCAGAGCGCTGCAGTAAGCTTGATTTTTAACATTGGTTGCCTTTCTCTGCATTGCAGGGTAAAAAAAGAATTACTCTTCATTATAATAATAGCATAAAATGAAGGATATGTCTACAAATAATGTCGAAAAAGTTGGAAAGAGGGAGGTGGAAAATTTCTCCGTCTGAAGTGTTTGCGTTTGCAGCATAATTTTGTGCGTTGCCGGATATAATGATATTACCGCCGGCACTGACCACGCCGGGGCGCCGATTGGTCAAATTCCCCCGATGCTGTTATGCGTCGGGGGAATTTGTTTGAAGTAGAAAATATTACATTGGGCGGTGTTGGAATTGCGGTTTTCGATGAAAAAACGCGGAAAATGTGTGAACTAACTATGAACGTTCCGAACGGCTCAATGTATAAAAATTTGTCATATTCATGATGAAAATGTCGGGAAATTCTACATTTAGACATCCACAGAAGATGAACAAAACCGATTTATCAAAGGGAAAAACACGAGTTTTCAACAGATCGAAGTGTTGAAAATATGGAAAACCAAAAAAGAAAGCCTTGATTTTATTGAATTTAAGCGGGGTTTTCCAAGGTGGTGTTGAAAACTCATGTTGAAAACTCGATGTTTTCAATGGGAAGGTTCTCTTTTTAGGGATAAAACAGGCACTTTTGTCGCCTTTGCTGAAATATACTTTATAAATAAACCATATTAAGCGAAAAATGAGTGAATATGCGGAAAAATAATATACAGACCATGAACAGACAGTGAGCTCATGGACGGACGAGCCCTCGGAGCCCCTTTCGTTAATGTGTACAAAAAACGAAGCTGTCATTTGTTCACTTCGCCACTTGACGGAGGGTGATTTGTGAATGTATAATGTACATATAAAATATTCCGAAAGGAAATGATAAATATGACAAAAAGAATTTTATCAGCAATTCTCTGTACCGTAATGCTTCTCAGCGTGTTCACCGTTGGAAGCGTTGCCGCAGAGGACACAGGTCTGCCCTTTGCGGATGTAAAGAGCACCAAATGGTTTTACGAAGCCGTGAAAACCGTGTACGATGCCGGCTTCATGAACGGAAAGTCAGACACCAAATTTGAGCCCAACGCAACCATGACGAGAGCGGAGCTTGTGACCCTTCTCTCACGTCTTGCAGATGCGGACACCAACGGAAAAGCGGAAGCCCTTACCTTTAAGGACACAAAAAAGACCGCCTGGTTCGCCGCTGCTGTGGGCTGGGCAGTAGAAGCGGGGCTTGCAAACGGATATGAGGACAACACCTTCCGTCCCAACGCACCCATCCTCCGACAGGAGCTTGCGGCGCTTCTCGTTCGCTTCTTCGATTACGTAAAGCTTGAGATGGACGAAGCCCCTGAGATCGACGTGTTCACCGACGCAAAGAAGATCCCCTCATGGGCAAGAGATAACGTGGAGACGCTCCGCAAAACAGGACTTATCAAGGGAGATGCAAACGGCAACTTCAATCCTAAGAGCACAGCAAGCAGAGCAGAGGTGGCAACGATAACAATGAGAATGCTTGACGATCTTACAAAAATCCGCGAATATCCCCTTTATTCTCTCTCCATAAACGGAGTTGACATTTCCGCTTTCAAGATCGTTTATAACGAGAACCCCTCCGAGTCTGTGCTCACCGCAGTTGAGGAGATCAAAAAGTATGTAAAGCTTGCTATAGGAGCAGAGCTTACAAGCGAGGTCTACACAAGCCTTGACGGAAACGTAATATACCTTGATGACACCATGCACGAGGACGACGAGACCTACACCATCAAGAATGCAGGTGACGATTTCATCATCGGCGGATCGGGCGTGCGCGGAGTTCTCTACGGAGCATACGAGTTCCTTGAGCAGTGCGTGGGCTGGAGATTCCTCGACGATTACACCGACTACATGGCAAAGTCAGGTAACGTGAATATCGCAGGCGTTGACTTTACGAAGGAGCAGTACTTCATGTACCGCGATGCATACTGGGCATGCTATATGTCAGGACATCCTAACATCGCCGCAAAGCGCAGACTCAATTCCGCAACTGCAAGCTTCCCCGAATACGGCGGCGGACTTGTTATGCCCGGATGCCACACCTTCGCAAAGTATACGGGAACAACTCAGCAGGAGCAGCCCTGCCTCAGTAGCGAAGAGACCTACAGACAGATCGTTGACGGCGTTCTTGCGGACCTTGCCGCAGACCCCGGCAGATGGGTCATCTCCGTTTCCCAGAACGACAATGGAAACTACTGTAAGTGCGAGGAGTGTCTTGCCGCGTATGAAGATGACGGTCAGTCCGGACAGATGATCTCCTTTGTCAACCGAGTAGCCGAGGAGGTAGAAAAGCACTATCCCGACGTGATGATCCACACCTTCGCATATCAGTACACTCAGAAAGCCCCCGAGAAGGTAAAGCCCCGCGACAACGTTCTCGTTCAGCTTTGCTCTATAGATTGCTGCTTCCGTCATTCCATTGAGTCGGGAAAGGCGCTTAATGCAGAATTTAAGCAGGATCTTAATGACTGGGCTGCCATCTGCGATAATCTGTACATCTGGGACTACACCACGAATTTCAGCCTATATATAATGCCTCACTGTAACCTCAGCTACGAGGTCCTTGCAGGCAATATCCGCCTGTTCCACGAAAACAACGTAGTGGGCGTATTCGAGCAGGGTGCATACAATACCGGAGGCTCCGCCGAGTTTGCAGAGCTTCGAAGCTACCTTATCTCAAAGCTTTTGCAGGATCCTTATATGTCTGAGGAGGAGTTTAACCGCCACCGTGATGAGTTCCTCCGCGGATACTACGGCGACGGTTGGGAAAACATGGTCGAATTTCTCGATTGGCTCCTTGAAAAGCCTTATTTCAAGGCGTTCTGCCAGGGATGCTTCTCCTGGGACGGCATCGACAGTTGGAAGACCGATGCCTATAAGAACGACCGCGAGAAGGTGGAGGCTTGGTTTGACGCGGCTTACGAGGCGGCAGACACAGAGCTTCAGAAGAATAACCTCCGCCGCTGCCGTATCGGTGCAGACTTTATGATACTCAACGGTATCTGGGAAGATATGTACACTAACGGCACTGACGAGACAAGAAAAGAAGTCGTTGATATGGCATTCCATTGGCAGGCAGAGATGCAGGAGTTCGATGTGCATATGGCTGAGAAGTTCGGCGTTCCGAACTTTACAGAGATCACAAGACCTCCGATGGATTGGAAGAAATGCTGGGGCAACACGAAAACCGAGATCAATGAGTAATTAAGATATTAACAGCCGAGAGGTGCACTTCATTTAAGCTGTATCTCTTGGCTGTTTCTTTGGCAATAAAGGAAAGCAAACGGAGCCGGTTTGCTTCAATGGAGCCCGGATGTGATGGGTTTGGTACGGTTATAAAGGAAAACAGACCCTTCCTTGGCGTTTTCGCCAAAAAACACGTATAAGCTTTGTTCAGTTCGCCACTTGACGGAGATTCACCTGCTACGATATAATATTATATAGTACAATATTAAACTAACATTTCCCAAACCGGAGACAACTATGCTTTTAAAACGCCGCCTTGCCGCTGTCCTTTCCGCGGCGATGCTCTTTTGCCTTTTTCAATGCTTTTTTCCCGTCTCGGCGGAGCAAGCCGAGGTCACAGCGATTTCCGACGTCCCATTTACTGATGTAAAGAGTACAAAATGGTTCTACGATGCCGTCAAGGCGGTATATGATGCCGGTCTTATGAACGGAACATCGGACACAAAATTCGATCCCTCGGGAGTAATGACCCGTGCCGCACTTGTGACCCTTCTTTCAAGGCTTGCCGCGGCAGATACCTCGGACTCGGGAGCTACGCTTTTCTTTAAGGACACACGTGCGAATGCGTGGTATGCCGATGCTGTGGGCTGGGCGGTGAACTGCGGCATAGTAAACGGATATGAGGATAACACCTTTCGCCCGAATGCGCCTATCCTCCGACAGGAGCTTGCGGCACTTCTTGTAAGATTCTTTGCTCACATAGGACTTACCCTTGAGGAGGACAGCGGCAGCGCTCCCTTTACCGATCAGGCAAGAATACCGAAATGGGCTCGCGCTGATGTTGAGGCCCTACGCAAAACAGGACTTATCAAGGGAGATGCAGGCGGTAACTTCAATCCCAAAAGCACCGCAAGCCGTGCTGAGGTCGCTACCATCACCTACCGCGTTCTTGATGACGTAACAGCTATGCGGGAGCATCCCCTTCTTTCTCTTTCCATAAACGGTGTGGATATTTCAAAGTTCACCATAGGCTATCCTCCCAAAACAACCCAGTCTGTAAAGGCAGCGGCTGATGAGATACAGAAATATATAGAGCTTGCAGTAGGTGTAAAGCTTACTATAGCAGAGGTGACGAGCCTTGATGGATATGTGATCTACCTTGACGATACCATGCACAAGGATGATGAGACCTACACCATCAAAAATGCAGGCGATGACTTCATCATCGGAGGCTCGGGCGTGCGAGGCGTTCTATACGGAGCTTATGAGTTTCTTGAGCAGTGCGTAGGCTGGAGATTCCTTGATGCCTCCACGGATTATATGGCGAACTCCGGAAATGTGAACATCGCAGACGTGGATCTCACCATGGAGCAGTATTTCCTGTTCCGTGACTCATATTGGCCGTGCTATATGACGGGAAATTCCGTTGCGGCGGCAAAGCGGAGACTTAACTCCACCACGGCAGGATACGTGAAGTACGGCGGCGGTCTTCGTAACCCCGGATGCCATACCATGACCAAATATACGGGCGTTGACAGAGAGAGCCAGCCTTGTCTGTCCAGCGAGGAAACATATGAAAAGGTGCTGGCGGGAGTTCTTGCAGACCTTGCCGCCGACCCCGAAAGATGGAGCATATCTGTTTCACAGAACGATAACAAGAACTTTTGCAAGTGCGATGCCTGCCTTGCGGAGTATGCCGCGTACGGGCATTCGGGGCAGATGATTCGCTTCGTAAACCGCATTGCCGAGGCTGTGGAGAAGGAATACCCCGATGTACTCATTCACACCTTCGCGTTTTCCTATACAAGAACAGCTCCCCAAAATGTGGTGCCGAGAGATAACGTGCTCGTTCAGCTTTGCTCCAATGAGTGCTGTACAAATCATCCCCTTGAGAACGACTGCGAAAAGTCTGCGCAGTTTTTGAAGGATCTCAAGGAGTGGTCAGCTATCTGCGAAAATCTGTACATCTGGGACTACACCACAAATCACGCATGGTATGTCATGACCCATGCCAATCTCAAATACGAGGTTCTTGCGGGGAATATAAGGCTGTTCCATGAGCACAATGTCAAGGGGCTCTTTGAGCAGGGTGCATACAATTCCAAGGGCAACGGTGAGTTCGGCGAGCTTCGCGCATATCTTATCGCAAAGGTAATGCAGGATCCTTACATGAGCGAGGAGACCTATTATGCCCACATGGATGAGTTCCTCAAGGGCTACTACGGCGACGGCTGGGAGAATATCAGAAAATACATTGACTTTGTGGAGAAGGGACCCTATTTTGATGCCTTCTGCTATGACAATTATACCACCATTGATGTTTGGATGCTTATATTCTACAGAAAGAATTATCAGTGGCTTGAGACTCTGTTTGACAATGCGGAGTCCCTCGCTGAAACAGAGCTTCAGCGTGAGCACGTGCGCCGCTGCCGTCTGCAGTTCACATTTATGAAGATCAACGCAGTATGGGCTGATATGTATACCTTCGGTACTGATGAAACGAGAGCGCAGATACTTGATGAGACCTATGCATGGCAGGCTGAAATGCAGAAATACAGCGTGAGCCTTGCGGAAAAGTATCACGTGCCCGATTTCAAGGTCATAACCAGACCGCCGATGGAATGGAAGCATTATTGGGGTAATGAAACCACCGAGAGCACAGCAAGATCGGCTTTAAAAAGCATCGCGGCACTTCCCATAGAGTAGACAAAAGTCCCCTTCTATGTAGCTTCGGTACATAGAAGGGGAAACTTTGCTTTACAGACAGCTTCTTATGTCCACAGCTAACTTCTCCTCGAGGTTTATGAGCCTTTTGGCAATGTCCTTTGATACCTCGTCTGCCGCCTTGTACTCATTGAGATAACGGTTCAGGGACTTGACTCCCATGTTGCACCCATCCGTAATAAGATCGGCAACGGTATGGTCGGAGGCATCCATGGCGAGCTTCATCTCCGTCTTGACGGTGGACATTCCCTTCGCCATAAGGCTTGGCTCCTTGCCTGCATCTCCGTATTTGTGCAGAAGCTCCGTGACCTCGCTTTGGAGCTTGTTGTGCTCTTCCTTGCACTGTGTAAGATGCCCGAGAAGCTTTTCTCCGCGGGTGTAGTCGAGCACGTCGTCAATGGACTTTGTTCCCATTCTGATGCCTGCGTCACATTCGCGCAGGAGCTTTACTGTATCTGATTCTATCATATGCGTACCATCCTTTCCTCGTATGTATGATTCCCAAAAAGATCAAGGCTTATGCGTAAAAGCTGTGCTGCTCTTGACAATCTATCTGCGCTGTGATAAAATTCCCTATAGAATATTTAAATAAGGAACGGTTTGAGGCTTTGATAAAAGGTTATATTTTTGATATGGACGGAACCCTTGTGGATTCCATGAAAATGATAATGGAGATGGATCGCGGCATTTTCGGAAAGTTCGGACTCCCCTTTTCAAAGGAAGCCACTGAGCTTATGAAATATATACCCCTTGGGGAATCCGCAAAGCTCATAAAGCGTATGTTTGACATTCCTCATACGGAGGATGAGGTCACACGCATTATGTATGACACCATGAGAGAGGGATATAATACGGTGGTAACGAAGCCGGGTGCCCTTGAGTACCTCCGCTTTGCAAAGGAGTCGGGGATAAAGCTCTGCATCGCTACGGCAACGGAGCCTGAGATCGCCCTTGAGGTGTCGGAGAGACTGGGAATCATGGAATATATGGACTTTCTCGTAGCTTGCAGTGAGGTGGGGGAATCCAAGGAGAAGCCGGATGTATTTCTTGAAGCGGCGCGACGCTGGGGCTTTGAGCCCTCTGAGGTGGCTGTGTTCGAGGACGGACTTCCCGGTGCAAGGAGCTCACGCGGGGCGGGATTTACGGTCGTGGGGGTCTATGATGAGCCCTCCGCAGGCGGTAACGAACAGCCGCTGCGGGATGTAAGCCACGTGTACATACGCTCCTTTGCGGATATTGAAAATAAGCTGATCTGAGAAAGGATAAGCAAATGAAAGAAATAGCAAAAATCACAAGCTTTACAGTGGATCACACCAAGATGATGCCCGGAATATACGTTTCCCGTATTGACGGGGACATTACGACTTATGACCTTCGCTTTCGCCGCCCCAATGCAGGGGACTATATAAGCAATCTTGCAATGCATTCCCTTGAGCATATGTTTGCAACCTATGTGAGAAACTCCGAGATCGGCGGAGACGTGATCTATTTCGGTCCCATGGGATGCCAGACGGGATTTTATCTTCTTGTGCGCGGTCTCGACAACGAGACGGTGCTCCGTGTGACAAAGGATGTTCTTGCGCGAATCTGCGCCCATGAGGGAGAGATGTTCGGTCAGTCCGAGGTGGAGTGCGGAAATTACAGAAATCTTTCTGTTGAAGCCGCAAAGGAAGAAGCGGCGCTTTTCGCAAAGGTCCTCGACACATCGGATAATACATTTGAGTATCGGAAATAACCGTAGCCGCGGCGAGAGATGTCATAAAAAGTGATAATGAAAAATGAATAATGTCGGAACATTTTCGTCAGAGACGAAAAAGGTTCTTGATAATTTGTCCAGCCGTAGGCTGAAAGGAGTATAATATGCTTGGAATTATTGCCGCAATGCAAAAAGAAATGGATCTTATTGCAGAAGCAATGTCAGACCCCGTACGCGAAAGTGTCGGCGGAGTTGAGTTTGTCAAGGGTGAGCTTTCCGGCTACCCCGTGGTGTGCTCGGTATGCGGTATCGGCAAAGTCTTTGCCGCTATGTGTGCCGAAGCTATGATAATCAAATATTCCCCTGAGCTTATAGTCAATACAGGTGTGGGAGGAACACTCACAAAAGAGCTTTCCATAGGCGATGTTGCCGTGTCCTCGGCAGTCTGCCAGCATGATATGGACACCACCGCCATCGGTGATGAGGCAGGTCTCATCTCGGGGATCAATAAGGTCTATTTCGAAGCCGACAGCAATGCCGCTGATGCTATTGAAGCCATCGCCGCAGATCTCGGGATCAATACCCTCAGAGGCGTGATTGCTTCGGGAGATGTCTTCGTTGCAAGCAATGCCCAGAAGGAGAGGATAACATCCCTTTTCGGCGCCGTTTCCTGTGAGATGGAGGGCGGAGCAGTCGGTCACGTATGCTATGTCAATAAAACTCCCTTTGCAGTTATCCGCGCCATCTCCGACGATGCTGACGGCGGTGCCGTTGATGATTACCCCGCTTTTGCTGCAGCATCTGCAAAAAAGTCCGCAAGCATCGTAGTAAAGCTGGCAGAGAAGCTTGCGCAAAAAGCGTGAGTGCGGACTTGAACACAATGCATCGCGTGCCGACTTCAGGTTTTATTTTGAAGTAAGGATGTGATCTTATAAATAAACTAAAGGAAAAAGTCTCCCAAACGGAAGAGCTCGTTGTGACCGAGCTTGAGCGTGAGTGCCTGAAGCTTTACGCTGCTGTAGACGAGGAAAAACGGCGCATCGAGGAGCTCTGTGAGAGCATCGCCGAAAACGGCGGTGACAGTGAGTCTGCTGAGCCTACCCTTGAGTCCGTGAAGCGGGCTGAAACCTCTATAAGGCGTGCCTACTTCTCACTTATGTCGGTGAACGACAGCTTCAGCGCCCGCCTCCACGATATAAAAAAGAGCCGCAAAAAGCGAAGGATCATCCCCCGTGCTCCCGCAAACTATTCCGTGGATCTGTACGAAAGGGAGCTGCGCCATTTTGCAGGCGGCATCAATACATATAAGCTCATGCTCATATGCTTCATCGGAAGCTTTGCGGGAGTTGTCCTTGAGATGCTGTGGTGCCTTCTCAAGCGAGGATATATCGAAAGCCGTGCGGGACTTGTGTACGGCCCCTTCAATATGCTGTACGGAGTCGGAGCTGTGCTTCTTACGGTGGCTCTGTACGGTCTGCGCAACCACCGACGTTGGCTCTCCTTTACGGGAGGCTTTGCGGTGGGAAGCTTGCTTGAGTACGTGTGCTCATGGGGGCAGGAGTTCTTCCTCGGCTCACGCTCGTGGGACTACAGCTCAAAGCCATTTAACCTCAACGGCAGGATATGCCTCTTGTATTCGGTGTTCTGGGGACTTCTCGGCGTGCTTTGGGTGAAGAATCTTTATCCGCGCATAGCGGCGCTGATCCTCAAGATCCCCGAAAAGATAGGTAAGCGCGTAACCGTGGGTCTGAGCATATTTCTTGCGCTTAATTGCATCGTAACCTGCGTTGCCGTATACCGCTGGTCCGAAAGAGTTGACGGAAAAGAGGCACAGGGCGCTTTTTGGGAGATTGTTGACAGCCGCTTCCCCGACAGCCGCATGGAAAGAGTCTTTGCCAATATGGATTTCGGAACGGATACCGAGGAGGTTGAGTAGTATATGAAAAAAGGTCTTGTGCTTGAGGGCGGCGCCATGCGCGGTATGTTCACCTGCGGTGTCGCAGACGTGATGATGGAAAAAGGCATTGCCTTCGACGGTGCAGTGGGTGTTTCCGCGGGAGCCGTTTTTGGATGTAATTATAAATCGGGGCAGGCGGGACGTGCCATAAGGTACAATATGCGCTTCTCCCGTGACAAAAGATACTGCAGTATGCGAAGCCTTATAAAAACCGGTGATCTGTACGGTGCCGACTTCTGCTACCGCGAACTGCCGCAAAAGCTCGATATCTTCGATTATGATGCATACAACAGCTCAAAAATGGAGTTCTACGCGGTATGTACCGATGTGGAAACGGGAAAGCCCGTTTACCACCGCTGTGACACCTGCGATGAGTACGAGATCGAGTGGCTCCGCGCATCGGCGTCCATGCCCCTTGTGTCAAGGGTAGTGGAGATAGAGGGACGCGGCTACCTCGACGGAGGCATCTCAGATTCGATCCCGCTCTCATTCTTCGAAAGCATCGGCTACGGAAAGAATATTGTGGTGCTCACTCAGCCGAGAGGATATGTCAAGGAGAAGAACCGTGCCCTGCCTTTGATGAAGCTCATGCTGAAAAAGTATCCGAGGCTTATTGATGCCATGGAGCGCCGCCACGAAATGTACAACCGCCAATGTGAATACGTGTTCAGCCGTGAGCGGCAGGGGGATGTACTTGTGATCTGCCCTGACAGCGCTCTGCCAATCGGACGGATCGAAAAAGATCCCGAAAAGCTCCGCGCGGTATATGACATAGGACGGGAAAACTGCCAAAGACGTATTTCTGAAATATGTGAGTTTCTTAAATAAGGGCAACAGGAACGATTTTCCTACATTTCTCCCGCACACTTGATTTTTTTCGCAGTTTATGTTATCCTATATATAGCTTTAGTTGAATATAGCTCCCGAAAGGAAAAATATATTATGAAAAAAGTTATGCTGGTGTTTGGTACACGTCCCGAAGCCATAAAAATGTGTCCCCTTGTAAATGAGCTTAAGACCCGCGAGAACCTTGAAACTGTGGTGTGCGTAACAGGTCAGCACAGACAGATGCTCGATCAGGTGCTCAAGGCATTCGACGTTACTCCGGACTACGACCTTGCAATCATGAAGTCCGGACAGACTCTTTTTGACGTTACCGTCAACATTCTTGAGCGTATAAAGGCCGTTCTTGAAGAAGTGCGCCCTGACGTGGTTCTCGTCCACGGTGACACCTCCACCACCTTCGTTACGGCTCTTGCCTGCTTCTATATGCAGATCCCCGTAGGTCATGTTGAAGCAGGACTTCGCACATACAATATATACTCCCCCTATCCCGAGGAGTTCAACCGTCAGGCTGTGGGCATTGTGTCTCAGTACAACTTTGCACCTACCGAGATGTCGAAGAACAACCTTGTCAGCGAGGGCAAGGACCCCGCAAAGATATACATTACGGGAAACACCGCCATTGATGCTCTCAAGACCACCGTCCGCGAAGACTACACCCATCCCGAGCTTGACTGGGCGGCAGATTCCAGACTTATCATGATCACCGCTCACCGACGTGAGAATCTCGGCGAGCCCATGCACAATATGTTCCGCGCCATCAGACGTATCATCGAGGAGCACCCCGACGTTAAGGCGATCTACCCCATCCATATGAATCCCGTGGTACGTGCGGCGGCTGAGGCTGAGCTTGGCGGATGTGACCGTATCCGTATCATCGAGCCCCTCGATGTTCTCGATTTCCACAACTTCCTGGCACGCAGCTATATGATCCTTACGGACAGCGGCGGAATCCAGGAAGAGGCTCCCTCTCTCGGAAAGCCCGTTCTCGTTATGCGCGACACAACTGAGCGCCCCGAGGGTATAGCCGCAGGAACACTGAAGCTTGTAGGTACCGACGAGACTGTGATCTATGAGAACTTCAAGCTTCTCCTTGAGGACAAGTCTGCGTATGATGCCATGAGCCATGCCTCAAATCCCTACGGCGACGGACTTGCCTGCAAGCGCATTGCAGATATTCTTGAGGGTAAGCAGGGCTGAGCCTTGCTGTCCATTCAGTAAAAAAATTCACCCTTCCGCAGGAGCTTTTCTTCGGAAGGGTGATGCTTTTTCATAAAACAAAAAAGTTGGGCGCATGACACCCAACAACACTACTATTATACCATACTTTTGCCCGGTTTGTCAAGATATCTGTTCGTCATAGTGCCGAAATTCTCCCTATTGAACAAAAACAAAGTATAAACTTTGTACAAAATTACATCTTGCAAAAACTAAAAATATGTGGTACAATATAGACACAAGAAAGGAAGGTACACTCCAATGAACAAGTAACCTTCAAGGCTCCGAAACCAAACGTCTACGGAACGCTCGCTCCTGACTGCCGAAACTACACTCACAAAAAATAAAAAAAGAAGCAAAGAAGTCAAGAAGTTAAGAAGTCAAGCAAAGCATTAAAGATGAAAATGAAAGCAAAGTCTTTCAAAAACGGTCAGGACAAATTAAGATAAAGGAGCCGAAAAAACAGAGACCATCGCCTTTTACCGAAGCGGAACACCGAAGCAAATTGTGATCCTGCATACAGGATATGGATGAAAGTGTTAGTGGACGGTGACAGAGAGAGGAAAAAGGCAGAACAAAAGGAAGAGAGGTATACAAAAGATGTTAGATTTCAAGAGTGAACAGAAATGACCCTTGTTTGCGACAAAACTGTGTAAAGAAACAGTGCAAACAAGGGTCATTTCGCTTTTACTGTCGCCGAAAGGCGTTTTTTTGTTTTAAGGCTTCCGATGAGGTAACGCTAACCTTTTTTAATATGTGCAGCTCTTTTATATAAAAATCCCCAAATTATGTTGTGCATAATTTGAGGAATTTTTTTACAGCATATGCTCGGTGCGGGCAATGATGTTATCCTGAAGCTCAGGGTCAAATTCGTTGAAATATCCGCTGTAGCCGCCAATGCGCACCTTTAAGCTTTCGTGTGCCTCGGGATGCTCCTTTGCATCACGAAGCTCATCTGCAGAGACCACAGCCGTGGTTATCTGCTGACCGCCGCCTGCAAAATAGCTCTTGGCAAGAGCAATAAAGCTATCCTTGCCCTTGTCGGTGCAGAAGGTCTTTTTCTCAAACTTAACTTGGAATATAAATCCGCTTCCCGCCTCAAGCTGATCGTAGTGAAGTGCGGATTTTACAGCCGCGGTGGGGCCTGCCATATCACGTCCGGGAGTGGCGGCAATGCTGTCTGCAAGCATGGGAGAGCCGCGCCTCTTTCCGTTTGGCATGGCGCCGATGGCCTTGCCGTATGAGGCAATGCGGGCCTCGGGACTGCAGCCACCCATGAAGATGCCGCCTCTGTAGGTTCGGTGGAGCTTCAGCTCGCGTAAGAAATAGTTTGTTATCTCTGCTGTGATCGCGTCAACCTCTGCGATATCGTTTCCGAATTTTTCACAGGAGGAAAAATCACGCCACAGCTCCGCATATCCTTCAAAATCTGCATCAAGAGCGGCAAGAAGCGTCTCCATGGTGTACTTTTTTTCGTCGAAAACCAGCTTCTTTATGGCGTACATACTGTCGCCTGCGTCTGCGATACCCTCTGCAAGTATCTGACCGTGGTTGTAGAGGGGGCCGCCGTTGCGGAAGTCGACGCCCTTCTCAAGGCATCCCTCGATAAGGCTTGAACGAAGGGGATTGAAGCCAAAGCGAGCCTTGATGTGCTGGCAGGCATTGGAGCTTGATGCCATGGAAAGGGTCACCCAAGAGATCTGCCGCTTTACGGCGCGCATGAGCTCATCAAAGGTCTTGAATTTCGATGCATCACCCGAGGCGACGCTGTAACGGTCGCGGATCGGATCCATGGGGTCGCAACCGTTGTAGAGTGCAAGCTCCACGCATTTTGCGAGGCAGACCTCTCCGTCCTCAAGTCCCATATGGCTCTTGCCGAATATGTCGATCTGGTTACAGCCATTCATGCAGTAGTCGTGGCTGTCGCAGGCAGGCATACCCATCTTTTCAAAGGCGGCGCAGACTATCTCGTCGTTATATATTGTGGGAAGCCCGCATCCCGTTGCAAGGACATCGGCACAGGCGCGCCAAAGCTTATCGGGGGTATTTCGGTGGACTCTCACAGAAAGATTTGGGGTGTTGTACGCTTTTTCTGCGGTGATAGCAAGAATATCATAGGTAAGACCGAAGGTCTCGTCGTTCCAGTTCTCGTCGCTTCCCGAGAGGGTGGCGTGCCATGCGCGGGTGGCATGGAAGGCATCCCAGAGGCGCGAGAGCATATCGTGGATCTCGCATCGGTCGCTTGTTGCCTCATAGCATCGGCGAAGCATCTGATCGAGGCGTCCGGGAGAGTCAATGGCATCAAGAGAGAATACGAGCCAGAAGGCGTGCACAGCGGAGGTGAAATCATAGGCGGGGTGTTTCGGGATCACCTCAAAGGCGCGTGCGGCAGCCTCGTAGCGTCGCTTGTCATCGGGGTCGGTGCACTCTGCGGCAAGACTTACGGCGAGAGAGTGAAAACGCTCACCGAGGATGTCGACGGCGTCCATCATATGAGAGCATCCGTTGTAGAAGGCGTCCTTGCCGGGGTTTTTTGCACGTCCCTCTTCGATGATGCGGCGGATTCCCTCTGTGCCGAGGTTTATGAGCCTGCCGAAGTCGGGGTTTGCGTGTCCGCCCCATCCGCCGCCCCAGCCTGCGCGTATCTGACCTGCGCGGCTACCGATGTCGGTTGAGGGGTATGAGTACTCATAATTGAGATAGGATATCATAGCATCCCTGTTTTCACGCAGTCCCTCAGCCTCCTCGGGGTAACGCTCTATAAGCTCGTCATACTTTTCGGGGCGTACCTTGATGCAGGCGGCGTGCATGAATGCAACACCGCTGTTTTCCGGGAAGCATTCCACAGTAGGGAGTATGTAATCGTTAAACGAGATATCCGTGTAGCGGGCAAACTCCACAAGTCCGAGACCGATCCTCTCCTCGTAGGGAAGCTCGGGGTGCTCTAAAAATCCGTTTGCGTAAAAATCTATACTTCTGTTTTTCGTCATAGGAGCACACGTCCTTTCGATATATTCTTATTATAATGATACTATAATAAAGCGACTTTGTCAAGGACAAGCATAGAGTTGACAGACGGTACGGCGGATGTTATAATGATCATGCAGTATATCTCCAATTGAAAGGAAGTGCTGTTTATGAAAGCCTTTGAGACTAATTTCAGAATTAACTCAATAACCCTGTTTTCACCGGTGATACTCTATTCTAAAGTAATCCGGGTATCTCTTACTTATCCTGTGGTGGAAAAAGACCGTATATAGTGTGTCTCAGGCCGCTGACAAAGGTCTTGCGCTGACAAAATGCACAAAAGTTTTGTGAGGGCCTTTTTTAAAAGGGCGCAGGGTCTTGGGACGGAGTCCCGAGTCGCGGCTACTTCGCTAAACGAAGTAGGACAGAGGGCGAAATTCTCCTTCTTCATCCAAAAAGCGACCCGCACCAAACGAAGTTTGGTGACGCACTTCGCGCAAGCGAACGTGCTGCAGCTCGCGCATCCCCTTTTACTTTTGATTTAGCCTTTGTTTAATTTGACAAACCCTGTGCTTTGGCACAGGGTTTGTCATCTCGCGGAAGGAGAGATTTGGTCTGCGACCACTGACGTTTTATAGTCGACTCGCTCCCTCGCAGGCTCGGTCGTGACTCTCCTTAAAACGTCACTCGCTTTTACTCGCTTATTCCGCCACCGGCGGCGCTCGTAACGCTCCCTCTCTTGCCGGTGCCCGTCGTTCGGTTCAAATCTTCCGTTTTCAAAAAAATAAAAGACACACGATCGTGTGTCTTTTATTTTTCGCGGAAGGAGAGATTTGAACTCTCGCGCCGGTCAACCCGACCTACACCCTTAGCAGGGGCGCCTCTTCGGCCTCTTGAGTACTTCCGCAGAGCGCAGACACAGCCGTTTCAGAATGTCTGCCCGATTATTATAATACATCGTGCACCGTTTGTCAAGACTTTTCTGAAATTATTTTACACTTTAACGATTTTCCTTTTTTCGGCGCCTATTGCCTTTTCACGCTTTATATAGTATAATTGTGAAAGATCATCAACCGAAAGAAAGGTATAACCGTATTATGAAAAAAGGCAATACTATCGCACTTCTCCCCATCGGGGTATTCCTCGTGCTCTATCTCGGACTGGGCATCCTCTTTGAGTACGTGCTCAAGATTGGAATGGGGTTTTACAACATTCCCATAGTTGTTGTGTTCATGGTCGCTCTTCTTGCGGCGTGCCTTCAGAACAGAAGCCTCTCATTTGATGAGAAGCTTGCCGTCATGGGTCGTGGAGTCGGCGACAAGAACATCATTACCATGATACTTATATTCATCACTGCCGGAATCTTCGTTGGCGTAGTGGGCAGAAGCAGTGCAGAGAGCGTGGCGTACTTCATGCTTTCCGTAATTCCTCCCCGCTTTGCGGTAGCTGTGCTCTTTGTTGTTGCGTGCTTTGTATCCACCGCCATGGGTACCTCTGTCGGCACCATCACGCTTATCGTTCCCATCGCCGCTGCAGTATCGGATGCCTCGGGCTTTTCTCTTGCGCTTTGCGTGGGATCTGTAATCGGCGGCGCCATGTTCGGCGACAACCTTTCCTTCATTTCCGACACCACCATTGCCGCCTGCAACGGTCAGGGCTGTGCCATGAAGGACAAGTTCCGCGAGAATTTCAAGATCGCCTTTCCTGCGGCGCTCCTTTCCCTCGGCGTTATTATTGCGCTTTCCTTCGGGCAGGAGATCGCCGGTGAGGTCTCGGCAGATTACGACCTTATTAAGATAATCCCCTACGTCCTCGTTCTCATCGGCGGTATTGCGGGAATCAACGTATTCGTCGTTCTCCTTTGCGGTATCGTTTCGGGAAGCATTATCATGCTTGCCACAGGCTCTCTCGGCGCAACGGAGCTTCTATCGTCTATGGGAAGCGGAGCTTCGGGAATGTTTGAGACCTCCATGGTGGCAGTGCTCGTTTCCGCCATCTGCGCACTTATCCGCGAGCACGGCGGATTTGACGCGCTTCTGTACCGCATCAGACGTATCTTCAAGGGACGCCGCGGCGGAATGCTCGGCATGGGACTTTTAGTCGGTGCTATGGATATCGCTACGGCGAACAACACCGTCGCCATCGTAATGGCGAATCCCATCGCCCGTGAGATGTCGGAGAACTACGGCATCAGCCCCAGAAAGAGTGCATCTATTCTCGACACCTTCTCCTGTATCTTCCAAGGGGTGATTCCCTACGGTGCGCAGATGCTCGTTGCTTTGGCTGCTGTAAGCGAGCTTGAGCACACGCTGTCAGCCTTCGACATCATGCCCTACCTCATATACCCCGCGTTCCTGCTTGTTATGTCACTTGTGTTCATCTTCATTCCCGAAAAGAAGAAATGATGCAGATGAGGCTTGCACAAAAAACGTGACCTAAACTAAAAAGCTTAGCTTTCACACAGTAAAGCTAAGCTTTTTTGCAGTTCAAAAACAGCGGGATTTAATTTTGCCGCAGGCAAAATGAATCATTCAACGTCCTCAAGGACTTCCTCGGGAGGTGTGTCAAGGAGCCACGGGTCGCGGAGATAGCGGCGGATCTTCTTTAATGCCGCGGCGTAATAGAAGCCGTCGCAGATACGCTCATCCATGACCACCGTAAAGCCTACGTAGTCGTGGCGCTCAACTTCTCCGTCTGCGTTCATCTCATACTTCTTTTCCTTCGCTCCGAATGCGATGAACACGGGGCAGTTGCCGAAGTCGTAGAGGTGGTGGTAGATGGGCGGGATGCCGAGAGAGCCCATGGACGTGATGAACATGGACGCGTGGAAGGGGCTCAGCTTGGTGAGAAAGCGGGGAAGGAGACCAAGGTAGTCGATGAAGCGGAGCATCTTGATTGCAAGGAGCATTACAAAGCCGGGAAGCTTGTTCAAAACCTTGGCAGTGTCGTCGAAGGCACCTCCGGGGTTGTCACGGTAGCCGTCGATCTCAGCCTGAAGAAGATCGTGGATCTGCGTGGGGGTCATGTCTGCCGTTGGCTCGATCTTGATTACCGTGTCGGGAGAGTCGAGAGTCATTTCCTTCTTGATGGTCAGCGCGACCTCGATGTTGTTGCGGGCGAAGACCTTGTGACCTGCGATGAATCGGTTGAGCGCGGGCATCTGGGAGATGATCCTGACGTAGGTGGCGATTATAACGTGCATGAAGTTGAAGTTTTTGTAGCCTTCAGCCTTCTTTTCGCGGACGTACTTGTCGATCTGTGCTGTGTCAACGGAGTCGCGGATGCTGTTGAGCGCACCGATGCGGTTTTCCATGATGTAGATAGCGACGCGGGTCATGGGGGAGAGAGTGCGGATCCGTCTGCCCTCGGGGCGGTCTCCGAATCTGCGGCGGCGCTTCTTTGGCGCATTTTCACTTGATTTTGTCTTATCTTTAGCCATAAATTTACCCGTTCATAATAATTATTACTTATAATTTTAACATACCGACGTGAATTTGTAAACAGAAAGTGACAAAAAAGGACGAAAAATTGTTGATTTCTCAACTCCGGGGGACTTGACAAAGGGGAAGTGCCGATGTATAATATCTATGCTGTAGTGAAAGGTAGCTATTACCTTGCGACTTTTCGCTTTTCACTATTGCTTCAAATATGCGGGCGTGGCGGAATTGGCAGACGCGCCAGACTTAGGATCTGGTATCTTTGATGTGAAGGTTCAAGTCCTTTCGCCCGCAAATCAAAAAAGACCGCTTGCGGTCTTTTTTGATTTGCGGAAGAGAAGCTCGAAGAAGCTTCCGCGAGTTGCCGGAAAGGCGGAAAGACAAAGGTAAACGAGACGCAACTCGACCTGCTTTGAGCTTGCTCAAAGTAGTAGGTTCGAAAGTCCTTTCGCCCGCAAATCAAAAAAGACCGCTTGCGGTCTTTTTTGATTTGCGGAAGAGAAGCTCGAAGAAGCTTCCGCGAGTTGCCGGGAAGCCGTTAGTAACATTCGCCGCAAAAGAAAAGGCAGCTTTGCTCCGTAAAGAGTTGAATAATATTATTTTATATGCTATAATCTAATAAACAGCAAAGACTGAGTACCAACAGATCAAAACAGAAAGACAGGAAACAATATGAACATACTTATCATCGACGGGCAAGGGGGCAATATCGGCTCACGGCTGGTCAAGCAGATACTTGAACGTCTCCCCGAATGCAGTCTCCGTGCTGTCGGGACCAACAGCATCGCCACTGCAAATATGCTTAAAGCAGGTGCCGCAGAGGGTGCTACCGGTGAGAACGCCGCGAAGGTGGGCTGCCGCTGGGCTGACGTGATCGCAGGCCCCGTGGGTATCGTCATTGCAGATTCCCTTCTCGGAGAGGTGACTCCCAAAATGGCGGCTGCCGTTGGACAGAGCTCCGCTGTGCGCGTTCTCGTGCCCATGAACCGCTGTGAGACCTTGGTTGCAGGCGTCAGCGATACCTCCGTCTCCGCGCTTATAGAGGATGCAGTAAAAAAGATCGCCTCTCTTGCAAGATAACTCTTGACAGAACGTCGGATGTCTGCTATACTGAATAAGTCGCAGGAAGCGGCAATGTGAGCCGAAGCTCGAGATATAATATTTTAAACATACCTCAAAGGTATCACCCTCTCTGAAGAGAGGTGATGCCTTATTTTATTTTTTAGGAGACGATCATGAAGAAAAACACCATTTTAAAGCTTACTTATTCCGCCATGTGCGTGGCTGTCGCTATAGTTCTCCCCCTCGTTACGGGAAACGTGCCGAGGATCGGAAATATGCTCTGTCCCATGCACATCCCCGTGCTTCTCTGCGGATTTCTCTGCGGTCCCGTGTGGGGACTTGCCGTCGGTGCAGTCTCTCCCATACTCAGAAGCATGATCTTCGGCGCTCCCGTCATGTTCCCCATGGCTGTGGCTATGGCGTTTGAGCTTGCCGCTTACGGCGCCGTGTCGGGGCTTCTGTACAAACGCCTTCCGAAGTCGGCGTGGAGCATTTACGCATCCCTTCTCTGTGCCATGGCGGCAGGACGTGTTCTTTGGGGTGCTGTGAGATTCGCTATCGCGGGGCTTACCGAGACCGCTTTCCCCTTTTCGGCATTTGTTGCGGGAGCTGTCACAAACGCAGTACCCGGCATCGTGGTACAGCTTATCCTCATTCCCCTTGTAGTCGCCGCTCTTGAGCGTGCAAAGCTTATGCCGAATGAATGAAAAGAGAATCCATCCGTTTTAAGCAGCGGATGGATTTTTGTTTGTCGGTGTTCCCGAAGCCCGGTCGTTGTTTTATACAAATACGGTATATGCACTTTGGCTATTCTGACAAAAAAGATGTGCTGCGATGAATCTGCATTGACAGCTTGCATAAACCGTGTTATAATAAAACTGCAAAGGAAAACTTTGTAATATATATTTTTAAGGAGGAAACGGTTATGAAGCGTTTCACAAGATTTTTTTCACTGATCCTCGCGCTTTGTATGGTTCTTCCCATGACTGTACTCGGTGCAGTTCCCGATTATAAGGATGTGCCGAAAGACCACTGGGCGTACGACAGCATAATGTCGCTTACCGAAAAGGGCATGGTCGAAGGTAAAGTTGCAGGTGTCCGCTTCGATCCTGAAGCACCCTTACGTAATACTGAACTGTTTATGACGCTCTATCGCCTCGCAGGTGAGCCAGAGGTAGTGCCTACCTTTGAATTCCGCGGGAATTTAAGTGACGAGGATATCATTAGCGGTAAGTATGGAATAGAGCTTGCCGGCGATGATAAATACGGTACGTCTCATCTTCGCGGAAAATGGTATCGTGATGCAGCATTTTGGGCGGCGTATAACGGACTTCTGGTGGTTAATGTATGTACTGTAGGAAATAATTACGTAGAAGGAATGGGATCACATCGAGTTGGAAATGATAATTATTCTATGCCCGAGGTCGGTACCACATTTAATGATTATGATTGTTATTCTGTCTTAATAAACCTTGGGATCGATCTTGGGACCGATTATACAACAACCCGAACCGATATGATTGTAGCTTTGTATCTATACGTTACCGAATACCTCAAAAAGGAGATTGTTATTGATAACACTACAGAAACTTTCGAGGATAGCGCGAAAATTCCGGCAAACGTTATAGATATTTTTGAAAATTTATCTTCAACTCCGCTATATATTTGGTTGGGTAATATTGGCGAAGAACACATCTGGGCAGACGCTTGGAACTGGGGAGTCGGCGCAGGCATCATCGAAGGCTACCCCGACAACACCCTCCGTCCCGCCGCTAATCTCACCCGCGCGGAATATGCCGAGATACTTGAGAGATTTATGGACTACGTAAAGTAAGATACAATTTTCCGCATACCTTTTTCCTCATACTTTTGTTGCGGAGCAACAAAAGTATGAAAGAAGCCAAGGATGTGAGCGATAGCGGAAGCAAGATACGCGAAGCGTTTCTTGGCGCACTTCGCGAAGCGAATGTGCTAACTTCGGCGCTTGAGATGGTTTCTTTCACAATTTTCGCCATACGATATACCCCGCGCGGAATATGCCGAGATACTCGAAAGATTTATGGACTACGTGAAGTAAATAACACAAAAAACTGCTCGCTTTCCTTTAAAGAAAGCGGGCAGCTTTTTTATCGTAATCTTATCTTACTCCGAGCATAAGGTCGCCGTAGGTGGGATAGCACCAGTATTCACGTCCGACGATCTTTTCGATCTCGTCGGCGGCAATTCTTGCGCGGCGCATTGCAGGGAGTATCTTGTCGCGGCAGAAGAGCGCGCCTTCCTCGCTTGACTTTATCTTTGCCACCTCGGAAACGTGTCCCGAAAGGATGATACCTACCTCATAAAGCTCGTCGGTCAGGTCGGAAAGGCTGTAGAGAAGCTTTTCCTCCATGCAGATGGAAAGGCGTGATGAGATAGCCTTTTTTGCGGCGGCACCGTCGGAGAGCACCTTTGAATACTTCACAGCCGCAGGAAGAATGTCGTGGTTTATCATATCCGTCATAGTCGCGGCTTCGATCTGCAGTATCTTGACGTAATTCTCAAGAAGGATCTCACAGCGGCTTGCCAATTCCTTTGCGGAAAGGACTCTCATACGCTCAAGCATGGCGATGTTCTTTTCGTCCTTCAGGCGCGGGATGGCATCGGCGCAGGTGCGGAGATTTGCAAGTCCGCGGCGCTCTGCCTCCTCCTCCCAGGCTCCCGTGTAGCCGTCTCCGTTGAAGATGATGCGGGAGTGCTCCTTTACCGTGCGGCGGAGAAGCTCGCGGAGAGCTGTGTCAAAGTCCTCGGCACCCTCAAGCTCGTCGGCAAAATGCGCAAGCTCATCGGCGACGGCGGCGTTTAAGAATATGTTGGGCTCGGCAACGGAACAGCTTGAACCGGGCATACGGAACTCAAACTTGTTGCCTGTAAATGCGAAGGGAGATGTACGGTTGCGGTCGGTGTTGTCTTTGGGTATCTTCGGGAGCACGTGAACGCCCACACCCATTACCACATCCTCGGAGGCGTGGAATCTCTCGCCGTTCTCAATGGCGTGCAGGAGGGCGCTGAGCTCATCTCCGAGGAAGATGGAGATGATAGCTGGCGGTGCTTCAGCGGCGCCGAGACGGTGATCGTTGCCTGCAGTGGCAACAGATGCGCGGAGAAGCTCCTGATAATCGTCCACAGCCGCAATTACGGCGCAGAGGAATACGAGGAACTGCATATTTTCGTTAGGATCGTCGCCCGGATTCAGAAGATTCTTTCCTTCCGAGGTTGAGATGGACCAGTTGTCATGCTTGCCCGATCCGTTTACGCCGTCGAAGGGCTTTTCGTGGAGCAGGCACACAAGTCCGTGTCGTCCCGCGACTTTCTTCATGGTCTCCATGGTGAGCTGGTTCTGGTCGCAGGCAAGGTTAGCCTCGCTGTAAACGGAGGCAAGCTCGTGCTGTGCGGGAGCCGCCTCGTTGTGCTCGGTCTTTGCGAAGATGCCGAGCTGCCAGAGCTCGCGGTTGAGGTCCTCCATAAACGCCTTGACTCTCGGCTTGATAGCGCCGAAGTAGTGGTCGTCAAGCTGCTGGCTTTTCGGAGCTGTAGCACCAAAGAGAGTGCGGCCCGTATAGATGAGGTCGCGTCTCTTGTCGAAGTCCTCGCTTCTTATGAGGAAGTATTCCTGCTCTGCGCCCACGGTGGTGACCACGCGCTTTGTTTCCGTGTCTCCGAAGAGGCGGAGGATGCGCATTGCCTGCCTGTTCAGCGCTTCCATAGAACGGAGCAGGGGAGTCTTTTTATCGAGAGACTCGCCGCCATAGGAGCAGAACGCGGTGGGGATACAGAGAGTGTTATCTTTAACGAATGCGTAGGAGGTGGGGTCCCAGGCGGTGTAGCCTCTTGCCTCAAAGGTAGCGCGGAGACCGCCGGAGGGAAAGCTTGACGCATCGGACTCGCCGCGGACGAGCTCACGGCCCGAAAATTCCGTAATAGCCGTGCCGTCCTTGGCAGGGTTTAAGAATGAGTCGTGTTTTTCTGCGGTGATGCCTGTCATAGGCTGGAACCAGTGGGTATAGTGAGTAGCGCCCTTCTCCATAGCCCATGTCTTCATGGCATCGGCAACTGCAGTTGCCACGGAAATATCAAGACGGCGGCCATCTGCGATGGTGCGCTTCATAGCGGCATAGGTCTCGGAGGGAAGGCGGCTGCGCATTACCTCATCGCTGAACACCATATTGCCGAATATATCAAGTATCTGATTGGACATAACAGGTACCTCCGTATGTCATATGAAAAATCACAACCTATATTATATACCTACGAGCTTCTTTTGTCAAATAAAAAAACACATAAAATCAAAAAAAGCGTATGCTTTTATATGCTTATATGATTGTGAACGCAGAGAGCATTCGGTTTTTTTGCGGTATGAGTCAATGATACCGACTTCGGGAAGGGATGGAATAGTCAGTAAGGAAACGAAAAGAGAAAAGGAGCGTTCAAAGAACACTCCCCAGACCGCTGACAAAGTAATTAATTTGAAATACAGTTGGCAAATCAAACAAAAAGGCAAAATAACAAAGCCTCCCTCCGAGAGGGAGGGGGACCACGTAAGTGGTGGAAGGAGCCTGCGCAACTAAAAGCTTAGTTTATTTTACTGCTTACGCACTCTCCTTCACCCGCTTCGCGGGAGCTCCCTC
>JAFUPK010000067.1 GCA_017481265.1 Clostridia bacterium
ATCCGTTGCGGAAGTGAAATGAAAGAAGGCTGTGCAATAAAAATTGAAGGTGCAGGATACGGAATTGTTATGTCTTCTGATGAAAGCAAACTTTTTGGAGGCAGAATTGGTAAGCCTAAAGTAGCTATTTGCCCTGAGTGTGGTGAAGTGTCTATCTACGTGGAAGACCTTGACAAACTGAAATAAATTCAAGTTTATCGAACAGGATCACATAAAATTACCCCAACAGACTTTGAAAATCTGTTGGGGTTAATCTTTGTTTTTTACGTATCAAATTTTGATTATCCGTAGGGGAGACCTGCGGTCGCCCCTACCGTGTTCCGAAAACATCCTTATGAGAACGCTCCTACTAGCGTTCCTTTTTTGTTTTCGTGGGGGAATTATATTAAAAAAGCTGTTTCTGATGCTTTTGTTCTGCATCAGAAACAGCTTTTTCATCAGATTCTCGCGTACATTCTGTTAAGCTTCAAATAATATTCCCGGTCGATGGAGTCAAGCTGCTCCTTTGTGATCCTGTATGACCAGTTACCGTCTGCCTTACCGGGCACATTAAGTCTTGTATCACGTCCGTAGCCGAGAAGATCCTGTATGGGGATCATCACAAGTCCCGCATGGCTTTCAAGCATTACGCGGATAACAGTCTGCCAGCCGAGTCCCCAATCTCCCTTGTGACCGCAGTAGTCGAGCATATATTTTCTCGTATCGTCATCAAGCTCCCAAAGGTAGCCGAGGAGAGTATTGTTGTCGTGAGTTCCCGTGTAGGCAACGCAGTTGTTGGGGTAGTTGTGAGGCAGGTGAGGACTGTTCTTGTCTCCAAGGAAACCGAACTGGAACACTCTCATGCCGGGAAGTCCGCTGTCCTTTACCATCTTGTAGACCTCGGGAGTGATATCGCCAAGATCCTCTGCGATAATAAGCGTGTCGCCTGCCGCCTTCTTGATCGCCTTTACAAAGGGAAGCCCGGGGCCCTTGACCCAGCGTCCCGCTTTGGCTGTTTCTGCATCGGCAGGTATGGACCAGTAAGACTCAAAGCCTCGGAAGTGGTCGATACGCACTGCATCAAACATACTTGCCATATGACGGATACGGTCGCACCACCATGTATAGCCGTCCTTTTTCATTACTGTCCAGTTGTAAAGGGGATTTCCCCACATCTGACCGTCCTCGCTGAAATAGTCGGGACTGCAGCCCGCAACACACGTGGGGTCTCCGTTTTTGTCGAGTTTGAACATTCCGGGGGCGCTCCACACGTCGGAGCTGTCCTGAGCCACGTAGATCGGAATGTCGCCGATTATGCCGATGCCGCGCTCGTTGGCGTATGATTTGATCTCTGCCCACTGAGTAAAGAACTCATATTCGATAAACTGCCAAGCGAAGAGGACATCGGGGTCATATTCGCTGACGGTCCACTCCTGCCATGTGACATCCTCACCGCCGTTAGCCGCCTTCAGCGCCATGAAGCGGCAGAAAGCATCAATATATTTGTTATTTTCGATAAAGTCAGCCACAAGCTCGCGGTTTTTCACGCGTGCGGAGGCAGCCTTCAAAAGGTCAAAGCGTTCTGCGCGAAGTCTGTCGAACTCGCAGGCGTAGGGAACCTTCTGCCGCGCGGCTTTAAGCTCGGCTTCCGTGAGAAGTCCCTTTTCAAAAAGCACCTTGAGGTCAACGAAAAACGGATTTCCGCTGAATGCAGAGAAGGATTTGTACGGGGAATTATATTCGTCAGCCATGCAGAAGGGGAGCACCTGCCAATAGGAAAAACCGCTTTCTGCAAGAAAATCTATAAAATATTTTGCTTCCTCTCCGAAGCTGCCCGCGGAATAGTCCCCGAACAGAGAGGATATGTGCATAAGCACGCCGCTTGCACGTTCCATAAAAAACACCGTTCTTTCTGTAAAAATCTGAGTTGGCGCTTTGAGACGCCGCTTTATCATTTTACCATGAGAAAGCGCATTTGTCAATAGTAAATAGAAGGCGAGAGAAAAATCCAAATGTATTTGTTTAAAATACATTGTCAAAAAAAGATGTGATCTTTTTTATTGAAGTGCGATCTGTACAGCGTAGAAGGATCTGTTATCCGTCGCCCCACGCATACAGTGCGACTCAAAAGCGGAATCAAATCCCCATTTCAGTTCAAACCCACTTGATTTTTTGCATTATATATGCTACAATATTATTATACTTGGTGGATTATGCCGAATTTTAGTATTTGATGTATCGTATAGCTAAAAATACGGCATGATAAATATTTTATAAGCATATAAAGAAAGGCACGGTCACAGCTATGAAAAAAAGAGTTCTTGTGGTAAGCAGCGCCAATATTGATTTTGTTCAGAATATCGAGCGTGTCCCCTATTCCGGCGAGACTATCGTAGATTACAACGCTACATATAATTATGTTCCCGGAGGAAAGGGTGCCAACAGCGCCATCGCCTTCGCAAGATTCGGCGCGGACTGCGTCTTTGTCTGCAAGGTAGGTGCCGATTCAAACGGTGCGCGTCTCAAGAGTCTATATAAGGCTGAGGGCATCGACACCCGCTTCATGATCGAGGATCGCGAAAATCCCACAGGTCTTGCGTCCATTCTCGTTGAGAAGGGCGGAAAGAACCGCATTATGGTGTTCCCCGGTGCTAATGCCAACATGAAGGCAGAGGATCTTGAGGATCCCTTCACCTGCTATCCCGACGCCGTTTATCTCCAGCTTGAGATCGCCGACGAGGCTGTCATCGAGGCTTGCCGTCTTGCCGCTGAGCGCGACATTCCCGTTTTTGTGGATGCCGCACCCGCAAGATTCGACTTCCCTCTCGCTTCTCTCGGTAAGGTTGAGATATTCTCACCCAACGAAAGCGAGTGCCGCGTATTCACGGGAATCGCTCCCACCAATGAGGATTCGGCTCTCCGTGCGGCTATCAGACTCCGCAAGATGGTCGACGCAAAGTATATCGTAATCAAAATGGGCGACAAGGGCGCATTTATGTTCGACGGCAAGGAATACTTCGTATACCCCTCCGAGAACGTTATCCCCGTTGACACCACCGCCGCAGGCGACGTGTTCACCGCTGTTATGACATACTCATATATGCAGAACGGCAACATCCATTCTGCGATCCGCATGGCGAACGTAGCCGCTGCAATCTCCGTTACGAGAGCAGGCGCGTCCACCTCCATTCCCACTCTCGCCGAGGTGCTTGAGTACCGCGATGCAAAGAAGAAGGCTGAAGCTGAGGCTGAGGCAGCAGGTGATACCGAAAACGGCGAAGCTGACAGCGAGGCTGAGACCTTATGATAATTCTCGGAGTTGACTTCGGCGATGCCCGCACGGGTCTTGCGACCTGCGACAAAAATGAAATTATGGCTGTAGGTGCCGGATGTGTCAGCGGCGGCTTCAAAAAAGCTCTCGAGGGCACCTGCGAAACGGCAAAGAAGCTTGGCGCTGAGCTTATCGTTGTGGGAAATCCCCTCAACATGAACGGCACAGAGGGTCCGAGAAGTGCCCGCTGCCGCGATTTTGCCGCCGAGCTTGAGGCGATGTCCGGAATAAAGACCGTTCTTTACGACGAAAGACTCACCACCGTAAGCGCACACAAATTCCTTTCGGGGTCGGGGCTTGATTCAAGAAAGCACAAGAATCACGTGGACGAGCTTTCTGCAAAGCTTATTCTTGAGGACTATCTGACCGCACGTAAAAACGGCGTTTTATAAGGTGATTTCAAATGGAAAATACAAATCTCAAAAGAATAAATGAGCTTGCCGCAAAGGCAAAGGCAGAGGGGCTCACTCCCGAGGAGACCGAGGAAAGGGATCGTCTTCGGAAGGCGTACCTTGCCGAGTTCAGAAGCGGGATGAAGGGCATCCTTGACAATACCGTCGTAAAATTCCCCGACGGCACAGAGTCTGCGCTGAAGCGCAAGAAGTGATCTGACTTAAAGGACTTTGATGTGAAGCATCAAGCATTTGGAGCTTCGCACGCAAGCAGATGCCGAAAGCGATATTCCGGCTTCCCGTTTGTTTCGTTAAATTTTGTGCAGCCGCAGGCTGAATGGAGATTAGCGTGAAAGTTCAAACAGTCTTAGTCTTGGAAAAAGCTTTTTCACGCGCAAACAAACGCTAAAAATCAAAAGTCCGATTTTTGTCTGCTTCGCAGACACGCGTTTGTTTCGTTAAATTTTGTGTAGCCGCAGGCTAAATGGAGATTATTATGAGTCTTCTTGCAAAGTATCTTATAGTTTTTGGAATGTCAATGGTGCCGGTCGTTGAGCTTCGCGGAGCGATCGTTTTGGCGGCAGCTTACGGGCTTGACCCCGTCACGTCCTATATCGCGTGCGTTATCGCCAATATACTGCCCGTGCCATTCCTCATTTTGTTCGTCCGTCCTGTTTTTGAGTGGATGAAGAAGCATTCCGAACGGTTACGTAATATTGCCGAAAAGCTTGAAGCAAAGGCGCACGACAAGGCCGGGACAATAAAAAAGTACGAGATGCTCGGACTTTTCCTCTTTGTTGCGATCCCTCTTCCCGGAACCGGAGCATGGACGGGCTCGCTTATTGCGGCAGTTTTGGGTATGAGGATCAAGCACTCCTTCCCAATGATAGCACTCGGAGTAATGACCGCCGGACTTATTATGACCCTCGGTGCCTTCGGAATTGTCGGTGTGTTTGCAAACCTTCTTTAAAATATAAAATATTATTTCCATACAAACAACCGTATCCCCTATCCTTTATCAGGATAGGGGATACGGTTTTTAAAGGAGTATTAAGGTGTAGGCTTATTTTATTCGCCGATGTCGGTAACTGCTCCAATGAAGATGGGCAGATCCGTCTCGGTGTCAACGATCATGTAGACGAAGGGGCGGTCGAGGTAGACTTCTTTAGGCGGTTCAATGGGCATGGGAGCAGAACCGACCATCATTCCTACAACTGTCGCCGCGCCTGCCTTGGTGCCCACGGGAGTAAGCTCAATTCGTGTGTTGTGGAGCACAAAGCCGATGTGGAGCATGATCTCGTCGGCATTGTCGGACATTCCGGTAAAGTCGGCAGCCTTCGGATCAAACGCATCACGAAGCCCCATTTCATGCAGTATTTTTCCCATCTCGATGCCGAAATCGTACTCGAACTGAGGCATTTTTGTGATGACCTTCTCCTGTGACACCCCGGAAAGGGTCTCACGTATCATCTCACCGTCAAGGGTAGCGATAAGCTCATCGACAGAGGTACCATCCTTCGGAAGGAGAGCGGCAAAGGCGTACTTCCCTCCCTCATAGGGCTTCAAGAATCCCGTAGCGGCATCGTTTTCGAGGTAACTTTGCTCGCTTGAGCTCATCATAGTGACCTTTTTCTTTGTGCCGTCTATAGTTGTAAACTCGTCATCGAATACCTGCCGGTCAGTATATTTCACGTTCCACTCTGCCTTAAAGAGAACTGTATTCACAAGGAGCATAACGGTTGTGGGATCGAGACGTTCAAGCATATCCTTAATCATTCCGTCTGTGTTTTCCTCGATCCACTTGTTGACAGCATCTACGCTGATGCCCTTGAACACGTCAGCCGCGTAGTAATCGGAAACGCCTTGGAGAAAAGCATTCTTTACGTTAAAGCCGTATTTGTTGTTGAGCCAAATGGAGTTTGCAAGGTTGAGCTTGCGTGATGCCACGCTTTCGGTATAGCCCTTGAGGTATTTGGACAGCTCAGCGGCTTCGATACCTCCGAAAAGCTCTGTAAACTGTGCCGCTGTGTTCCCCTCGGCACCGGTAGCTGTCATCCCCAGCGCAAGCATAACGGAAAGGGGTGAGATAAGCGTGTTTTCGCCCTCGAAGCTTCTCTTGAACAGCTCCGCTGAAAAATCAGTGTGGACTTTTTTGAATACTTCATCTGCACTTTTGCCCTCAACAGAGTTTGAACTGACGTTTTCTGTAATATCTGCAGGCACTGCCTTTGTTTCGATACCCTCTGTCTGCACGGCTTCTGTTTCTGTACTGTTTTCCGCCGTGCAAGCGCAAAGCGAGAAAAGCATCACGGACGCAAGGATAAGGCTTACAATTGATAATGTTATCTTATTTTTCATAATGTTTCTCTCCTTATTCGCCGATGTCGGTAACTGCTCCAATGAAGATAGGCAGATCCGTCTCGGTGTCAACGATCATGTAGACGAAGGGTCGGTCAAGAATTACCTCTTTCGGGGGTTCAACGGGAGCCGCGCAGCCCTCGTTCACCGTAATGGATGTAGCCGCCGCTGCCTTCGTTCCGTTGGGAGAGACCTCAATGCGTGTTTTGTGGAGCACCTTACTAACATAAAATCCACTATTGCTTTCAAACATATCAGTGAAATCACCGTTAGGCATGAATACTCTCTCAAGTCCCATAGAGCGAAGCGTATCGCTCATCTCAAGACCGTAGTCATAGCTGAATTCGGGGATAGCTGTGGTGACTGTCTCTTCAGAAGCAGACTCCAAAAGCGCTGTGATCTTCTCGCCGTCGAGGCTTTCCGCAAGCTGAGAAATGCTTACGCCGTCCTTCGGAAGAAGTCCCACAAAGGAATACTTTCCGTCGGCATAGGGCTTTACAACACCGGTTACATTTTCGTCCTCAAGGTAGATGCTCTCGCCGGAGTACATCATAGAGACCTTTTTCTCGTTGCCGCTTTCGGTGGTGAATACTCCGTCTCTCACCTGAGTTTCCCTGTACGGTTCATCCCATTTCGCGTCAAACAGAAGCGTATTTATCAGCATAAGAGCATTTCCGCCCCCGTCAAATGCATCATCATTTAACATCTTATCTATCATGCCGTCGGTCTTTTCCGCTACCCATTTGTTGATCTTTTTTGCGGTATCAGAGTTAAAAGGTGTGCGGAACGCTTCAGCACCGTAATAGTCGAAAAGTCCCTGAAGGTATGACTCCTTGACACCGTATGCCTCGTCGTTAAACCAAACGGAATTTGCGATGTCGGTCTTGTATTTTTCGCCGTTCGGCAGACTGTTTATATATGTGTGAAGATACTTCGAAAGCTCCTCTGACTCAATTCCTCCGAAAAGTCTCTCAAGCTCACTTTCGCTCTCTCCGCTAAGTCCCTGTCCGAGCATCCCGAGAGCAAGCATTACAGAAAGGGGTGAGATAAGCGTGTTTTCGCCGTCGAAGCTTCGCTTGAACAGCTCCGCCGAAAAATCCGCATGAGCTTTTTTGAACGTGTCGTCCGTAGCCTTGCCGTCTACGGTTCCCGCGGTGATGTTTTCCATAAGGTCAACGGTCTCCGCCTTCGCCGCAGTACAAGAGTACAGGGAAAAAAGCATCACGGACGCAAGGATAAAGCTTACAATTGATAATGCTATCTTATTTTTCATAACGTTTCCCTCCGTATTACTCGCCGATGTCGGTAACTGCTCCAATGAAGATGGGCAGGTTCGTCTCGGTGTCAACGATCATGTAGACAAAGGGTCGGTCGAGGTAGACTTCCTTTACGTCGCCGATCATAATGTCCTCGGCTTTGTCCGCTATCTCAACTACCGTTGCGGCACCTGCCTTGGTACCCACGGGAGTCAGCTCGATATGAGTCTTGTGCAGCACGCGTGAAATGTGGAACTGATGCTCTGCGGCATCGGCGTAGATACCCACAAAATCCTCGGAGTTTTCCGTGTCAAAGGGGGCAATCAGACCCATCTCCTTTAGCGCATCATTCATCCCGATGTCAAAATCATACTCAAACTCCGGAATTGCGGCGTGTACTACCTTGTCAAAGCGTGAAGAGATAAGGGAAGCGAGGGCTTCTCCGTCGAGGCTCTGCACAAGCTCAGCGAGGGTAACCCCCTCATTCGGAAGGAGCGCAGCGAAGGAATACTTTCTGTTAGCATATGGCTTCATAAATCCTGTGACGTTGTCGCCTTCAAGATACACGGACTCGTCCGAGTACATCATAGAGACCTTGTTTTCCTCACCGTTTTCGGTGGTGAACACTCCGTCATTAATTTGAGATCTTTCATAGGTTTCTGCCCAGTCAGCTTCGAAAAGGAGAGTATTTATAAGGAGCATAACGCCTGTGTCGTCGGCTTCGTCAAGTATTTTCTCGATAGTGCCGTCGGTCTTTTCCTCGATCCAGCCGTTTATGTCGTCCAAAACGTCCTCTGACTGAAGATCGCCCTTGAATGCCTCAGCGTTATAGTAGTCGCAAAGCGCTTGCAGGAAAGACTCCTTTACTTCATAGCCTTCCTTGTCTGTCATCCAGACGGAGTTTGCAAAGTCTAAGCTGTATTTTTCGCCGTTCGGCAGACTGTTTATATATGTGTGAAGATACTTCGAAAGCTCCTCTGACTCAATTCCTCCGAAAAGTCTCTCAAGCTCACTTTCGCTCTCTCCGCTAAGTCCCTGTCCGAGCATCCCGAGAGCGATCATAACGGAAAGGGGTGAGATAAGTGTATTTTCGCCGTTGAAGCTTCTCTTGAACAGCTCCGCCGAAAAATCCGCATGAGCTTTTTTGAACGTGTCGTCCGTAGCCTTGCCGTCTACGGTCTTTGCCGTGATACCATCCATAAGGTCAACGGTCTCTGCCTTCGCCGCCGTGCAGGAGTACAGAGAAAAAAGCATCACGGACGCAAGGATAAGGCTTACAATTGATAATGTTATCTTATTTTTCATAATGTTTCTCTCCTTATTCGCCGATGTCGGTAACTGCTCCGATAAATACGGGCAGGTTCGTCTCGGTGTCGACGATCATATAAACGAAGGGGCGGTCGAGGTAGACTTCCTTCGGAGGCTTGGTTTCAAGGGCGCTTGTCGCCCACATCTCCACTACAGTTGCCGCGCCTGCCTTGGTGCCCACGGGAGTCAGCTCGATTCTGGTCTTGTGGAGCACACGACCGATGTGGAGCATAATCTCGTCGGCATTGTCGGACATTCCGGTAAAGTCGGCAACATGGCGATCAAAGGCATCACGAAGTCCCATTTTCTGCAGTATTTCTCCCATCTCGATGCCGAAATCGTACTCAAACTGAGGCATTTTTGTGATGACCTTCTCGTTCGACACCCCGGAAAGGGTCTCGCGCAGCATCTCTCCGTCAAGTGAGTCGATAAGCTCGTCGATGGTGGTACCATCCTTCGGAAGCAGAGCGGCAAAGGCGTACTTTCTTCCCTTATATGGCTTCATGAATCCCGTAGCGGCACCGTTTTCGAGGTAGCTGTACTCGCTTGAGCTCATCATAGTGACTTTTTTCTTCGTGCCTTCCCTCGTTGTGAACTCGCCATCACGGACCTGATTCTCGTCGTACTTTTCCGACCACTCCGCCTCAAAGAGGACTGTGTTCACGAGAACCATGACGCAAGCCGGGTCAAGCTCCTCTATGACCTTTTCGATCATTCCGTCGGTGTTTTCCTTGATCCATGAGTTTATCTCGTTTACGGTATCGTTGTTAAAGGGGCGTGTGAACGCATCTGCGCCGTAGAAACGGCGGACTGTATCGGTAAAGCTTTCCTTTACGGTGAAATAATCCGCTTCCCTTATCCAGACCGAATTTGCAAGGTCGGGGTCGGAGTAGGAATTGAGGCTATCCATATAATTTTTGAAGTAGGTGCTAAGTTCATCTGCGCTCATACCGCCGAAAAGGTCGGAAAATTCTTTTGCGGTGTTACCCTCGGCGCCCTCTGCGACCATGGCAAGAGCCATTGCCACGGAAAGGGGCGAAATGAGCGTATTTTTTCCGTCATAGCTGAGGCGCAAGAGCTCCGCCGAAAAGCTCTCGGGGGTCGCGTCGGAGCTTTCATAGTTTGCGGTTTTTGCGTTCCCCTCGTTTACAAGTACTTCTGTGCTTTCTGTTTCTGCCGATTCCGTTTCTGCGTTATTTCCCGCCGTGCAGGCACAAAGGGAAAAAAGCATCACGGACGCAAGTATAAGGCTTATAATTGATAACGCTATCTTATTTTTCATAACGTTTCCCTCCGTATTACTCACCTATATCGGTAACTGCGCCGATAAAGATGGGCAGATTCGTCTCGGTATCGACGATCATATAGACAAAGGGTCGGTCGAGGTAGACCTGCTTCGGAGGCTCACCCGGCGCAGCGTCGCCTTCCATAATTACCACCGCCGTTGCGGCTCCCGCCTTCGTGCCTACCGGAGTAAGCTCGATCTTCGTCTTGTGTATCACGCGGCTTATATGAAGCTGCCGCTCCTTTGCATCGTCGCAGATGCCCGTGAAGTCAGCCTCGATCGTATCAAAAGCGTCGCAAAGTCCCATATCGCGGAGCATCCAAGCCATATTTTCGATGCCGAATTCGTACTCGAACTGCGGGATCTTTGTTATGACCTTTTCGTGAGAAACGGTAGAAAGAGTTTCGGTTAACATTTCGCCGTCAAGCTCGTCTATGAGCTTATCTATAGTGACGCCCTCCTTCGGGAGAAGCGCCGCAAATGCGTAGTTATTCCCCTTATACGGCTTCATAACTCCCGTTGCAAGCTCGTTTTCCAGGTAATCGTACTCGGAGGAGCTCATCATAGTGACATTCTTCACTGTCCCGTCCCTCGTCGTGAATTCGCCGTCGCGGACTTGCATCTCGTCGTACTTTTCGCTCCACTCCGCCTCAAAAAGGACGGTATTTACAAGGACCATTACGTCCCTCGGGTCAAGGTACTCGATGATCTTTTCGATCATATCATCGGTGTTTTCCTTTACCCATCCGTTGATCTCTTCTACCGTGGACGTGTCAAAGGGACGCTCGGCATATATATCCGCACCGTAAAACCTCCACACGGCATCGGTAAAGCTGTCCTTCACGGGAAAGTTCTTCTTTGACCAGACCGCGTTCGCTATACCGAGCTCGTCTGAGGTGAGCCCTTCCATATAGTCCTTGAAATATTCGTTTACCTCGGCTGTGCTCATACCGCCGAAAAGGTCGGAAAACTCCTTCTCCGTGTTGCCCTCTGCTCCCTCTGCCACCATTGCAAGCGCCATAGCTACGGAAAGAGGAGACACGAGAGTGTTATTATTGCTCGCGTAGCTGAGGCGGAGAAGCTCGGCGGCAAAGTCTGCGGGGCTCTTTTCCGACTCCGCATATTTCGGAGCCATAATCGTGACCGTCACATCCTCGGGATGTACGCTTTCTACTGTTGAAGCTTCCGTTTCAGCTTCATTCGCCGCCGTGCAGGCACAAAGCGAAAAAAGCATCACGGACGCAAGGATCATACTGAGTACAGGAGTGATTCTTTTTTTCATGATAGTGGTCATTCCTTTCCTATGATTTGTTACGCGGACTATTCTATGACACCGGCGCTTCTGAGAGCTTCCTTGAACACCTCAATATTCTCGGCAGTGTATGTCTCGCCACCTATGATCAGCTCATCGTTGGCGGTAAGCGAAACTCTGAAGCTTTCATTTGCCGTAATACTTAGCTGTACTGTCACAGAGCCTTCTTCGCTTTTGTCAGCCTTCTCAAGACTGAGAGACTTCAGCGCCTCAAACACCGCCTCGGCATCACTCATAGATAGTTTTTTATTGTTGCCGTCACGGTCGATCTGTACTATTTTCATTACTTTTCCGCTGAGGAGCAACGGTACTCTATTCCCCGCAGAGCCTACTGTTCCCTCGACACCTTCTGTGATGTCAATTTCCACTCCGTTTGTTTTGCCGTCACCGTCAGCCCCCCAGTTCGGTTCTCCGCCCGACGATCCGAATTTTTCGGTATCGACGGTACCATCAACCGTTATTCCATCTTGTTCGTCGACGAGGTGATTTGTTTCACCTTTGTTCATTGATACCGATCCTGCCACGCCGCGTTCCGCCTCATCGCCCGTTACCATGAGAGTGGGAACAGCCGCTGCTGTCACCGATGCCGTAAGCACGATTACCGAAAGGCAGGCAGCCATCTTCCGTTTTGCCCGTCGTTTTACGTTATATTCCTCAAGGCGGAGGGCAAGAGCCGCCTTTGCTTCATCAATATTTCTTCTCATACACCGTTTCACCGTTCACACAGCTTTATTTTTCACTAAGCTCATCGCGCAGTACAGACTTCGCGCGGTACAGCAGATTATCCACCTGCTTTTTTGTCTTCTTCATTACCTTCGCCGTCTCTTCGTAGGACATTTCCTCGAAGTACACAAGGTGTACCGCCAGGCGCATATCCTGAGGCAGAGCTTCAATTGCAAGGTTAAGCCTACGCTTTTCCTCCTCACGGAGCACAGACTGCTCAAGAGATTCGCTGTCAGCCATATCGGCATCCGTCAGGTCTCTCGTCTCAATGCGGGACATCCGTTTTACGTAGTTGATCGCTTTATTCCGCCCAATGGCGAAAAGGTACGTTTTGAGGGATGTTTTGAAATTATACCGTCTCGGGTGGACGATCAGCTCCAGAAGAGAGTCGATGGCGAGATCCTCCGCGGTGTGCACGTCGCGGACGAATCTGCAAATGAAGAAGGTAAGGCTGTCGAAATAAAGCGTAAGCACGGCATCGAAGGCGTCCTTATCACCTTCGATGAATCGGCGGTAGCTACTTTCGCCGTGATCCATACCGTGTTCCTTTCAGTATTCTTTATTGACATTCCGTCCTTCGGAAATTTCCTTTTCATCTATTATACAATTAAAATGAGGAAAATCCTTACGTTTTGGGGAAAATTTTTGAGATTTTTTTATAAAAGATGTTTCGCCATACGGTATGGCTATCCGCGAATCTTTATCCCACTGTAGGGGCACCAACGCAATTGCGTTGGTGACGTGTTTCGCGAAGCGAATACACTGGCGACACCTATGTGGTAGCCCTTGTACGTCTCTCGCCATACTGTGCGGATGTAACCTTACGTAACGGGAGACCACAGGTCTCCCCTACGGCGGTTCTGAATTATCCACTGTAGGGGCGACCATCGGTCGTCCGTTCGAACGCCCCACGCCATGCGGTATGGCTGTAACCCTTGCGTATGAATCAATATGTAGAAAATGCTTCGCATTTTCGATTTTCATC
>JAFUPK010000068.1 GCA_017481265.1 Clostridia bacterium
CGCGAGCTGCAGCACGTTCGCTTGCGCGAAGTGCGTCACCAAACTTCGTTTGGTGCGGGTCGCTTTTTGGACGAATAAGGGGAATTTCGCGCTCTGCGGAGCGCGCCTCGGGGCGCTGCCCCAAGACCCTGCGCCCTTTTAAAAAAGGCCCTCACAAAACTTTTGTGCATTTTGTCAGCGCAAGACCTTTGTCAGCACTCTGAACCACCGATGCTCGGTGGCTTTTTAGATATCATTAAGTTGCTATGTTATCTCTGGATATATCTGCTAAGAACAGTTGCAACCTCGGCACGTGTAGTATATGCCTTGGGAGCAATAGCAGTCTTGTCAGAATCCTTGACGGGCTTTCCGCGAATGATGCCGAGTCCTATAGCCCACTTGAGAGCAGGCTGTGCCCATTTCTGTACGGTGTCACCGTCGGTAAAGAGAGCAAGGCTTCCGTCAACGGAAACATCTCCGCCGGAGAACTCGGTATATCTGTACATAATAGCCGCAAGCTGATCTCTCGTCAAGGGAGCGTTGGGTGCAAAGGTACCATCGACAAATCCGTTGACTATACCGTTTTCAGCCGCCCACATAATAGGTGCTGTAAACCACTTATTAGCCTTTACGTCGGAGAAAACATCAGTATATTCCACCTCAGGCGAGCCGGCAAGTCTCCAGAGTGTGGTCACAAGCTGTGCGCGGGTCATCTGCTCATCGGGTGCAAATATTCCCTCACCTTTACCGGTCATAAGTCCATTTTCATTAACAAACTCAACTGCCTCAAAGTACCAATTAGTTGTCTTAACGTCCACGAAAGGCGTGGAATGGTAATAAACGAGGTATATATCGGCATAATTAACACCATCCACGGTATATCCGAGAGAAATGAGAAGGTTTTCGCCGACACAGCGATACATATCAACCGTGGTGTCGAAATCATACTCGAAAGGAATCATAACGCGGTCATCGTAAGTCACGAATCCGATACTGCCATCCTTCTTTTCAGCCATAATAAGATCATCATATTCGTGGAGATAGATATTCTCATATTCTTCGTTAAGAGTGAGAAGGTAAACAAGCTCGCGGTCATAGAGAAGCTCTGCCTCAGTCTCATAATCGAAGGCAAGAAGATATCTGCCCGCCTTTACGGGTGTAAGGCAGTTGAGCTCAGTCTCGGTTACACTTCCGTCAGCATTATATATAAGATCGGGGGTGTCCGTCTCAACTTCATAAGAGCCGTCGCCGACAGTAAAGGTCTCCTCGTCGATACGGTAATACCAACCATAGGTCGCGCCATCAGTGGTATAGCTATTTCTGTCGTAAATACGGTAGATATCATTTGAATCCGCTGTAATGATGTATGATTCAAAAACGTCGTGAATCACCTCATATCCGTCTGCCGGCTGAGCGATACTGCAAAGCACATCTGCATTTGCATCAAGAATCAAAATCGCTTCATCATTTTCAGCCTCATATATGCCGTCTCCCAGATACTCAAGGTAGGTATAGACCTCATCGCTGACTTGTTTAAGGTCTCTGTCACAGAGTATTCCTTCACCTTCGCTGTTCACGGCTATTCCGAGACCGGTGTCTTCACTGAAGGACATGGGAACAAACCGGCTTGGAGAAGCAAAAGTCCTTTCAGACTTGGCGTCATAATACTCATGGGGCTTCGAATGGTCTATCCCCGTTTCACTTTCAGCTTCCTCAGGGGAGACAAAGAGGTACATATCATGCCCGAGATTTATCGCATAAGCACAGGGGAAATTACCGACCTTATGCCACTTATTCATGGTACCTAAAATACGGCTTGCGCCTTCGATAGAGATGTAACCGTTTTCGCCGTCTACATAGAATCTCTCGTCGCGGTTTGCAAGAAGCTCTCCCGTCAAAGCATCAAAGAGCTGTACACCGTATTGGATCTCACCGCCGTCCTCCCATGCGCAGACAGTATATGCGTATCTTTCGTCAAGATGCGCAACGATATTGACCACATTGTCAGTACCGATCTTAGGGATCTCGTTCACCTTTTTTCCGTCTGCATCATAGATAACATTATCTATGGAGAAGCACCTGTTGGATGCAACAAAGATGCTCTCATCCGTATTTATGGTGGCGATCTTTTTAATAAACTGATACGATTCACGTATGAGCTCCTCTTTTCCGTCGGCTGATGATGCGGGAATTACCGCAAGGGACAAAAGCATCATAAGCGAAAGAAGAAAGCTGACAAATCTTAAAGTGTTTTTCATTGTTATGACCATGCCTTTCTTTGATTTGTGACGTTTTTTCACAGCCTTGAGGCTGTGAAAAATGCCGCCCGCCTTTTGGCGGCAAGACACAAATGGGTTTGAAAAATCTAACGTACGCTTTATGCGTACTTTATTTTCAAACTTATTTTTCCTTTCAAGTAGTATTTAATCTCCTATATTATACCACGACATTCTACACTTGTCAACAAGAAATAAAATATCACTCAAAAAACTCGTCTACAAGTCTTGACAGAAGTCTCGGCTCAGCTCTGCCGGAGGAAAGCTTCATAACACCGCCTATTATGACCTTTTTGGCGCTGACCTTTCCCGCGCGTATCTGTGCAACGGTCTTTTCGTTTGAGGCACAGGCTTTTTCGATCATCTCCTTGATCAGTCCTTCGTCCTTCAGCACAAAAAGTCCATGTCTTTCCGCAGCCGTATGAGGAGAAATGCCTTCCTCCAAAGAAAGTCGCAGGGATGTTCTTGCCGACACGATATTAACATCCCCTGCGGCAAACATATCCGCACACCGGGCAAGATATTCGGGCGGTACACAAGGCTCACCGCGGCGCATAACAGGGATGATCTCCGACACGAACAGATTTGCCGCCGTCACAGCATCCGAGGTCTCTTTTTTAACAAGATCAAAGTAATCGGCAAGTTTGGGCAGTGAGCATATGAGTTTTGCGCTCTCCGCTTTGATTCCGATATTTCTAAGCTCCTCCTCTCTTTTTGCAGGGAGAGGCGGCATCTCTCGTCTTACGGACTCCACATATGCTTCATCCGTTATAACGGCAGGTATCTCAGGCTCGCGGATATATCTGTAATCTGCGGTCTTCTCTTTTTTTCGCATATACTCCGTTTTTAGTGTATCCTCGTTAAAGCGCCGCGTCTGCACCTCCACCGTGCCTCCCGAAAGGATAAGATCGGTCTGTCTCACAAGCTCTGCGTCCACGGCACGTCCGATGAAGTTTATTGAATTGATATTTTTTATCTCGCATCTCACGCCCGGTGTCTCGCTTCCCACAGGTCGGACAGAAACATTCACATCGCACCTGAGTGATCCCTCGTTCATCTTGCAGTCCGACACTCCCGCAAATAAGAGTATCCTTCTCAGCTCGTCGACGAATGCCATTGCCTCATCAGCGCTTCTCATATGGGGGCGCGTTACTATCTCCGCAAGCGGTACGCCGCATCGGTTATTGTCGATGCTCAGCTTGTCTCCCTTGTACGAAAGCTTTCCCGCATCCTCCTCAAGGTGGATACGCTCGATTCCAACGGTCCTTCTGACACCGTCAAGCTCAAAGGTAACGGCTCCGTCGCGGCAAAGCGGATCGTAAAACTGCGTTATCTGGTATCCCTTCGGAAGATCGGGATAGAAATAATGCTTTCTGTCAAAACGGGACACACGCTCTATCTTGCACCCGAGAGCAAGTCCCGTGAGCACTGCAAGTCGGTGTGCCTCGGGATTGAGAGAAGGCGTCGCCCCCGGCATACCGAGACAAACGGGGCAGCACTTGCTGTCAGGGTCTCCGCCGTACTCTGCAGAGCATCTGCAAAACGCCTTTTCGGATGTGCGGAGCTCCACATGGACCTCAACACCGATAACAGGCTCATAGCCCTTATAGCTTACCATGCAAGCCTCCCTTCCACAGCCTCACCTGTCTCCAACACAAAAATATCGTCACCCGCAGCTCCCATAAGCTGAACTCCCACAGGCAGGCCACGCTCACCTCTTACAGCAGGAAATGTAAGAGCCGGAATGCCCGCAAGATTTGCATATACAGCATATCTTTCTGCCGTACACACCGTCTCACCGAAGGAAGCCGCCTCAGTGTCCGACATGGGTGTCACCAAAAGATCGAAGTCTCCAAACAGCTCATTCAGCTTTTCTTTGATCTGCTCACGCATATGAAGTGCGCGGGCATAGGCACCGCCCGACTTTTCAGACAGCACATACGCTCCCTCCGCAAGTCTCTCCCGAAGAGGAGCACCGAAGCTCTCGTTCCGTGTGGACAGAATATCACCCTTTTCACTGCGGTAGCCGTATCTGAGTCCGTCGAACCTTGCAAGATTCGACGCGGCTTCCGCAGATGATATGGTATAATATACCCCCAGTATCTCATCAAAGAACGGCAGCTCAACTCTGTCAGCCTCATAGCCTTCAGCCTTGAGGACCGCAACACAGCGTTCGACAGCCTTCCGTGCCGTCTCGCTGACCTCACTCGGAATAAATACACCGATCCTCCCGTTTCTGCGGCGTTTTTCCCATGTCACACAGGTAGTCATGTCCCGTGCGTCATGACCCGAAGCTATCTCAAACATAAGTCTTACATCAGAAACACAGCGCGCCATAGGGCAAATCTGCTCAAGAGACGGCGCCATGCCGACAAGTCCCCATCTTGAGAACGCTCCGTAGGTAGGCTTCAGGGCGGCAAGACCGCAATACGACGCGGGAATACGGGCAGAGCCTCCCGTGTCGCTTCCGAGGGAGATAACTGCGCTGCCTTCCGCAAGAGAAGCGGCAGATCCCGAGGATGACCCCCCGGGGGAAAGCGATGGGTCAAGTGGATTTCTGCAAGGACCGAAATATGACGTAGAGCCATCCGCTCCGACTGCAAATTCGTCCATATTCGTCTTGCCCACAGGCACAGCTCCCGCTGCAATGAGACGCGAATACACCGTAGAGCTGTAGGTGGGTACAAAATCTTCAAGGGCACGCGAAGCACAGGTGGTGAGTATACCTTCTATGCAGATGTTATCCTTTACTGAAAGAGGTACTCCCGCAAGCGGAAGGCTCTCGCAGTCTGTCCTACGGTCAAGCTGCTCGGCAATACGTTCTGCCTCTGCCTCCATTACGGTAATGTACGTGCCGTTTTGACTCTCTTTTGCTTGGCGAAGGTACTCTCTCACAATGCTGACGGCTTTCTTTTCTCCTCTGTATACATCCTCTGCAAGCTTTGAAGCACAGGTGATGCGCCTTGAGACAGGCTCTCTTTCAAAAATCTCTTCTCTGCAAAGCTCAAAAGCCGAAACAGCAGCGCATGAATCATCACACATGAGATTCCCGTCTCCATCTCCGCTTTCCGCTGTAAAATCGGCAACATGGGAAAAGCCTCTGAAATCATTTTCCTCAATATCAAGCTTCAGGCAACCTGCCGCCATGCGTGCTTCGGTTAAATTAACTCTGTTTTTCACTTACTCACTTCACCTACTTATTATAAATACTTTTTTCTTATGCCATTAAGCAATGCGATCTCCTCAGCATATCCGTCAAGGTCACTGGGTGTCTCAAGATACAGAGGAAGATTTCTCGTCTTTGGGTGGGTGATGAGTGTCGCAAGAGCGTCCAAGGGGATATTCCCCTCTCCCAGCCTTGCGTGGCGATCCTTTTTGCTTCCGCATTCGTTTTTACTGTCATTCACGTGAATGGCAAACAGGCGCTCAAGCCCGATAACGCGGTCAAATTCTTCAATCACTCCAACAGGGTCCAAAGCCAGAGCATATCCGGCATCATGTACGTGGCAGGTGTCAAGGCAGACGCCTACGCAGTCACGTACGGAAGAATCAACTCCGTCGATCATGGCACGTATCTCTTCGAAACTCCGCCCAAGCTCAGTGCCCTTTCCCGCCATAGTCTCAATAAGCACCTTCGTTTTCATGCCCGGAACGAGTATCCGCGACAGCATATCCGAGACAAATTTTATCCCTGCCTCAGTTCCCTGTCCCACATGGCATCCCGGGTGGAAATTGTACATAGCTCCGTCAATAGACTCAAGAAAGGCAAGCTCATCAGCCATGGCAGTAGCACTGTATTCCCTTATCGCCTCATCCTTAGATGCGGGATTGTAAGTGTACGGAGCGTGAGCAAGCACATAGCTCATACCGTTTTCACGCATAATACGGCAGAGAACCGCTACATCTTCGGAATCGGGCATCTTGCCTGAACTGCGTCCGCGTGGATTTTTCGTAAAAAACTGAAATGTATCTGCGCCGATGGACAGCGCACGGCGTCCCATGGCCTCATATCCGCCCTCTACGGACAGATGGCATCCTATATTAAGCATAATGATCTTTCCTTATAGAAATATTAAAGTATTCATTTGACAAACGGCAAATTAGATGGTACAATTATACTGATGATGTATACCGTTACGGATATTATACCAAATTGCAGCTCATAAAGCAAGCAGCAGGACATAAACTACTTTACTCACACGAAAGGAAGGGGTCACATTGAAGCAAAAGCGTTCTTTTTCAATAAGCCTTCGGCGTTTCTTTTCGCGTATCTCCGATGCATTTGATATCATCGCCCGTGACCGCATTTCGGTCTACGCGGCTCAGGCGACCCTTTTCATCGTTATCTCGTCGATCCCCTTCGTCATGCTTCTGTTCAGCCTCAGTCAGTTCATCATCCCCGACAGGATCTACGATTTTCTCATATCCTTCGGAAATTCTCTTCCGGGAAGTGCAAAAAGCCTTTACATGAACATTATCGAAGAGATGTACGCACGGCCTGCCATGAATCTCATCTCCATCACGGCAGTCACTACCTTCTGGACAGCTTCGCGAGGTATCGCCGCTGTGAGAGGAGGTATCGCAACGGTATACAAGGCTTACAAGCACAAGGGATTTTTCAGGGGAATCATAATTTCTCTCATCTACACCGCAGTATTCGTGGCACTTATCATAGCTCTTGTACTGGTGCTCCTTTTCGGAGAACAGCTTTTTAATATTCTCTCCGGAAAATTTGCTCTCATCGCCCGTTTCAGCGGCGTGTTCCGATACAGAATAGTGATCTTCTTTATTTTTCTAACACTTTTCTTCGATCTGCTCTATTATGCCGTCGGAAAAAGAGCACATCTGTTCACGGGTAAGTTTTTCGAGCATCTGCCCGGGGCTGTCATATCATCGGCAGCATGGGTGCTCTTCTCATACTTCTACTCACTTTACACACTTATCTTCTCAGGCGCATCCTATATTTACGGAAGCCTTGCGGCTATCGTGCTTTTAATGCTTTGGCTTTATTTCTGTATGATGATACTTCTGTTCGGTGCCGAGGTCAACAAAATACTTGCTATGCGTAGAAGAAGCACCATGCGCTCAAAGCTCCGCAGTGATTCCCTCATAGACTGACTCACAAAGCCTTTTGCAGATCCTTGCAAAAGGCTTTCAGTTTGCTGACAAAGGTTTCACGCTGTCAAAATGCCCAAAAGCTTTGATCGACCTTTCTCGAAAGGTCGCGGGTTTTTAGGGCAGAGCCCTAAATCGCGCCTCGCAAGGCGCGAAATACCCCTTATTCGTCAGAAAAGCGGTCCGCAGACCGCGCATCTCCTTTAACTTTAGATTAAGTTTTTGTTTAATTTGACAAACCCTGTGTTTTGGCACTGGGTTTGTCAGTAGTCTGAAAGCTTTTTGCAGATCCTTGCAAAAGGCTTTGATCTCTTTTTGATACGGCTTAGGTGCCAAAATCGACCTGTTACTTCAAAGTGCTTTACAAAGTCCTGCGGCTATATTATAATCAAGTCATAAAGGCAAGGAAAGGAGACGCCGATTTGAAGCTAAAAAGCGAGTGCGATGCAAGCATCGTTGAAGACGAGATACTCATACGTTACAAAAGCCACACCGACAGGATCAGGTACATCGAAGAGTTTCTTGAACGGATCATAAACGAGAAAAAAGAGCTCACCTTACATATCAGGGACACAGAGTATTATATTCCCGCCTGTGAAATACTTTATTTTGAAACCGAGGTGGGCAAGGTCAAGGCTCACACGAAAGAAAGAATATTCACATCAAATCTCAAACTGTTTGAGATAACCGAAACCCTGGGTTCCCACTTTGTAAGGATATCCAAATGCTGTGTAGTTAACGTAGATATGATAGAAGCCGTACGCCACAGCGTTACCGGTTCCGGCGAGGTATTCTTCAAGGGATGTGACAAAAAAGCGTACGTTTCAAGAATATACTTCACAACTCTCAAAGAAAAGCTCAAAGAAAGCAGGTTATTAAGATGAAAAAGAAAATATTCGCAGGCTCACTTCTTATTATTGCCGCCGTTGCCTTAATATTCGATGCAGGCGGAGTATTTATCGGTGTGCCCACGTACCGTGTACTTCTCGGCATTATATGTGCCGTATGGTTTGCAAAGGAGCTCACAAAGCTGCACATAAGTGGGATATTCTTTCCTGCCGCCTTCATATTCCTACTTTTCGAAAAATACATAGCCCGTATGACCTTTGGCGGCAAAAATATCATATCCAACTGGGTCGTGCTTATTGCCGCACTTCTCTTTACTGTAGGTACTGAGATCATCTTCGGTGATCTTGTCATCGGCAAAAAGATCAGGGGACATCTTGTAAGCTCAAAAACCTCAAACCGCTTTGCCGAGGGAGTGAAGTACATCGACTGCGCGACTCTCGGAAGTGCCGTAGTAAAAAACTCCTTCGGTGAGATGGACGTGTATTTTCAGAACAACGAAGCCTTTGATAACGGTTGTCTCATTGTAAACAATTCTTTCGGAGAGATGAATATACACGTACCCGCAGAGTTCAAGGTCGAAACAGATGTAAAGAATAAATTCGGTGAGATAAACTTAAACGGTGAAGGTGCCGCGGACGGAAATGTTCTACGCATCGAAGGAAGCTCTGCCTTCGGAGAGCTTAATGTAATTTTCGAATAAAGAAATGGGGCTGTCCCGATATCTCGGTATACCCTACTTGAGTTAGTAAAATTACTTTAAGGAAGCATTTCCGAATGTGCTTGGTAAATAAAAATGAAACTTGAGCGGAAGTTATCAAACAAACTCCGATTTGACGAGGTGATATAAGTGATAGAAATTATATTGGTTGGAACATTTCATTATCCGGGTAGATTTGATGTTTTTTCACACGATGTTCAAAATCAAATTGATGGGTTTACAAACATACTGGCTTCGTTTCATCCCAACAAAATTGCAGTGGAATTTCCGTATAGCATGCAAAATGAATTAGATGAATTATATGCGAAAAGTAACAAGTACAGTTTTGCAAAGAACGTTGTATATGGCAATGTTGAAAGGTATGGCTCCATTGTTCCATTTAAGTCAGTAAATGAGATTGTCCAAGTTGGATTTCGACTTGGACAAAAATTGAATCTTGATAAGATATATGGTATAGATGAGGATATTGAGTTGTCAGATGAATTAGCAGACAAAATAACGCCTTATATGGATATGGATAGTTTTTTTGAAAAAATGCGGATGATGACAGAACAAGCAAAGGATTTAAAAGGATTATATTCGATACTTAACAGCGATACATGCATTGCTGTTGACCATAGCGTGTATCTCGATATGAATAAAATCAATCTTGGAAAATATGAAGGCAGTCAGCTTGTTTTACAATGGTACGAAAGAAACTTGAAGATATTTTCTAATTTACAAAATATCTGTGAAAAAGGAGATAAAGTGTTAGTTCTAATAGGAAGTGCACATTTAAAAATATTAAAGGAACTTATTACAGCAAGCAGTGAAATGAACTTATGCGAGGGAATTTGAAGATTTCAGACGAAACGATACTGTATGCGATAAATTTGTTTTTGACAAACAGATACAATACGGTTCGTTTCGTAGGTTCAAGACATATTATGTGTCCTCTATCCTTCGAAGAAACCATCTCAAACGCCGAAGTTTCCTCGTCGCAAACTCCTCACCTCCTTGGCTGATTCTTATCTTTTTTGCTTCGCAAAAAAGATAAGAGAAGAAAACTTTGAATAGCCTTTAATTCATTCGTGTCCATTTTATCCAAAATAATTATATTACTCATAGCTAAAGCTTTTTAGTACCACCAGCACCGCTGGGGGGATATGGGCACAAAAAATACACCGCCAAGGATTAACCTTGGCGGTCAGGCCGCTGACAAAGGTCTTGCGCTGACAAAATGCACAAAAGTTTTGATCGACCTTTTGAAAAAGGCCCTCACAAAACTTTTATAAAAGCTGTGCGATTGCGAACAACCTTGTAATCAAACCGGCTGTCGCAAGCGGAAGCTTGCGACAGCCGGTTTTTCAATTTATCCATCAAACATAGTTCGCGCGATTACTGCATCCTGCAGATCACGGTCGAGACTTATAAAGAAGTCGGAGTAGCCGCCGACACGAACTATAAGATCTCCGTGCTCATTCGGATTCTCCTTTGCATCAAGCAAGGTCTCTCGGTCCACGTAGGTTATCTGCACCTGAGTCCCGCCCATTTTGAAATAACCTTCAATAAGTCCGCGAAGTATCTCCGGCTTGAATTTTGTGGAAATACTCAGATTCAGCACCGGAATGGCGTAGACCATACTTTGATCGAAGCTTGCGGCGCTTATGAGCATTCGTGTCGGGCCCTCGGTAGCCTTACCGTTTGCCGCGGCGATAGAATCTGCCACGGGTGTGCCTTCACGCCGTCCGTCGGGAGTGTGACCCAAGGTGTGCCCCTCGGTGGTGTGTCGGATGAACTGATGACTCGTCGGGAGAAAACCGTCGCCCAAGTCAAGACGTGCATAACGGTAACGGGCATAGAATCGCTTTGTAAGATCGGCAATAAGTCCGTCGGCAACGGGGTCTGCAATGCCGTAAGAGTGACACGAGCGTGCAAGAGACAAGAAACGGCCCTCCTGCGCGTCAAGAGCTGCGATAAACTCCTCAGCAGTATATTCGCGCCTGTCGAAAACAAGCTCCTTTACGACCAAAAGAGAATCTACGGTATTTGGAATACCGCTATCGGAGGGAATGGCAAAGGTGTAACGAGCACCGCCGTTGTAATAACCTTTTTCCTTTTCAATACAGTCATCTACGAAAAGAGTACGTATAGGCGCAAAGGAGATCTCGGCTCTCTTGTTGTAGTAATTGTTCACGAACAGCATAAGGTCGTCCTGAACCTCGGCAACACGCGACATAAACTTTTCATATAGCTCATCGAAGGTTTCACATAAAGCAAGATGCTCCCGCATGACCTCGTCAAAGACCTTCAGCACATTGAGATTCATATCTATGCCGCCCGAGAAGGTAAGTCCCGAGAAATTGGTCTCCGTACAACCCATTCCCGCAAATTCGTAGATGTCCTCACGCGGTGCATCGGGAAAGCGCTCGGAGAGGCGGCTCTGAATAGCGTTTTCGTTATAGAATGCGGGCTGTCCGCTTCCCGAAAGCACGCTTTCAAGGGCAGCGGACCAAATATCGTCAGGCATATCGGGAGTGCATCTCAGCTCGATCATAGGGCGAGCCTCACCGCGCGATGCCTTTAGATACTGCTTTGTAAGCTCGCTGTACTCAGGGCCGATAGACATACTCCAGCCGTTCGCGTACTGGAGATGCATCATCAGTGCCCCGAGCTCATATGTCAGATCCTCTCCGCGCCAATATTTCGGAAGCCAGCCGTCGATAAAACCGATATTATCGCACCCGTCAAGGCACAAAGCGAAATTACATGACACTATAGCCTCAAAGGCAGTTTCCGCAGGCGAAAAGGGAACTTTTTTAAGAGCCTTGACAAGTCGTTCTTCTGCCCCCGCAGACTCAAGATACTCTACAATTCTGCCGTGATAGGTGCGAATACCGCAGAGCAGATCGAGAAGCGCTTCGCGGAGATCGTCATCCTTCATTTTACGGACACGTGCTTCGTATGAGTCAACACCCTCGGCAAGTATGCGCTTGAAGTTCAGCGCGGAATGGTTCCACCCATCAATATACGCGGCATAACGTGAGCCTGCTCCCCTGCCGTCGACTGCGAGAAAGTCACCGTGCTCGGCATCAAACTTGCGGAACAGCCTCGCGCATTCATCACTTTTCGCTTTCAGTGCACCGTAGTCCACACTGTACTGGCGGCAGTACTGCGGGTTCACGGCATAGCTTTCACACCACAGACCCTTATATGGGTAGAGAGGATCAAAGCTTTTGTATTTCGGAAGCGGAGCAAGCTCAAAAAAGCGTCGGTATGCACGGCAGAAAGCTCTCGCGGGAGAGGCTGACTCAAGCTCAAAGAAGCCCGCGGCAAAGGGCTCGTTTATATCGTAAAACAGCTTAGCAGTATCGGTCATGTAATATAGCTCCTTTGATGTGAAGTATCTATAAGTTAATTTTATCATGCCTACGCATAAAAATCAATATATAACGTGTTACAGGGTAATATTTATTGATGCGCTTTACAAAATCACCGCCAAGGTGAACCTTGGCGGTCAGACCGCTGACAAAGGTCTTGCGCTGACAAAATGCCCAAAAGCTTTGATCGACCTTTCTCGAAAGGTCGCGGGTTTTTAGGGCAGAGCCCTAAATCGCGCCTCGCAAGGCGCGAAATCCCCCTTATTCGTCCAAAAAGCGACCCGAACCAAACGAAGTTTGGTGACGCACTTCGCGCAAGCGAACGTGCTGCAGCTCGCGCATCCCCTTTTACTTTTGATTTAGCCTTTGTTTAAGTTGACAAACCCTGTGCCAAAGCACAGGGTTTGTCATCAAGCTGACCGCCAAGGTGAACCTTGGCGGTGATTTTTGATATTAACCTAAATTCTCAGCAAGCTTACCTGTCATAAAGAAGGACCAGTTCTCTTCCTCATAGGTGGAAGGTGTGTCGATGTGATAATAGGTCTCGCCGTTGCCGATACCGAGATTAGCAAAATACGTGAGGTATCTGTACTCATAGGGCACAGACACTCCTATTCCGTAGCCTGCAAGGTTGTGATGCCAATAGCTGTTTACGTTATCACGGAGGTTATCGGAATATACGCAGTGCTCGGGATTTACGATAAACGTATTGTTGATCATCTCATATCCTCTCTTCTGTGTGTCGGAAGAGAACGTACCGATGTCAAACTGACCTGCGGGATACATAACGATATTATTCTCAAGACGGCTGTTCACCATCTCATAGCCGCAACAGAATACGCTTCCGAGGCGCTTCTCCTCCTGACGGACACAGATTCCGTATCCGATGTACGCCATAATGTTGTCGTGGATGTTGTAGTTCTCGGAGTAGTGCTGTGCCATACCCGACGTAAAGGGACCGTCTATGGGCTTACCGGGCTTGATCCAGAGCTCGACACCATTTCCGCAGGCAACGATGACGTTATGAGCAAGCTCAACGTCACGGGATACGTTTCTCACGGAGATATCGACCTGATCGTCCGTTGTATCCTGAATACTGAGAGGACCGTCAGCGATATCGTGAACGTAGTTGTTTATCATTCTGATGCCGTTTGCATTACCGAAGAGCTCTGCACCGCTGGCAACTGACGTGTATTCTCCGCCAACGCAACCGATCTCACAATTCTGTATCGTAATATTCGTGTCGCTGAGACGCATAGCATAGAATGAGCTGTACATAAATGCAAGGTTATCAATAACACTATTGTTTGCGATCCAAGCTGCTGTACCGTTTCTGCCTACCTTGATGTCGTAAAAGCTGTCTGCGGGGTTACCACGATCCCAGTAGAGCCAAAGCTCGTCGGAATAGGTGTCGTAGAAGAACTCATAGTTATTTTTGAGTGCTGTTCCCACGTTTTCAAGAGACGTACCGCCCGTCATAAAGTGGGTCTTGCCGTCGCCTGAGAGAAGTCCGTAGTCATAGCTGTACTTACCCTCTCCGAAGGGACTTACCTCAGAGTTGGTGGCATCGGAGGCAGGAACTACACGAACGCCGATAGCCTCACCCTCATTGAAGAAGATACATCCCACATCATCGTGAGTCCAGCCTTCAGGAACATATCTGTCGATATCAAGACGCCAGATGTTTTCATATCCGCTTTCAAGCCATACGCCTACGTTATTATCCTCAGAGAAGTCCATAGCGCAGGTAAAGAGAGGCTTAGGTCCTTCACCGTATGTGCTGTAGATAACGCCATCGCCTGTGGGAAGTGTGCTTATAGATAAATTGTGATACTTTTCGGGATACCACACGCTTCCGCGCTCAAAGAATACTCCGTCTCCCGCCTTGGGGATGGAGAATTCAAGTACACCCGGCTTCTTGATGTCCAAAAGCTTCAAGGGGCTCTTCCAAGGTGTCTCGGGAGACAGACCGTCGTTGGAGTCATCACCGTGGATAGAAGAAACATAGTAGCACTTACCGCCGTTAGCCTCGATCATCTCGGGAGTATAGGCAGCCTCGCTGTTAAGGATCTCATCAATACGATCCTGCAGAAGATCATCGTACTGCTTTCTCACGTCATCGGTATACTCAAGGTACTTGATGCTGGTAAAGCAGAAGTAATTCTTCATGTAATCATCAAGATCAGCACTTTCAAACGCATCTGCACTCGCCTGATCCTTGAAGAATGCGATGTAACGGATGTTGAACTTACCATCTCCTGCATATCCGTCCTCGAAGGGGTTAACAAGGATATGGGAAAGGTCGATATCGTCGTTAACGTGAGAATGTTTCTGAAGAAGAGCAGTAAGGTCGAAGCTTGCTGTCTTATAGCCGTTGTCGTCTGCACCTGCAACAAACTCGAGAGGCTCATTGACGTACGCATTAAAGTAATTCATCGACCAGCTGTTGGAGCAGGGATTTACCACGTAATGACCCGTAAGCTTATCGGGAGCATCTTCACCCTCATATGTGTATGCGATCTTTACTACGGGAAGCTTATCGAGATCGAGATCCTCGAATACGGAGGTACAGATTCCCGTTGAATTTGCGGGAGTGGAGTGATTCTCAGCAGTTTCGGCATCCATAAAGGCAGAGAGATAAGGATAATTGCCGCTTCCCTCTCCGATAATCTCGGTACCCATACCGCCTGACACAGCGGTGCCGTTGTAATAGAGATATGCCGCACTGTACACAGCAAAATCTTCCTTTACGGGATCGGGCTCGTATCCCTGCCAAGCCTTGGCTTCGGCAGCGATAAGATTCATAATTACCGTAGCCATCTCGGCTCTTGTAATGTTTGCCTTGGGGTTATACTTTTCCGCTGTATCTCCGTTTGCGATTCCCGCACGGCGGAGAACTTCAACGTAGTCACGCGCCCATTTTGCGATCTTACCCTTATCGGCAAATTCCACGGGTGCCGTGCTCTCACGCGGCATTCTTACACCCATAAAGTCCACATATCTTGAGATACAAGCCGCCATCTCCTCACGGGTCAGCGCCTTGTTCGGCTTGAAGGTTCCGTCCTCGTAGCCTGTAACGATACCTGAATCAACTGCCCAGCCTACGTAGCCCGAGTACCAGTTTTTCTTCTTTATATCGGAGAACTTGTTTGATTCTGTCTCCGCAGCTCCCGCAAGACGTCCGAGGATCGTGATAAACATTGCTCTCGTAAGGCTTGCGTTAGGCTCGAACTTTGTTTCCGAGGTTCCCGTCATAAGTCCCTTTTCGTAGACGTAAAGCACCTCATCGTAGAACCATTTCTTTTTTCCTACGTCCGAAAACGGCATTTCAGCCGCAGATGCTGTGGTGCTGAATACAGCCGCTCCTGCAAGCATCAGCACAGCAAGAAATGCTGATATTATTCGTTTTGTTTTCATTTCGTTTTTCCTTTCAAAAAGGTAGAATGTTACCTATAGAATACTCAAGAAAAGCAAAAATGTCAATTGACACATTAAATAGTTTTTTATATATTTTTTGTACGTTTATGCAAACAGAAAATGATCCAAATATCTTTTGTGGAATTACTTCAGAAGATCTCTCGCCACATTTCCCGTCATGAAGAAGCAGCGCTGTGCCTGCTCCGCAGTTGTACCATGGTAGAAATAGTATTTGTCGCTGTTTCCGATTCCGAGAGAAGCCATGTAGGAAATATATCTTTCCTGAAGCGGTACGGTAACATAGATTCCGTAATTGGCAAGATTACTCTGCCATGTTCTGTTGAAGTTATTGCGGCGTGAGAACATGACCATGTGCTCGGGGTTAAGGAGGTAAGTATTGTCATCAAGGATCCAACCTCTCTGCTGTGTATCGGATGAGAAGTAAGTGATTCCCATTTGACCTGCACCATACATCATGATGTTATCCGTGAAATAGCAGTTTTCAAACTCATGTCCGGTGCAGAGGAACTCACCCAGCTTTCTGCCGCCGCTGGTGTTTTCATTTTCGATGGTAGCATCGCCCTGCCACTCGCAGAGTCCATATCCGATGTATGCCATGATATTGTTGCTGACATTGAAATTGCGAAGCTTGTTCTGTGCAACTCCGTTCTCGTCGATAAGTCCCGTTCCTGTGCTTGCGGCAAGCTCAAGTCCGTTTCCGCAGGCAACTATCACGTTGTCGCAAAGCTCAACATTCTCGATATATGTGGGATCTCCCGGCTTTTCCTCCTGACTCTGCATGGAGAGAGGTCCGTCACCGATATCGTGGCAGTAGTTATTCTTCATGTATACATTCTTTGTTCGTCCGTTGAACTCGATACCGCTTTCAATGGAGGACATACTTCCTCCGCAGTATGCGATCTCGCAGTTCGAGATGCTGATATCATGCTCGCCCAGCATAGCACCCCATGTAGCGGAATTGGTTATGGCAAGGTTGTCGATCCTGATATTGTTTCCGCCGCGGATAGCATATCCGTTTCTGGAGATCATGATTTCATCAAAACTGTCTGCAGGATTGCCCTCGTCCCAGTAGAGGTAGATCTCTCCTTCTATAGCATCGTAAATGAACTCATAGTTGTTACGGAGAGCCGTGCCCGGGTTTTCCCACTTTCTGTCGGTTCCAACGTAGAAATAATCCTTGCCGTTAGGGCTGTTTAAGCCGTAGAGCTTTGTTGTTTTGCCCTCGCCGAAGTCAACAAACCTGTTATCACTGGACGCCGTTGACTCACATATTCTGATTCCGAAGGCCTCGCCATCGTTAAAGATCATGTATCCGATATCGCACTTGTCTGAGATCTCATACTCATGCCTTTCATCGATCTCATCCATGCACCATACATTATCCCATTCGGTAGGCTTCCAGTTACCCACACCGTTTGAATCGGTAAAATCAAGTGCAACTGTAAAGCGGGGCTTTTCTCCCTCTCCGTACGCGCCGAGACTTACGCCGTCGCCGATATCGAGACAAAGCTTTGAAGAATTAAGGTGTTTTTCGGGATACCATACGCTTCCGCGCTCAAAAAAGATTCCGTCGCCTTCCTTGGGTATGAAAAACTCAAGGACATTCGGTTTTTTTATATTCCACAGCTTATCAAGGCTCTTCCAAGGAGTTTCGGGCGACAGACCGTCGTTATTGTCATCTCCGTTGATGCTTGAAAGATAGTAGCAGGTGCCGCCCTCAGCCTCGATCTGCTCGGGAGTAATCTCTGATTCGCTTGTGAGGATATCATCGATACGCTCTGCAAGAAGTGCATCGTACTCCTTCTTCACATCCTCGGTAAGATCGGTCACGGAAATGCTGGAATAGAGGCTGTAGTTCGCAAAATAGTCATCAAGGTCTTCTGCCTTGAAGCTGTCAGCAGTCGCCTGATCCTTGAAGAAGGCGATATAGCTGATATTGAACTTAGCATCACCGGTGTAATCCTCCGCAAAGGGGAGAGCTACGATATGGGACATATCAAAACGATCGTCTACGCCGGTATGCTTTTCGACAAATGCCGTCATGTCAAATGTCGCCGTGGAGAATTCGCCATCCTTTTCTCCCTTGACGAATGTGAAGCTCTCATCGCAGTAATAATGGCAATATGTGCGCGACCAGTCATTATGACTGGGGTTTACTGTATAGAAACCGCCAAGAGTCTCCGGCTCTTCTTCGCCTTCAAAAGAGTAGGCGATCTTTATAACGGGAGTGTCCTTGAGAACAAGCTCCTCCATAACGGTGGTACAGATTCCCGTTGAACCGCCGGGGGTAGCGTTTCGTCTTGCGTTTGCGGCATCGTAATAGGTAGAGAGGATCGGATAGCTTCCATCTTTCTCCACAAGTTTGCTTCCAAGGTCGCCCGTTACAGCGGTGCCGTTATAATAGAGATACGCCGCACTGTAAACTGCATAGCCGTCAGCGGCGGGATCGGGCTCATACCCCTGCCATGCCTTGGCTTCGGCAGCGATAAGATTCATAATTACCGTAGCCATCTCGGCTCTTGTAATGTTTGCCTTGGGGTTATACTTTTCCGCTGTATCTCCGTTGGCGATTCCCGCACGGCGGAGAACTTCAACGTATTCACGCGCCCATTTTGCGATCTTTCCCTTATCGGCAAACTCTACGGGTGCTGTGCTCTCACGCGGCATTCTTATGCCCATGAAGTCCACGTATCTTGAGATACAAGCCGCCATCTCCTCACGGGTCAGCGCCTTATTGGGCTTGAAGGTTCCGTCCTCGTAGCCTGTAACGATGCCTGAGTCAACTGCCCAGCCTACGTAGCCCGAGTACCAGTTTTTCTTCTTTATGTCGGAGAACTTGTTTGATTCTGTCTCCTCTGCTCCCGCAAGGCGTCCGAGGATCGTAATAAACATTGCTCTCGTAAGGCTTGCGTTGGGCTCGAACTTCGTTTCCGAGGTTCCCGTCATTAGTCCCTTTTCGTAGACGTAAAGCACCTCATCGTAGAACCATTTCTTTTTTCCTACGTCCGAAAACGGCATTTCAGCCGCAGATGCCGTAGTGCTGAATACAGCCGCTCCGATGAGCATCAAAGCCGCAAGAAATGCTGATATAATTCGTTTTGTTTTCATGTTTACTTTCCTTTCAAAAAGGTTGAATGTTACCTATAGAATAAATGAAATTCCCTAAAAAGTCAATTGACACATTCCACAGTTTTCGTGCCGTTATTCTGTGCAGTTTGACGAAGCCTTTCTATACAAAAAAGCTGACAGCCACACGCTTTCCGAGTAGCTGTCAGTCTTTTATCATTCTGCGTTCTGTTTCAGATACTTTGCCTTGTTTGCGTTATGTCCCGCAAGGTCCGAGGCAAAATAGGTTTGCTTACCGTTAGATACAAAATAGTAGTAGTTTGTATTTTTGGGGTTCAGCGCCGCGAGGATAGCACTGTTACTGGGATTTGCAATAGGTCCCGGAACAAGGCCATCCACCTTATATGAGTTGTAGGGATCATCACGCTCAAGATCCTCACCTGTGAGGTTGGGACGGACTCCGGTCTCGTGCTGAATAGAGTAGACCACCGTAGCATCGCTCTCAAGCCTTGGAAAGTTCGCGGGATCATTCAGTCTGTTGTGGAATACAGACGACACATCGCCGAACTCCGACTGATTTGCCGCCTCCTTCTCGATTATGGAGGCAAGAGTCAGAATTTCATCAACAGTATATCCGAGCTCTGCGGCACGCTCCCTGTAGCTCTTTACGAATACCTGATTGAAACGTGTAAGAAGCTTCTTTATTACTGTTTCTTCACTTGAAGCATTGTAGAACTGATAGGTATCGGGGAACAGATATCCGTCAAGGCGGTATATCCTTCCGTCCGACGCCCAGTCCTCTCCAAGCTCATCAATGAACCAATAGTCAAAATCGTAATTGTTTATTACGTCCACATATCTTTCGCGTTTTCCAATACCGCTTTCCACAAGAAGATCAATTATCTCATCGGTGGTGAAGCCCTCGGGAATTGTGATCCACGAAACGCCTGTAGGTATCTTTTCGCGGAATTCCGCAATGATATTCTCATAGCTCTGACTTGGAAGCACAGTGTAAGTTCCGGCCTTAAAATCGGAAACTCCCTTATTCTTCATCTTGAAGAGCCATTTATATCTTATGACATTATTGTCGTGGAGAATATCCGCCACGTCATCAAGGTCAGCGCCCTCGGGAATTGTGACCTCTACAGGATCGGTAGATTTCACAAAGCCGTACATATCGTTAGCCGCAAGGATAACGAACACGGATATGATAATTGACACAATAAGCACTACTGTAATGTATGCCATACACTTAACAAGGCTCATTACCGTGTTGCCGGCTTCCGTCGTTCCGCTTTTTTTTGCGCGGGCAGACTTACCTTTACCCTTGGGTATCTCTGCGGATGATGTCTTTTGTTGGGGTGCAAGCTGTTTTGTGGCATCCTTGGAGGTCGTGTCCGCAGAAAGCTTCTGTTGAGTTTTTATTGCAACTGTTGCATCTGCCTTCGGCGGCAGTTTCGCCTTTTGCGCATTCCGGGCGGGAGGTGTCTGAGGCTTTGCCGCTACACCTTGGGAAGCATTTTGCACCTTACCTGCAGCCTGCTGTTTTTGAGCGCCCGGCTGCTGTGACACAGGATTCGGCACATCACTGCTCGGAACTGCAGGTTTTTTGGTTACATTTCCACCGTTTTCGGCAGGAACACCGCTTCGCACAGATGAGCCTCCCTCTGCAGGCCGCACATCCGGAGCCTTACGATCGCCCGCAGGTGTTCCAAAACCGTTTCCGTTATTGGTATTGTTCATTTTTTGTCATGCCTTTCTTTTGGATTTTTGGTGTCTCATCCAAGTCTCCGTCAGACTTGTTCCACTCTTGAGGCAAAATGAGGATAATTATTTTGTAAGCACGATAACTATGTATGTCACGGCAAGCACTATGAAGGACGGAGAGAACACCGCCTCAGCAAGGGTGCCTATAAGCTTTTTCTTTTTTGTCGGAACATGATCGGAGGGCACATTATCAACTGCATATGACTTGTAAAGTCCCGCCGCCTCAAAGCACATAAAAGAAGCAAACAAAATAGCACACCCGGCGGCTATTATGATAAACAGAAGGGCGCTGATATTCTGCTTTTCGGCAAGTCTCAGTACATATTCCTCAAAGAACAGGACAAACACGTTGTACACCGTGTGGACTATCATCGGTGCTATTACAGAGCGGGTCGCATAGGTCACAAGCGCCAGAATAACACCGCTGAATACATATATGGGAAGTCTGACAAGGCTCAGATGGCAGAAAGCGAACATTATGCTGCTCATGAACACCGAACAGAATATTCCGAGGCTTCCGTATTCGGAAAGGATTATCCCTCTGAAAAGAAATTCTTCAGTCAACGCGGGAAGCAGAGCGAACGCCAGAACCAAATAAAGACCGTCAAAGAATCCGGGGTTCATTGCATAGCCTGCTCGGTCCACCACCGATGTTTCAGCCATGGAAACAGGTGATACCGTGGACATGAAATACTCTATCACACAGCTTCCGCAGATCATCACCACAAGGGAACAGATGATGAGAAGAAGAGTTGACACGTGCGGCAGCTTAAGTCTCAGCTTCTCTCTGTACGACGTACCGCGAAGGGTGCAGAAAAACAGTGCGGGGAGCATGAATATTACAAGCTGAAGAATTACCGTAGTAAGGTATGGATTGTCGTCAAGTCCGAGTGCAGACGACGGAACAACGCTGAACAACAGTGTGAGAGCGAGAACGGCACAAACGAGGATCGGCGCCGCTGTCGTCGGTTTTATCTTCATAATGGCACCATGCCTTTATAATTATTTTTTCACAGACACAGGCTTTACGCCGTTTTCGGTAAGAAGGATATCAACTGAAACATCAAATCTTCCGCGGGGAACTGTCTGCATTATATAATCGCTGTAGATCACGCCTATCTTACAACCCGAAAATGCGGAAAGATATCTGTCATAGAAGCCCTTTCCATACCCGAGCCTGAAGCCTGCTTTGTCGTAAAGAAGTCCGGGAACGAAGCAAACAGCGCTTCCGCTTTCATTTGCGGGATCGTAAACGGGGGCGTCCTTTGGAGGCTCCTTGATACCGTAGGTATCTACGCTGAGCTCATCGAGAGAGCTTACAAAGTGGTACTTCATCGTGTGAGTTTCCTTGTCCGAGCGGGGGAATGCCACCTTCTTGCCTGCTTTGAGAGCCGCCTCGGCTATAGCGGAAACATCGATCTCATTATCTGTGGCAGCGTAAAGGAGCACAAACTCCGCGTACCTGAAGCTCACGAGATTCTGCGCATATCTGCAGATCGCATCATCCCTTTTATTTTTGATATCTCGCTCCATCTCACCGCGTAATGCGAGATACTTACCTCTGAGTTCATCCTTTTCTTTTCTTATTGTATTCATATCAGATTTCCTTTCAAAAGTAAGAATTTTTGCATAGAAGGGTCATGCTCTTCCGTTGACAGCCGCCTCAACGGCTAGTCTTTTTTTCTCACCGAAAAGGCACTGCGTAAGCTCAAGGGCAAAGTCAAGCGCAGTTCCCATACAGCGCGATGTGATAAACTGACCGTCACGTACGGCATCAGCATCACATACCTTGGCACCCGTAAGGTACTCTTCAAATCCGGGGTAGCAAACGGCACGTCTGTCCTTAAGGTAGCCTCTTTTACCAAGTATCATGGGAGCTGCACATATAGCGCCCACATATCCTCCGTTTGAGATCACACTATCAATATATGAATCTGTGGCAGGATACTTGTCAATATTCTCAGCTCCCGGCATACCTCCGGGGAAAACAAGCATTTCGCAGGAGTCCATATCAACTGTATCCTCTGCGGCATACAGATCACATTTCACACTGATACCGTGAGCTCCCGTGACACATCTTCCCGTGATACCAACGGTTTTCACCTCAGCTCCTGCACGCAGGAGCACATCAACGGGCGTCAGCGCCTCTATCTCTTCAAATCCTTCGGCAAGTATTACATAAACCATATGCCATCCTCCGTCTCAACTGATCTGTTAAGGCTGTCCCCTTGCAGGAGAACTGTATTCGTATACAGTATACCATTATTCCCCCGCAAAGTCCTTAACAATTCATAAACAATATAAGCTTATTTTGTTATCTCTTACAGCAACTCATCCTCGCGCTTCAGCACCATTTCCATATACTGTTCCTTGGTTATGAGCACTTCTCTGGGCTTTTGTCCCTCGGGAGGGCTGACATATCCCAGCTGCTCCATACGGTCGATAAGCTTTGCGGCACGTCCGTATCCTAAAGACAGTCTGCGCTGTATAAGAGATGTGGATATCTTTCCGCTGTTGACCGCAAGCTCAAGAGCGCTCTTGAGCATAGGATCATCCTCGCCTTCGTCATCAGACGCAGCGGCAGATGCTCCTGCGCCCTTCTTGCCAATTCCACACTTAGCGGCTTCCTTTTCGATCTGCTCGATGACATCGCTTGAATATTCCACCTGATTGTCCGCATTTGCACTCTTAATAAAGGATACGACCTTCTCTACGTCCTCCTCGGAGACAAATGCACCCTGAACACGTACAGGCTTGGATGCACCAACGGGCAGATACAGCATATCACCCCGACCGATAAGGCTCTCAGCACCGGCACGGTCGATTATTGTACGTGAGTCCACCTGAGAAGCAACGGTAAATGCGATACGCGAGGGGATATTCGCCTTGATAAGACCGGTAATAACGTCAACTGAGGGACGCTGAGTACCGATAATAACGTGCATACCTGCGGCACGCGCCTTCTGCATCAGGCGGCAGACAGATTCCTCAACGTCATCGGGTGCCGTCATCATAAGGTCGGCAAGCTCGTCAATGATTATCACTATATAAGGAAGGAATTCATACGCCGGATCCTCTGCTGTAAGCTTGTTATACATATTTACATCGCGGACTCCCACAGCCTCAATAAGACCGAACCTGCGCTCCATCTCGGAAACTGCCCATGAAAGGCTTCCCGCCGCCTTTTTCGGATCACTGACAACGGGAACGAGAAGATGGGGAATACCGTTGTAGATATTGAGCTCGACCTTCTTGGGGTCAATAAGAATGAGCTTGACCTCATCGGGGGATGCGTTATAAAGCAGGCTCACTATAAGGCTGTTGATGCACACGGATTTACCCATACCCGTAGCACCTGCGATAAGCAGATGGGGCATCTTTGCGATATCAAGATAAACGCTCTCACCGCCTACGTCCTCACCAAGGGCGCAGAGCAGTCTTGAGGACGCATCCTTGAAGCGCTGATCCTCTATAAGGGTACGGAGGTGTACGGTTGCGCGCTTCTTGTTGGGCACCTCTATGCCCACAGCAGGCTTGCCCGGTATAGGAGCCTCAATGCGGACACCGGTAGTGGCAAGATTCAACGCAATATCGTCAACAAGATTTAAAATACTGCGCACGCGTATTCCTGCCTCGGGAAGAAGCTCGTATCTTGTAATCGTAGGTCCGCGGGACACATTTTCGATCTTTGTCTTTACATTAAAGCTGCGAAGGGTCTCAACGAGCTTTACGGCATTTGCGTGGAGCTCTTCCTTTATATTCTCGTCACGCTTTTCAGTATCCTCTCTGATAAGGCTTACAGGCGGGAACACGTACTCCTTCTTTTCGGGCTTCGGTTCTTCTGCGGGAAGCTCGGACTCTGTCGCGGCATCTCCCACATCGGCTCTCATGACTGTAAGCTCGCTTTCCATGGTCTCGGCATCGGTAGCACCCGAGCTGACACCGTCACGGTCCCCCTTAAGATATGCCTCGGCAAGCCTATCGAGAAGCTCTGCATCCTCGGGATTTACGAATATTTTCTTGAGGTCAACAGATGCTGAACCTTCCTTTTCATTTTCGTTATCCTTTTCAGGCTCATCGGAGGAGATCACATCAACGGGAGAAAGTACCTCCGCGTGTACCTCGGCCTCATCCTCAAGCTTTGCAGACTCATTTTCGACATCCGCCGCAGCTAAAGAAGCCTCCTCGCTTTCAGCCGTCATGCGTGCCTTTGTACGGCGCATGACCTCATCAAAGATACGCTCATCTATCTCCTCATCGGACATTGTTTCTTCTTTTACAGGGGGGATTTCTTCCTTTACGGGCTCATCGTCGATGGGAACATCGGGAGAAAATTTGTGACGTCCCTTATAACGGAAGCGCTGAGGTTTTTCCTCTGCGGGCTCGCTCTCGCGTTTTTCCCTGACTTCCATGCGAAGCTGATCATCAGCCTTTGCCTTGTGCTCACGGAGATACTGCTCACGCTCCGATTCAAGCTGTGCCTCTCTTTCCCTTCTCTCCCGTGCCTTTTCAGCGCCGTTTTCGCGGGCAAGCCTCAGCTTATATCTTATAAGTATCCAAAGACCTCGCGGTGTGATGCCGAAAAGGTACAGTACAGGGACAAACAGCACTGCGAAAACAAGCACCAAAGTTCCCGCCTTACCGAAAGCACGGAGCATCAGCTCGCCGATAAATCCGCCGATAACACCACCGCCGTCTACACCGATTCCCTCCTTCCAATGAGTCACCACAGAAAGGGTATTGCTTCCCTTCATGAAAACATGAAGAAGCACGGAAACGAGAACAAACGCCACACATACACAGCTTATCTTGCGGAAGAATGTTCCTTCTTCTCTGTCCTTACCGTATGTAAACACGGGCACCAGCACTAAAAAAGGTATCGCATATGCCACGCCTCCGCTCATACCGAGGAGGAATGAACGGATAGCTCCGCCGATGATGCCCGCTCCGCTTCCCGCAAACATACAGACCGCCGTAAATATTGCAACGACGACCATGATATAAGGCAGAAGCTGTGAAGAAAAGCCGGGCTGTGAGCTGTCTGCAGGAGTCTTACGCTTCACGTTCTTCGGCAACTCCTTTTTCTGAGAGCTGTTCTTCTTACGTGCAGTATTCACTTTAACCTTTGAAGACGTAGTCTTCTTTTTTGAATCCGCCATGATTTCTCCATTTCATTTTTATCTTCCGTTGCCGGCCGCGCATAAAGCACATACGACTGAGCAAACTAAATCTATCCATATATACAAGTATGACATCATACCTCATTATATATTTTAACAGAAACGGGCGATTTTTTCAAGTAGCATTGATTATTATAGGGATAAATACCTGTAATTTTACTTGAAAAGTCAGTTTTCGGAGGAACAAAATGACCGAAAAGCTTAAACTAAAGCCGATCCTAACTTATATACTGTATATTTCCGTTTCCCTTGCCGCAGGCTGTGTCAACGGACTTCTTGGGACTGGCGGCGGAATTTTGCTGACCTATATGTTCTCTTATATGTGTATCGGCAATGTGAAGGACAGCCTTGCCTCAGCAATGGCGGTGATCCTTCCAGTTTCGGCTGTGTCACTTTTCACCTACGATGGCGGCTATTTTTCCGGCTCTGTTCACTTTTTCGCAACGGCTGTACCTGCGGCACTCGGCGGTATTGCGGGAGCAGTTCTCAGCGACAAGGTCAGTGCAGGTCTGCTTAACAAAATATTCGCCATCCTCGTTATATACGCAGGCGTTACCATGATCTTTTAGGGGGACGGTATGCTCATATATTCTCTTGCCGCATTTGCGGTATCGGTGCTTGCCGGAACAGGTGTCGGGGGTGGTGGACTTTTCGTGATCTACCTTACCATGATATGCGGCATGGCGCAGGCAAAAGCTCAGGCTGTGAATCTTGTTTTCTTCATCAGCGCCTCGCTTGCCGCCCTTCCCTACCATCTGACACACAGAAAGATGAACACGCGTCTGATACTTTTCTGTACAGTATTCGCTATCGCAGGCACACTCATCGGCGGAATTCTGCGCAGTATGCTCCCCGAGCGTGCTCTGCAGGTGAGCTTCGGCGTGATGCTTGTAATAACAGGCACCCGAACGCTGTTCAAGAAGAGAAAATAGCATTTTGGGGGAGACAGCGTCATTGTTATCTGTATTTCACCCTAAATGCGACTACCCATTTTCAGACTTTTTCATTTCCGTTTACGGAAATGTACCGAACCTCTTCATTATTACCTGTTACTTTTCACCTAACTAAAAAACTCCCCGAAGGGAGTTCAGATTGATGACAAACCCTGTGCTTTCGCACAGGGTTTGTCAACTTAAACAAAGGCTAAATCAAAAGTAAAAGGGGATGCGCGACCTGCGGGTCGCTTTTTGGACGAATAAGGGGAATTTCGCACTCTGCGGAGCGCGACTCAGGGCGCTGCCCCAAGACCCCGCGCCCTTTTAAAAAAGGTCGATCAAAACTTTTGTGCATTCTGTCAG
>JAFUPK010000069.1 GCA_017481265.1 Clostridia bacterium
CTTCTATCATACTTGTACCGGTAACCCTGAGGGCAAAGAGCTGACGTCCGCCTGCGTTCTTTTTATCAAAGGGATAGGCAATATATCCATCGTGATTCTCGACTGCAAGGATAGGCATACCTGCAGTGACCTTTCCGATTATGGGGATCATGGGTCTGGGAGAGGTATCCTTACCCGCAACGAGCGAATCCACTCGGAGAGTTCTGCTCTTTCCGTCCTCCTTCTGGATATAACCCTTCTTCTCAAGCTTTTCGAGATATGTATGAACCGTTGAAGTACTCTTGATATCAAGATCCCGTCTGATATCGCGTATAGAAGGAGAATAGCCGTTTTTGAGGATATTGTCCTTTATGTAATCGAGTATAAGCTGTTCCTTTTCAGTAAGTGCTGCCATAAAAAACTCCATTCAACCATCGACAGTACGACAAATAAATAATTACAACTTTGCTTGCTTATATTATACCACAATATTTGCATTTAGTAAACGCGTGTTCGCGGAGTTTACAATTTATTCATAAATATTTTGTTCATATTTCGACATTTTGGCGGCGAAATGCCGAAAAAACGGTGTTTGGCGGCATTAAATCAAAATAATTTCAACAATGAAGTAAAATTAAGGCACAAAAATACGATTTTTTGTTTGGATATTCAGAAGCCGCAGCCGGAAAAGCGGAAAGCGATGCGGATCACCGCCAAATAAAAAGAGCCGACGGCTGTCAGCTCATTTTTTGTATTCGATTATATCTTGTGCACTGCACTCAAGCACACAGCATATGCGTGCAAGAATATCAAGGTCCAAGGTCTCGACTTTATTATTATACCACTTGTCTATAACTTCAAAACGTGAGTTTACCGCTTTAGCAAGTGCATTTCGCGTGATACCGCGCCTATCCATAATTTCATTAAGTTTAAGATCTATTCTACCGTACTGTCTTTTTACAAAAATCGGTTCAAGTTTTTCCATAATCATCACCCAAAAATATACTACAACAAAAATTACATCTTGACAATTCGCTTGTTTATAGTTACTATATGTATAGATAAAATTTCGAGGTTATGATATGGAAAAGTTTACAGTTTCACTATTCGGGCACAGATATATCGAAGATCACAAAAAAACATCTGAACTTTTAGAAAAGGCAATAACAGAAGTTTTGACATCACATTCAAATATTGAGTTCTTAGTAGGAAAAAACGGAGAATTTGATATACTATGTGCATCAGTAATCAAACAAGTCCGAAAAAAGCTTAACCGTTCAGACTGTTATCTTGTCCTTATACTCCCCTATTCAACTGCTTCATTCCGCGATAACGAAGAATACTATCTTGATTATTACGATGAAGTAGAAATATATTCATCTGACTCCGTAATACATCCAAAATCAGCCATTACGAAACGTAACAGATTCATGGCAGACAGATCAGATCTTGTAATCGCTTATGTAACAACTTGTTCAGGCGGTGCTTTTTCAGCTATAAAATACGCAGCCAAAAACAAAACAGTATGGAATCTTGCTAAATAAAAAAAGAGCCGACGGCTGTCAGCTCTCTTGTCTTATTCTATTTTCCGCCTTTTATCTTGTCCCAATATGCTTTGGCGGTCTGCTCCGTCTTATTGTCACCGTACTCATAATAGTGCCTGTCCTTCAGATCATCGGGAAGATACTGCTGACTCACGTAACGGTTCGGGTAGTCATGGGGGTACTTGTAACCCTTGAACTGCGGGCTTTTCAGGTGACTTGGTATCTCCGTGCCGAGTCCCGCCTTTATGTCCGCCGCGGCGGCGTCAAGAGCAGCGTAGGCAGTATTGGATTTGGGTGAGGTTGCAAGCATAACGGCGGCGTTCGCAAGGGGAATCCGCGCCTCGGGAAGTCCAAGCTCACGTGCGCTCTCAACGCAGGCTCTCGTTATGACAGCCGCCATGGGGTATGCAGCTCCGATGTCCTCCGATGCTATTACCATAAGACGTCTGCAGGGAGATATGAGATCCCCTCCCTCAAGAAGCCTTGCAAGGTAGAATACAGCCGCGTTGGGATCACTTCCGCGGATGGATTTCTGCAGTCCCGAAAGAAGATCGTAATGGGTGTCGCCGTCACGGTCGAAGCTTCCCATGGATACAGACGGCAAAAGCTCAGCCACGTCCGCTTTGGTGATCCTGCCACCGTCGCCAGCCTTCATATTTGCGGCAAGCTCAAGAGTGTTGACCGCACGGCGGACGTCACCTGCCGACACATCTGCAATCAAGCGGAGAGCATCTGCATCAAAACAGTCTGCAGCACCGAGCTGATCTGCAACCGTTTTCAGACGGCGCTCGATCTCGCGGGGTGCGACCTTCTTGAACTCAAACACCGCGCATCTCGAAAGAAGCGCATCGTATATGTAGTAATATGGATTTTCGGTAGTCGAAGCAATGAGTGTTATGCTTCCGTCCTCAATATACTGCAACAGAGACTGTTGCTGTTTTTTGTTGAAATACTGTATCTCATCAAGGTACAGAACGACCCCCGCAGATCCGATTATACTCTCAGCCGCCGCGGCAACCTCACGTACATCGGCAAGGCTCGCCGTGGTAGCATTGAGACGGTATAGCTCTTTTCCCGAGCTTTCGGCAAGAATGGTGGCGGCAGTGGTCTTTCCTGTTCCGGGAGGACCGAAGAAGATCACGGAAGGAAGCCTTCCGCTTTCAGCCATCCTGCGCAGGATGCCGTTTTTGCCCACAAGCTTCTCCTGCCCCGCCATATCGTCAAAGCTTTTCGGACGGAGTCTGTCTGCCGCAGGCTTACTTTCGTTAATATTCAAGGTCTGACACCTCGCTTATAAATATTTTTTCCTTTTACCGCATACCATTACCATGACACCTCAAAAAAGGGGGGGCATGACACGTGAATTACGAAGAAAAGGTGACCTTAGGTGAAAACTATGCGCTCTCGCTTCCGTATTTTACGGACACGGATACTGTATCAAAGCTGCGAAACGCTTATTATTCAAAGCTCTGCGAAAGTGCTGTCAGCTTTGCAAAGGAGGATCCCCACAGGGTCAGGAGCTACCGCTCAATCTTCAAGATAAATGAAAGCGATTCGGGGTTTACCGTGGATATACAGCTTTCCGCAAGAATATGGGAACGCGGAAAGAGCATCGAGAACCGAACGAAGCTCATACGGGACACTTGGCTCGGAGCAAGGCTGAAGGAACATTCAGTCACGGAGACATAACGGTGCCGTAAATCCCCACTTTATTTTACTTTGGAATCTTGCTTTTGTCAATACGGGCATGATAATTTGCAAAAAGTGAGTTTGCCGACGCAGCATAACTTTGAATGGTATATCTTATTTAACATAGCTCATATATCTTATTCAACATAGCTCAAAGTCCTTGATTTTTTCGATGTTTTGTGTTATAATCAACATTAGTATATATTCGGGATCATGATCCCTGAAAGAGAGGCATATACGTGACCGACGAAGTAATGAATCTAATACTTGAGTCCGAGCGTGATGCGGCAGACAGAATTGCCGCCGCCAAAGCAGAAGCGGCTGATGCTGTGGCAAGAGCCATGTCGGAAGCCGAATTATCCGTTTCCGAAGCTGAGACGCTTTGTGAGCAGACCTCGAAGGCTGCCGCCGCCAAGGCAGAGGAAAAAGCAGCCGTTATCGCCGAAAAACACGAGGAATCGGCTTTTGCCGAAGCAGAACGGCTTATACGTGAAGCGAGTGTCAACCTTGAACGTGCCGTTGCCGTTGTTGCCGGGGAGATTTTAAACTATGGCAATAAGTAAAATGTACCGCTTTTCTGCCGTGACCTTAAGGTCCGGTGCTGAAAGCCTCAGTGCAGGGCTGCAGCGTCTCAGGTGTGTGGACATCGTAACGGCTCCCACAAGCGAGAATGACTGCGGATTTGCCCCCAACAGATGCCCCGAAAAAACCTCCGCGCTTTCCGCCGAAGCTTCAAGAGCAAGCGCCGCTGAGGCTTTTCTCGCAGGCTACGTTACAAAGAAGAAATCATTTCTTTCCGCTCCCGACGAGATAGCCCTTGACAGTCTTACCGACAGCTTCCGCAGGCGTTGTGCCAAGACGGTCTCACGGGCACTTGAGCTGCAAAGTGAGGTCAAGGCAGAAGCCGCGCAGCTTCAGAGCCTAAAAAACGAGCTTGCGGCACTTGCTCCTTGGGAAGACTTCCGACACGAGGTACCGGAAAGCCGCACGTGCTCTACCGCCAGTGTTTCGGGAACCCTGTCAGCAAAGATCAATACCGCAGAGCTCGGCAGTGCCCTTACTGAGCTCGCCTGCGTAATTGAGGAGCTGAAGCGGACTGACAGCGAAGTATTTATTCGCATGACAGCCTATAAGGATGACTTCAGTAAAGCACTGTCTGTGCTTAACTCATTCGGTTTTATAATGTGTCCCTGCAAAGCCACCGCCGCGGAAGGGTTTGCAGAGGGTAAGATGCGCCGCACGGAAGCACTTATCAAAAAAGCAGAGGACAAGCTTACTGCACTTAACGAAGAAGCCAAAGCTCTTGCGGAGCGTCACGGCGACACGGAGCTTTACATTGACTTACTCATGACCGAAGCGGCAAAGCGCGAGGCGGAGGACAGCTTTGCTGTATCCGAAAGAACCGTTGTCGTAACAGGATGGGTGCCCGCGGAGGATATTGATAGGGTTTCAAAATTCCTTGACGAGCGCGGAGATGCCTATTCCTTCGAGGACGCGGGATGCGACCCCGAAGCTCCGATCAAGTTCAAAAACGGAGCCTTCGCCGCACAGTTCGAGCCTGTAGTTGAGCTTTACTCACCACCGGCATACGGATCCTTTGATCCCACCTCCATCATGTCCTTCTTCTATTTTATTATTTTCGGACTTATGCTGGCTGATGTGGGATACGGACTCTTACTCAGTGTCATATGCTTTGCGGCACTGAAGCTCATGCGTCCCGAAGGCAACATGAAGAAAATGCTTACCATGTTCGGTATCTGCGGCATTTCATGTATTGTCATGGGAGTCCTGTTCGGCGGTTATTTCTCAGATGCCCCGCAGATAATCATGGAAAACTGGTTCGGAATAGAAGACCCGCCGGACTTCGCGCTGCTTTTCAATCCCCTGACCTCCCCCATTCCATTCCTTGCAGTATCGCTCGGCGTTGGCGCAGTACACCTCATCACTGCTCTCTCAATAAAGTTCTACGTTCTGTGGAAGCGCGGCAAAAAGCTTGATGCCATCTGCGACCAGGGAAGCTGGATCGTACTGTTCCTCGGTATCGGGCTGTTCCTTATTATAAAGGAAGCAGGACTTGTTCTCACAGCTATCGGCGTACTTATGCTGATATGCACACAGGGCAGACACGAAAAGAACATCATACTGAAGGTCTTCAAGGGAGTGGCAAGTCTTTACGACATCGTAAGCTACTTCTCCGATCTTCTCTCATATTCTCGAATACTCGCTCTCGGGCTTGCCTCAATGGTCGTCGGAAGCGTATTCAATATTCTCGGAGGTCTTCCGGGTCTTTCCGTCATCGGCATTATTGTGTTCTTCGTAATATTCACGATCGGACACCTTCTTAACATGGCGGTAAACCTGCTCGGCACCTTCGTACACACATCACGTCTTCAGTACATCGAATTTTTCGGTAAGTTCTATGAGGACGGCGGAAGAATGTTTGCTCCTCTTACACCAAGAAGCAAATATGTTCGTTTTAAATAAGCTTTAAATTAAAAACAATCTAAAAAATCAAAAGCCGCAAAGCGGCAGAACGGAGTTTATTATGACTTTCTCTCAGATCCTCGCTGAAATCTTCTCAGGACAGAACCTCGCTATCCTCGGCGCAGCTCTCGCTGCAACTCTCGCAGGTATTGGAAGCGCAAAGGGTGTTGGAATCGTAGGCGAAGCTTCAAGCGCACTTCTCCAGGAGGACCCCTCCAAGTTTGGTAAGGCGCTCCTTCTTCAGGCTCTTCCCGGTACACAGGGCATCTACGGTCTCGTTACCGCATTCCTTATCCTCTTCAAGATCGGCGTTCTCGGTACTCCCATCGAGCTTACCATCGCTGAAGGTGCTTACTTCCTCATGGCTTCCCTTCCCATCGCTATCGTAGGTCTCTTCTCCGGTATCGCACAGGGTCGTGTTGCCGCCGCAGGCATCAGCCTCGTTGCCAAGCGCCCCGGCGAATCCTTCAAGGCAGTTACATCCGCAGCTCTCGTTGAGACCTACGCCATCTTTGCACTTCTCGTTTCACTTCTCGCTATCCTCCTCTTCTGATAATGAAAGGCAAGATATAAACGATGAACAATCTTGAACGCATACTCGACCGCATCAAAGCCGATGCAGAAGATGAGATCGAAAAGATCCGTTCTGAGGCCAAGCTGCAGGTCGGGACAATACAAAAGGACACGGAAGAACGGCTTGAGCTCATCCGCCGCCGCGCAGAAGCTGCGGCAATGAAGGAGTACCAGTCAATTCTCTCCCGTGCCGAGGCTCGAGGTGTTATGACCGAAAAGGAAATAATCCTGAAGGCTAAATCCGAGCTTATAGATAAGGTATACAGGGATGCCGAAAGCTTCATTATGGGTCTCCCCGATGCCAAGTATGCAGAAGTAATGTCAGCACTTCTTGCCGATGCTGTGATATCACGCATGGCAACCGTTGCTGAAATGACCGAGCTTTACTCAGATGAAAACTTTGCAGGTGATGTAAAGCTTCCCTTTGAGGTTTTTCTTCCCGAAGAGCACAAAAAGAAGTTCGGGCGCGCCATCATCTCGGGAGCCGAGAAGCGGATCGCAGAAAAGGAGCTTACCGTTCCCAAGATCAAGCTCTCAAAGGATGCAGCTCCCATTCGCGGCGGCTTTATCGTTAAGCACGGAGAAGTACAGACAAACTGCTCCGTTTCCGCCATGATCGGCTCTCTCAAGGAAAAGACGTATGCAAATGTTGCATCCGTACTCTTCCGCTGAGCAGTTTGACGGAGGTTATCATGGCAAGGACTCCCGATTCTGCTTACATCTATGCTTCGACCAAGGTCAATTCTGCGGACGGTGTCGGTACTGAGACCTCAAGACTTGCAAGACTTCTTGAGTGTACTTCTGTACGCGACGTATACGAGGCTGTGGCTGATTCAGGCATCTGCCACGTTACTCAAAGGCTCGGCGCTGTCTCTGACAGCGATACTGTAAACGAAGTGACAAAGCTTCTCGAGGGTGCACTTGACTCTGCTGTATCTCTCATGAGAGAAGCTGTTCCCGAAAGCCGTCTTTATGATTTCCTGCTTTATAAATTCGACTGCAACAATATTAAATCGGCAATAAAGTCCGCTCTTCGCGGTGTATCTGCCGAGGGCACACTGTTTAGCTGCGGCTCTGTTGATACCGCCGTTGTTGCAGACTGCGTAAAGAACCGTATATTCTCTCCTCTGCCGGCTCATATGGGACGTGCCGCTGCGGAAGCCATTGACACCTTTGAACGCACAGGTGAGGCAAGAAGTATCGACTTCATCATTGACAGGGCTTGCTTTGCTGATATGGCTGATTCCGCAGGAGAGACGGAGATACCCATGTTCACGGAATACGTCAAGGCTCTCGCCGACGTAACGAACATCCGCACCGCTGTACGTATCGCCCGCAGTGCTCTTGCCGCTTCCGCTGCAGAGGCGCTGATGGAAAGAGTATTCGTTCCCGGAGGCAACGTACCTATGAGTGCATTCAGCGCTGAGGGTGGCGGTATCTGTAATATTGAGGCTATCGCCGCAAATCTCCCTTTGATTCCGTTGAAGGCAGAAATATCCGGCGCGCTTGACACCTCCACTTCCCTCGATGCAATTCTCGACAGATATGTAGAACGCACCGTAAAGAACTTCACATCAAAAGCATTCGGTCCCGAGATACCCGCAGGCTTCTTTATAACCCGCGAGCGCGAGATCCGTCGATACAGAAAAGCTCTGTCACTCATATCCATGGGAAGCATCAAAAAAGAAACCCTTAAAGAAAGGCTTGGTATACTCTGATGGCTAAGATCGCAGTTGTCGGCAGACATGAAGATGTGCTCTGCTATCTTGCGGCAGGCTTTGCCGTTTATGAAGCTGCAAATGACAGCGAGGGGATCTCAAGGGTGAGAGATGCCGAAGTCGACGGATGCGCCGTTATCTTTCTGACACCCGAGCTTTCACATCTTGCGCTCTCCCTTGAGGATGAGTTTGCTGAAAAGCTGACTCCCGCGGTCATTCCTCTGCCTGCAGATATCGGCGGAGTAAACACAGGCTCGGGACTTCTCAAAAAGTATGTTGAAAGAGCTGTTGGCGCAGATATCATATTCCGTGATTGAGCGTGTATACTGCAAACTTTATGTTCACTAACAAGAAAGGTATGGAAACCGATCCATGACTGAAGGAAAAATTATTAAGATCTCCGGTCCTCTCGTAATCGCCGAGGGTATGCGCGAGGCGAATATGTTTGACGTTGTACGAGTCGGACGCGACCGCCTTATCGGAGAAATCATCGAAATGCACGGAGACCGTGCGTCTATCCAGGTCTATGAGGAAACAGCAGGTCTCGGACGCGGCGATATTGTCGTCTCCACCGATGCTCCGCTTTCCGTTGAGCTTGGTCCCGGTCTCATTCGAAACATATATGACGGCATCCAGCGCCCTCTCGAAAAGATGAGACAGGTCGCAGGTGCCAATATTACAAAGGGAATAGATCTTCCCGCTCTTGACCACGATGAAAAGTGGGACTTTGTTGCCACCGCAAAGATGGGAGATGAGGTTGCCGCAGGCGACATCATCGGTTATGTTGACGAAACGGACGTTATAAGGCACAAGATCATGGTTCCTCCCGGAATCAGCGGAAAGATCGCTTATCTTCTTTCCGGAAAGTATAACGTTACCGAAAAGATTGGTATTATCGACAGTCCCGACGGCACACGTCACGAGCTTACCCTCATGCAGAAATGGCCCGTTCGCCGCGCTCGTCCCTACAAGGAGAAGCTTCCTCCGAATGTACCTATGATCACAGGACAGAGAATAATCGACCTGCTCTTCCCCATTGCAATGGGCGGTACAGCCTGTGTTCCGGGTCCCTTCGGCTCCGGAAAGACTGTCGTACAGCATCAGCTCGCGAAGTGGAGCAATGTTGATCTCGTTGTATATATCGGATGCGGTGAGCGCGGTAACGAAATGACCGATGTTCTCCGAGAATTCCCCGAGATCATCGACCCGAGAACGGGTAAGTCTCTTATGGAGAGAACAGTTCTTATCGCAAACACCTCAGATATGCCCGTTGCCGCACGTGAGGCTTCTATCTATACGGGTATTACCATTGCCGAGTATTTCAGAGATATGGGTCTTTCTGTCGCCGTTATCGCAGACTCCACCTCCCGCTGGGCTGAGGCTCTCCGTGAGATGAGCGGACGTCTTGAAGAGATGCCCGGTGACGAGGGATATCCCGCTTACCTTACCTCCCGTCTCGCTCAGTTCTATGAGAGAGCCGGAAGTGTCGTATGTCTCGGAAGCGACGGTCGCGAAGGTGCGCTTACCGCCATCGGTGCCGTATCTCCTCCCGGAGGTGACATCTCTGAGCCTGTATCACAGGCTACGCTCCGTATCGTTAAGGTGTTCTGGGGACTTGATTCTTCTCTTGCATACAGACGTCATTTCCCCGCTATCAACTGGCTTAATTCATACTCACTTTACAAGGACAGACTTGATCCTTGGTATACCGAAAACGTCAACAAGAGCTGGACAGCTCTGTCGGTTGAGGTATCGAGACTTCTCCAAAGCGAATCCGAGCTTGATGAGATCGTAAAGCTGGTCGGCGTTGATGCTCTCTCTCCTGAGGACAGACTAACGCTCGAGGTTGCAAGAAGCATCCGCGAGGATTTCCTCCAGCAGAACGCCTTCGACGAAACAGACTCCTACGCATCTCTTGACAAGCAGTTTGCTCTTGTAGAGCTCCTATTCTACTTCAGAGACCGTGCCGCTGAAGCTATCAAGCGCGGCTGCAGCATTGATAAGCTTGCAGATCTTCCCGTAAGAGAAGCTATAGGTCGCGCTAAGGCCATTGCAGAAGCAGAATATAAAACAGTATTTGCCGATATACGCACCCGCATAGATAAAGAGCTTGCGGCTCTTTGACAGCATTAAGGAAAGGAAACTGTTCTATGATCCGTGAATACAGAACTATCGAAGAAGTAGCCGGTCCTCTTATGCTGGTACGCAAGGTCGACGGCGTAAAGTATGACGAGCTTGGCGAGATCGAGCTTCCAAGCGGTGAGACAAGGCGTTGCCGCGTTCTTGAGGTCAACGGCTCCAATGTGCTTGTACAGCTCTTTGAATCCTCTGCGGGGCTCAATCTTGCTCACTCAAAGGTACGCTTTTCAGGACATGGCGTTGAGCTCCCCGTATCGGAGGATATGCTTGGCCGAGTATTCTCAGGTATGGGTACACCCATTGACGGCGGTCCGAAGATCATTCCAAAGGCTTCACTTGATATTAACGGTACTCCCATAAATCCCGCAGCGCGTAATTACCCCAACGAGTTTATCCAGACAGGTGTCTCCACTATCGACGGACTTAATACCCTTGTCCGCGGGCAGAAGCTTCCCATTTTCTCAGGCTCCGGACTTCCTCACGCAAACCTTGCTGCACAGATCGCACGTCAGGCAAGTGTGAGAAGCGACAGCACTGACAGCAAGTTTGCCGTTGTTTTTGCCGCTATCGGAATCACCTTCGAGGAGGCTGACTTCTTCATCAGCGACTTCAAGAGAACAGGTGCCATCGACCGTACAGTTCTCTTTATAAACCTTGCATCCGACCCTGCCATCGAGCGTATCTCTACACCCCGTATGGCACTGACTGCCGCTGAATATCTCGCTTTTGAGTGTGATATGCACGTGCTCGTCATCATGACCGACATCACAAACTACGCTGAGGCTCTCCGTGAGGTATCTGCCGCACGCAAGGAGGTTCCAGGCCGCCGCGGTTATCCCGGTTATCTTTACACCGACCTTGCAACCATGTACGAGCGCGCGGGACGTAAGATGGGAAGTGAGGGCTCCATTACGATGATCCCCATTCTTACCATGCCCGAGGATGATAAGACTCACCCCATACCCGACCTTACAGGATACATTACCGAGGGGCAGATCATCCTCTCCCGCGAGATGTTCCGCAAGGGCTACAATCCTCCCGTAGACGTACTTCCCTCTCTTTCCCGTCTCAAGGACAAGGGTATCGGCGAAGGCAAGACCCGTGAGGATCACGCAGGCACCATGAACCAGCTCTTCTCAAGCTACGCAAGAGGACGCGAGGCAAAGGAGCTTATGGTCGTTCTCGGTGAAGCGGCGCTTACTCCCGTGGACAGACTTTATGCAAAGTTCTCCGACGAGTTTGAAAAGCGTTATATCAATCAGGGCTTCAACGAGAACCGTTCCATCGAAGAAACTCTCGACCTTGGCTGGGAGCTTCTCAGAATACTTCCGAGAAGCGAGATGAAGCGTATCTCTCCGAAGATACTTGATAAATACTGGCCCCGCGACGAAGTGCAGTCGTGACCGCTTATCTTGAAATAAGAAAGGAAAGGTCATAGCGTGAAAGTTCAAATAGTTTTAACCGAAACTACAGCGATTTCACGCGCAAACAAACACTAAAAATCAATAGTCCGATTTTTGTCTGCTACGCAGACACGTGTTTGTTTCATAATTTTTTGTGCAGCCGTAGGCAGAATGGAGATTAAAATGGCTGAGATAAGAGTCAATCCGACGCGCATGGAGCTGAAAAAGCTGAAAGCAAAGCTGGTAACCGCAAAAAGGGGACACAAGCTTCTGAAGGACAAGTGTGACGAACTGATGAAGCAGTTTTTAGACATGATCCGCGAAGCTAAGGAACGCAGAGAAAAGCTGACTGTTCAACTTTCGGGAGTCACCGACGAGTTCCGTCTTGCCGCCGCAGATACTGACCCTCGCATGATGGCTGAAGCACTGATGCTTCCAACCGTGGAAAGCGAGGTCACGGTAGGTGAGCGCAACATCATGAGCGTTCTCGTGCCTACATTCACATCATCAGCAAGCACAGCTTCTGCAGACAACGGAGGTGCCGTATACGGATATGCCTTTACCACAGGAGCTATGGACCGTGCCGCTGAGGCAGTTTCAGATGCAGCTCTTGAGCTCATAAAGCTTGCCGAGCTTGAGAAATCGGCACAGCTTCTCTGCCGTGAGATCGAGCGTACGCGACGCCGTGTAAATGCACTTGAGTATATAATGATCCCACAGTACGAGGAAGCTATAAGCCGCATCTCTATGAAGCTTGACGAAAACGAGCGAAGCAATCTTACAAGACTAATGAAGGTCAAGGATATGATGCTCAAGGAAAAGCTCGCGAAGGAAGAAGACGAATAAAGTAAAGCTTTCTAATAAAGAACTCTCATATATCAACTAATATGAGAGTTCTTTTACCATAGGTGGAATATATAATTAAATGAAAGAACAATGATGTTAAAGTATTTAGACGAAACAAAACTTCACACAAAGGTTGTTACTGGGCGTAAATACCACTACTATAAATGCGATACAGAGAACGAAGAAGACACAATTAAAGGCGATGAGTTAAAACTTTTGTGGGATATTTGTTTTAAGTATTGTAAATATTTCTCGCTTACGTTTTGTGACGCTTTAGAAACTATAAATTATTATTCGGAAATCAAAAAGAATGCCATAACTATAGTTCAATCTAATTATTGGCCGGGCACAGGCAGATATGGCGCAGGCTTAAAACCTTATGTAGCCATATTGCCGTGTAACGAAAGGACAAGAGAACTTTTAAATTCTATTTCTGCCAATCTTCGTGACTTTGTAAATTGTTGGGGGCTTAATAATCCGGAAGACCCTTCGTTTTATCGAGAAGACGGAACGGTGTTCTTTTCTTCGACTGTTCATGATTGCTTTTTTGATATCTCTGTTGAACCAAACGAGAATGTAAGTGATTTGTTTTCAAAGCGAAAATGGACTTTGAGAGAACATATTGACTACGACGATTTAATTTGGATCAAGTAAGTTTTTGCTATAAGGTATTAAGCAGAACAGAAACTTATGCACCACACGGGCAAAGATGGTATAACTATCAACTTAAACCCATTACAGCAACCGCCGAGAGTAGCTTTACTCTCGGCGGTATTTTTATTGTGCGGTTAATTTCAAGAGCCTCTCTTGTCGTGTTGTGGTCTTTGATCTAACGTAAGAAACCCTCTTACACGGCAACAATTAAACCATTGGTTTAATTGATTAGAATTATATCTAAATACTATTGACACAAAGTGATTAGATATATATAATATAAGTGCGATCACGTGATACTATACCTCTTAGCAAATCGTTAAATCATAGGCATGATCGTTGATTTACAGAGGTAATCGTTGAATTGTAGCCGATAATCGTTAAAATGTTGAAAAGTTCATATTTGTATGGTATACTTTAATTATAAATTAAGCAGGAGGTTATCTGCAATGAAACGCCTATTCTGTTTGCTTCTAACTGGAATTGTATTGATTTCTTTGGCGGCTTGTCGCACAAAAACTGATGATTCAACTTATAATTCAGATAAAAGCGCCCCCTCCACCGACCATATAACAACATCTTGTAGTAAAGATCCCGTTGATGAATTTATGGATATTATTGGCGAAGTGGAATTAGGCGGCTTGTCTGCCGGAATGAAACTTGATGAGGAGCATTGCTACGATGTCACTCCGTTTTCTGTTGCCACCCAGACAGATATCAAGATTTTTAAGTTCAGCGATTCCTGCATCTCGCTTGCACTAATTGATGGTGAGGTATATTCCATTTGTGAGTCCTTTGGCGGCTACGGTTTTGTAAACGCCGTACCTTGGGATTATGACGAAGACGGAAATCTCGATTTACTGGTTGCTTCTTCATGGGGTTCGGGATTACACCGTTCTATAATATCCGTTTTTAATACGACCACAAAGGAATCCATTGTTGTTTATGATACTTCAACTACCGACAATCCTTCAGTAGATCTGTTTGTAGCGGCTGCTTCGCCCTCGTTTTCGTCAAAAGATCCCCAAGACCTTCCCGTTTATTATCAAGTCTACAGCGCAAACATAGAAGTCAATGGCAATAACCTTGCAGATTTGTCTTATATTGCAACGGGTGTTATTGGCTCAGTAGTTGTCGAAAATGGAGCGCCAGTTTTTAAACCGATGGGTGATTAAGTGTGTTGCACCCCCTTCGGCGTAAAATGCACCACCTAAAATTACTTTTTACCCCCTAACCTCAAAAGGGGGTTCATTTGTATCAAAAGAAGGGTTAGTCTTCAGAAAACGA
>JAFUPK010000070.1 GCA_017481265.1 Clostridia bacterium
AAATTCGATGATGTTGTAAGAAATTTGAGTCAGTCTATTATAAATTATCATCGCGCCGGGCCAATTGAGATCCTGTATCCATTCTAATAGCATAAACATAAACGGCTCTAATTCTTTATCGCTTCGCATAGCAACAACCTTAGCACATGGTTCCCAAACCATCTTGCTTTTTTCAGGGGGAACGATAATTGGTTGCATAAATGGAAACAGATTCTTAATTTGCTTGGCTGCCTCAATTCCTATTTGTGCCTTGTTTTCGTTTTCTTCATTAGATAATTGATTATCCCACATGAATAGATTATATAATTCATCAATGCTATAGGTCATCATATTTCCACCTCACTTTATTTCATTATACCACACTGCTGTTTTAATGTAAATATATTTGCAAATCACTGTGTCATATATTGACAGTAGCAGAAGGTTTCATCCTCGGCGTTGGCGCGAAGATATTTACCATCGCAGGGCCTGTCATCCTCTACGGCATATCGGCCGGGGTAGTCTATGGGGTTGTGTATTGGGTGACGACGTTGTTTTGATCGTAGTATCTTGTTTTGACCAAAGTATGGTATTTGTTCTTTCGTGTATTCCACCTCTCTTTATTCCATTATACCACCTCGCTGTTTAGATGTAAAAACTTTTACAGACTAATGCAGCGTGCTCCGCACTTGACTTGTCATTTCATCCATGGTATAATTTATATAGTATTCGCAAAGGAAACAGGAGGTGTACTAAATGGAGCAGCGATCTAAAAAGGTCTTCAGATATGTGCTGAATATTATATTTATTTTGGTCTTTTCCGCTACCGCACTCAGCGGTTTGCTCATGAGTACACTACTTGGCCTTTCGGCAGTCCCCTTACTTGCGGCTCAGTGGGATATCTATTTTTGCCTGAGGTATTTTTTCCTTGAAAGTGCTCCGCGTACCGGATTCAGAACTTTTTCAAATGCATTTTTCCTGACGCTGTCTGCCACAGTGAATCTTGTTTATTATCTGCAGATTTCTGTTTTCCTCCGTTCGAGGGCACTTCTCATACCGCATATGCCGCTATTTTTTTTGCTTGTGGCGGAGTGCGCTGCTTACATCATTTTGCGACTTATCTACTGGATAACGGTCGATATCATTGACACAAGAAGAGAGAAAAAATTAAGAATATCTAAAGAATAAAAAATCACGGTCAAGAGCTTTTGATCGTGATTTTTTGTTTCATCTTTTCTTCATGTCGAGCACAGCTCGAAGCACACTTGCGGCAATTACCATAACACTTCCGACTATTACGGAAAGTGAAAAGCCTTCGCCGAATATGATAATTCCAATAAGCAGTCCCGTTATAGGCTCAAGGGTGCTGAGTATAGACGTGCGCTCGCCGCCGATGAGAAATGTGCTTTGCTGAAACAACACCACGGCTCCCACCGTTACGAGAAGTGAGAACATGATGCACAGAAGAAGCCCCCACACGCTTTGCGGAAGCGTGAGTTTTCCCGTGAAAACGCACAGCAAAAAGGAGGCGGCACTGCTTACTGCTGCAATGTAAAACGTGAAAAGAAATCCCGAAAGCTGTCCTTTGTCAAAGCGCGAGAGGATGATGATATATGCGGCAAAGGTCACGGCAGAGGCAAGAGCAAGAAGACTCCCCTCAAGGTTTAATGTCCCGCCCGGAGAGTAGAACATCATAACTCCGCCGACACAAAGGAAAACACACAAAAGATTTGTAAGCTTTGCCTTTGTGCGGAAGAAGACTATTCCACCGAGAACCACGAAAGCGGGGTACACGAAGTGAAACACCGTTGCAGTCCCCGAGGGGATGTAGTTGTAAGATGAGAAAAGAAGCATCGGTGTTGCGAAACATCCGAGCAGAGCTATAAGACTTACCTTTGGAAGTATCTTCGGTTCTACCTTCAGCGTCTTTTTTTCTGCATATGCGAGGACGCCGAGCGGGACAAGCGCGAAGAAATTTCTGAAAAAGACCAGCATTTGCGGTGTGACACCGTCGGCATAAATGTACTTTGCCATCAGCGGCATACTTCCATAGATCACCGCGCTGAGGATGGCAAAAACGTAGCCTTTGACTGTATTTTTTGTCATGGTTATTTTTTGTGGGTTAAACAGCGGCGGAATAGCGCTCACCTGCAGAAACGGGAACTGTCACGCGGCTGACGGTCACTCCCGAACGGGTAAATACCTCGGCAGGCATAGCCTTTCCGTTTACAGTGATGCTGTCGTGACTGCCAACAAACTCAGCCTGCCAGAGTATAGTCTCTCCGCTGAGGTTTTCAAATTCGGTCATCTTTCTGCCCGTGTGCTTGACGGAGATATTACATCCGATCATTTCCTGATCACAAAGCGAGAGTGTCTCTACCTCCGAGGGCAGACGTGAGAATGTGGCAATAGCTCCGCGGGGGGCATCCTGCACGATTCCCATAAGGCTTTCGGCGATGTGTGCGATCATTGTGAAGGACACCTCGGGGTAGTAGCCGTTATTTCCCTGACTCGGACCCACATGGTGCACGTCACGCATATCCTCTAAGTATTTCATCCACTTCCAGCCGTCTTCTACGCGGTCGTAGCGGAAGTATACCTCGGGCAGATAGGTGTAAGCCTCAATATTCACAGCGGCGGTGGGGAAGCCGATACCGTGACCCAACTTTTCCGTTATGTGGTCAAGGAATCTCTCGCATCTTTCACCCGGATAGGGAAGTCCCTTCAGCGGCATGAACCAGCTTGTCTCAAGTCCGAAATCGTTGACCCGTGTCACTCCGTCTGTCAGAAGATAACTTACATAAGGCCCATCACGGTCCTCGGGGAGAATACTCCATTCTTCGTTGAAATACTTGCGAAGATTATAAGCCTTTATTTCCCATTCGTCGGCGGCTTCTTCGTCTCCGCGGGCACGCAAAAGTCCTGCAAATGCAAGCATTGCGCGATACTGGCAAGCGATACCGTCACCGGCTTCAATGGCAGAATATTTCGGACCCTCGTTGTATGTACAGGTAACGCCGAAAATATCTCCGCCTTCGCCTTCGGGAATACCGTTGCCGTTCGCGTCACGGACGGTAACGAAGTCCGTCATGCTCACACGGCAGAAGTTGAATATATCGTCCGCAAGGTATCTTTTGTCGCCCGTACGGCAGTAAAGCCTGTAGGCAAGCTCCACAAGCTCAAACTGAGCGGGGATCTCGCGGATGAAGTTATCGTCGCTTTTGTAGTCGATGTCGTAAGGGCTTCCGTCAAAGTTCAGTGCCCACAGAGCGAAGAGTCCGCGGGATTCATTTGCGGAATCGGCAAACGCCTTCAGCATACGGTAGTTTTCTTCATGAAGTCCGAGAAAGAAGGCACCCGCCGCCTGATGTACATAGTCTCGGATGTAGAAGGCTGCACGTGTGCGATATCCAGCCCAGTAGGAGGGGATATAGTCTCCCTCTCCGCTTCGTCCGTCGTTGATGGGGCCGTGCTTGCCCGTGGTGACGTAGGACATCGCCATATTTTTTGCCCATTCGAAGGCTTCGTTAAGTCTGGGATTACTGCTTTTCAAATATGCCATAGTTATATCCATGCCTTTCGTAATTTATGTATCAGTAGCTCTGTACCGACAGTCCCTTACCCATGCCGTAAACGGAGCCGTCCTTATCGTAAACGACGCGGAAGCGTTTGCCGTTCAGGTGCAGGTTGTCAACTCTGAAGTGATCCCAATCGTCGGGAATAAGCGGATCTGCTGTGAACTTGCCGTCCTTTACCGAAATTCCGAGGAGTCCCGAAAGCACGAGGTCACAGAACAGGGAATGGTTGTAGTCCTTGCCGCGTTCGACGATGTAGTCCTCCCATGTCAGAAGGATATCGCGGGCTATCCAGCTTCCGCTGAATGGGTCTAAGTTTTCGTCGATCCACGGAACGACAGTACCGTCCTCGAGAGTCAACTTGTGGCTTTCAGCATACTGACGGAGGATCTCATAATAATCGTCCTTTGTAAGTGTGGACTGGTTGTAATTGCGGAGAAGGTTCGACATGGCAACGAGTACCTGAGAGGTTGCAAAGGGCCATACGGGGCCGTTCCAAAGGCACATATGACCGTGCTTCTCCATAAATCTCGGGTGGCGCCTTTCCGCTGTGGTGATACCGCAGGGAGCTTTGAAGCCTTCCTCGGTGAGAAGATGTGCAAAAGCCGCATCCTTACCCTCGCTCGGAAGGTTAAAATACCACGGAATGTATCCCACAAGCTCCCGCGCGTCATACTTTTCGGGAACTAAGGGTCTTTCTGTATATATCTCGTTACATTCTTCGCTCTGAGGGATGGTCTTGAAGAAGTCTCCGTCCCAAAGAAGCTTTTCGACCTTTTCCTTGATTTCAGCGGCGATCTTTTCAAAGCGATCCCTTATTTCCGTATCTCCTGCCATATCTGCGATCTTCGCTATAGCGGTGGCATCACCGTAAGCATAAGAGCTTCCTGTGGGACGAAGTCCGGAAGTTCCGATGGAATATTCCATTCCGTCGCGGTCGTCAACGCTGTAGTAAAGTCCCACGTCGCGTCTGTTCTCCTTTGCGCGCTTTTCGAAATATCGCACCAGCTTCGGCAGACATTCTACGGCATATTCATAGTCGTTCTTGACCGTGCAGTATTCCATCACGGCGTGAGCGTACCATGAGCTGTATGAAAGACTTGCGCCTGTTTCATCAAGCCAGAAATTTATGTATTCCTTGATCCATTTGCCGTCATCGCGGAGCCAACGTCCTTCGCGGATGTGGAAGCCTGCGGGGCAGTTTATGGTGTTATAGGGACCGCTCCAACCGACGGGAGGAAGAAATTCCGTGATGACGTGCCCGATCTCCGTTTCCTTTATGTGCTTTCTGTATGTCCACCAGCGGAAATAGTAGGTCTTTTCGATCACCTTATCGGGAATGTCGATAAGGGGTATTTGCTCTGCGAGAAATTCTTCCGCCGCAGAGTTTGGAATCAGCTGTGAATACAGCTCGTTATCCTTTTCGTTGAAGCTTTTTACATAAGAATGCAGTTTTTTGTACATGGCAGTCCTCACAAGAATTATTATTACGCTGCTTAAAGAAAGAATTAAGCAATCGCAGTAGAACCTCTTTTGCGCTTTCTTAATTATATCACGATAAACGCCGTCTTTCAAGAGATAAAATACCACCCTGAAAAGTTTAATCTTTTCAGGGTGGATAGTATTATAAAGCTTTAAGATAAATCTTACTTATTCTGCTGCTTAGCGAGGTGTCTTGCCATAGCAGCATCGTACTCAGCCAGAGATTCCTCTGTAGGAATGTACTCGGGAAGGTCTGTGTTGGGGATGGTGGGAGCCTTTCCGTCGGAGCCCCACATGGGTGTATCGAAGTCGTTTTCGTACTTTACGCGGTCCTCTTCACGGCGGAAGTCGGGAACATCGTATACAGTACCGTACTCAAGTGCACTCTTATGAGCGAGAATAGCGACAGCGGAAAGGGTTACGCCGAAGTAAACGTCGAACATAGGACGCTTGCCGCTTCTGATACAGTCAAAGAACTCCTTGATTACGAAGAAGTCTCCGCCGCCGTGACCTGCCTTTTCGGCAAGCTCCTTGTCCTCAAGCTTCCACTCGGGATAGTAGGTGTTGACCTCGCCCATTCCTTCGGGAGCGGCATAGTCGTTGTAGCGGAGCATGATGCGCTCTGTATCGCCGCGTACGTTCTCGATCTGACCCTCTGTTCCGCAGATTCTGTAGGTGTTGTCGTGTGCACCGAACTGTGCCCAGCCGGTTACTCTGAATACGGATCCGTCATCATTATAGCAGCTAACAATGGCACTTCTGTCGGGAAGTCTCCAGTAAAGCTCGCTGTGGCAGGATTCCTTGGTGTGGGGATAGGATACGGGGAATGCGGTGACTTTCTTGGGCATAGAGCCTGTAATGTAGCAGAGAGGCGCAAGGGAATGCGTGATGTAGTATACTCTCGGCATATGGTATCTCCAGTGCTTTGAGTCGGGGCAGAGATCTGAGATCCAGTCGCTCCAGATGGGGTGGTTGTACTCACCCTCTGCGAAGAGCACCTTTCCGAGTGAGCCGCCCTGATAAACACGGCGCATCTCCTGGTTGAACTTCATGAAGGGGTAGTTTTCCGCAAGCATATAGATAGCCTTGCTCTTTTCAGCCGCACGTACGAGAGCAACAGCATCACCCATAGTGCCTGCAGGTGTACATTCGCTGATTACGTGGATGTTCTTCTCAAGAGCCTTTACCGCAAAGGGAGCGTGCTCGTGGAAGTAGTTTGCAAGGAATACAGCCTCAAGACCCTCGTGCTCGATGAATTCATCGAAATTCGTGTAAGCTGCGGCATCGGGAAGACGCTCCTGTCTTTTTGCAAGAAGCTCTTCGTCCTTGTCGCAGATTGCGACGATGTCTCCGTTGCAGGCGAGGATGTTGTCGATGAAGGAAGCACCTCTGCCGAGACCGAAAATACCGATTTTGATCTGTTTCATATTTTTATCTCCTTATGTAAGGTAATATAGTTGCTTTTAACTTGGAACACTATAAGAATTATATCACATTTTTTCGCCCGTGTATATAGAAGAATCCGTTATAATATGTGAAACTTTAAATATACGCCACTTACTGCTCACGGCTTGCGCGGTATCTTGCTACAGCGGCATCGTACTCAGCCATAGATTCCTCTGTGGGGAGGTACTCTGCAAGCTCGGTGTTCGGCATTGTGGGAGCTTTTCCGTCGGAGCTGTACATAGGTGTGTCGAAGTCGTTTTCGTACTTTACGCGGTCCGCTTCAAGGTGGAAATCGGGTACGTCGTAGGGCATACCGTACTCAAGAGCACTTCTGTGCGCAAGGATAGCAACAGCGGAAAGAGTTACGCCGAAGTATACGTCGAATATGGGCTGCTTTTTTTCTCTGATGGATTCGAAAAATTCCTTGACCACGAAATAGTCCCCGCCGCCGTGACCAGCCATATCCGCAAGACCTCCATCATTGGTCTGCCACTCGGGTAAATAAGAGTTGACCTTACTCATGCCTTCGGGAACAGCGTAGTCGTTATAGCGGAGCATGATGCGTCCGTCTTCTCCTCTGATATTTTCGATCTGTCCAAGAGTTCCGCATATTCTGTATGAGTTGCCCTCTGCACCAAACTGCGCCCAACCTGTGACTCTGAAAACAGACCCGTCATCGTTGAAGCAGCTTACAATGGCACTTCTGTCCGGAAGTCTCCAGTAAAGATCGCTTAAGCAGGTCTCCTTGTCAAAAGGATGTGAGACCGGTAAGGCTGTAACTCTTTTCGGCATTACACCTGTGATATAGCAAAGAGGTGCGAGGGAGTGCGTGATGTAGTAAACTCTCGGCATATGGTATCTCCAATGCTTTGAGTTTGGACAGAGAAGCTCAAGACAGTCGCCTTTACTCCAGTCGTTCCAGAGGGGATGGTTGTACTCACCCTCTGCAAAGAGAACCTTGCCGAGTGAGCCGCCTCTGTAAACGCGGCGCATCTCTTGGTTAAACTTCATGTAGGGGTAGTTTTCTGCAAGCATATAAATTGCTTTGCTCTTCTCAGCCGCGCGTACGAGAGCAACAGCATCTCCCATAGTGGCAGCGGAGGTACATTCGCTGAGAACATGGATGTCCTTTTCAAGCGCCTTAATTGCAAAAGAAGCGTGCTCATGGAAATAGTTTGCGATAACAACAGCATCAAGACCATCGTGAGCTATAAACTTGTCAAAATCAGTGTAAGCTACAGCGTCGGGGAGAGTTTTCTTTCTTTCGGCAATACGGCTCTCGTCTGTATCGCATAATGCAACGATCTCACCGTTGCAGGCAAGAATACTTTCGATAAAAGACTTACCTCTGCTGAGACCGAAGATACCGATCCTTATCTTTTTCATCGTCTTTCTGATTCCTTTAGTAAGTTATTATTGTCTAAAGCAGACTCACTATATGGATTATAGCATATTTTTTCGTCGCTGTATATGGAAAAAATCCATTTAATTATGTAAAATAGTTGCTTATTTTGCTTTGTTCTGCTATACTATAGAAAATAACTAAGCAGTTCGGAGGTACATCCGTGAAAAACAGCAATATCTGCAGGTTCAATCCCAGCAGGGCAAGCGACCTTATCTGCGAAAACTTTATCTTGGAAACTGATAAAACTCAGTCAGATCCGGTAACAGCACATAATTACGTAATAAATATTGTTGTAAAAGGAGAGGGACAACTGGATATTGGCGGGCGTACATATACGCTTAATGAAGGTACGGTGTTTTTTGTGTTTCGCGGAGAGACCTTCACCGTTTCGTCTGAGGGTGAGCTTGAATACTCTTACATCAGCTTTCACGGCAGACGTGCCGACGAATATGCAGAACGACTTGGCATAAACGAGTATGCGAGAATATTTGTGGGATTTGATAATCTTATCACCTTCTGGACGGACAGTATAAATATGTGCGTGGATGGAAATGTAGATCTGCTCAGCGAGGCTGTGCTCCTATATTCAATAGCGGTTCTGTCACCGGTGAAAAAGAGATCGGATGATATTATTTCCACAGTCACCGGACTTACTCACGATAATTTCACGAATCCGGAGCTTTCAACTGCTTTCGTTGCTGAGATGATAGGCTATTCGCCGAAATACCTGTCAAATATCTTCAAAAAGAAAATGGGAGTATCATATACTGAATACCTCAGAGAGTTGCGCATAAAGCATGCTGTTTTTCTTATGGAAAACGGAGTGTCCAGCGTTAAGAACGTGGCTCTTCTCAGCGGATATAAGGATGCTCTCTACTTTTCGAAACTATTCGTAAAAGAATTCGGTATCACGCCTAAGGAATACATAAAAAAGCAGGAAAAGGGAAGTGGAGGTTGACATTTACTTCTCTAAATACAGAAAAATCCGCACTGCTTCTCGGTTTTAGCTGAGATGAAGTGCGGATTTTTTATAAAAACATATTTCTATAAGCTTTGGCAGTGCTTATTATTCTTCGACGGGACCCATTCTCTCAAAGGGAGGTGCTATGAAGCCCTTTATATGCCTATATACCTCGGCATCCTCTCTGAAACGGTAGTCTCTGTTTTCGAGATCGACAAATCCAGGGTCGTCGTTCGTAATATAGTTTGTCTCAAGTCCCGTAGCGCTTTCAAGACCGTTATCAAGCTTGTAAGGACGTGCGGCACGGAATATGAGGTTGTTTTCGTAATGGTTACACCAAGGCAAGCGGAGCCGTCTTTCAGCCCAGCCGGACTTTTCCTCGTATCCGGGTACGTCTCGGTCAATTTTGTGCTGCATTACAGCCTTGACGTAATCCTTGTAGGTGGGATTACGGTCCATGTATTTCTTTGATTCGGACATATTTGCAGCCGCTGCGTATATTCCGTCAAAAAAGCTGTGCCAATGCTCCTTAGTTGTCATCCAGTAAGACACATCGCCGCCGAAGGCGAAGTATCCCGCATCAATGCTGATATTGTTCCAGAAGCAGTGCTCGCCGCCGTTGTGGTGGTTGTAGCTTCGTCCGCCCGATTTCCATATGGTGCCGTCACCGAGAGTGCCGTTTCCGACAACTATGTTTCCGTAAGCATACATTCCGCGGGAAAGGTCGTCAAAGTATATGCCATAGTCACCTTCTTCAAAATCGAAGAAGTAGTTGTATCTGTAGTGGTTTGCGCAGGATGAACATCCGCCGCCTCCGACATATATCATGCCTGTGTCGTGTGCTTCCGTATCTCCGCCTTCCATAATGTTATATTCGATTATACCCTCGTTGTGTCCGCAGTCACCCATGGTTGTGTTGTTTATGTAGTTGTGGGAGATTATATTGCCGCATCCTCCTGCGGATATTCCGAACCGGCAGAGGGGATTTATAATCTTGCAGTTCTGGATAAAGTTGTTTGCGGGAATGAGATTCTTGCGGTCACCTCCGGAAACACTTCCTGCACTGCAGGCAAAGTACTCAACTGTCGTGTCGATGATACCGTTTCTGAACCCGCCGGAGATGGCAAATACTTCTTCATCCTCGCGTTCCTCTTGGCATACTCCTGTGATGTGACATCTTTGAACGAGCACCTGACGGCAGTTCTTTACGAGCACCGCATATCCGCAGCATCTGCCGAGATCAAGTCGGTCAATGATCACGTTTTCGGCACCGTCGCAGACGATCTCGTTACATGGCTTTACAGCAAAGCGGATGTCGGTCTCATCGGTCAACGGGGAATTGGGATAGTAGTAGATCTTGCCTTCTTCAAAGTCGATGCACCATTCTCCGGGGAGAGTGAGCTCGTCGAGCACGTTTGCAAAGTAGTATGTATTAGTTTTGTCGTAGCGCAAACCGTGGTAGTTAAATACGCTTCCTCCGATAAGAGTCCTTTTGGCTTTGTTTACACCCGAGGTTCTTCCGTAGTGGCGGTCCCATTCGTGTGTAAGAGCGCCGTAGATCAGGATGCTTTCACTCCAGTGCCAATCAAGGCATTTGAGATCCGTAAGCCCTATCTCCCAGTTGCCCTCGGGAATATGTGTCTCGCGGTCTACACCGTGTGCAACCACCTCACCCATTACGATCTCGCGTCCCGCCTTGGGATAGCGTGCAACATCACATGGCTTGCTGTCAACGAGCATCGAGATGCTTCCGAAACGGTCGGGGTCTCCGAAATCCGGAATACCGGCCGCCGCGAGATCGCAGACGAGCACCTTGTCCTTGGCAGAGTCCTTGAGCCGAGAAAGCACAGCCTCATCGGTAACAGGGACAAAGGCAGATGCAGGGATGTGATATGATGATGAGATACGCGGCACAGCTCCTTCTTCTGCTGTAATGATTAGGGGACAGCTTTCCGTGCCCGAGTGCTCCTTTGTTATGAGAATGGGCTCACGTACAGTATAGCTGCCGTTTGACAGCACGATCTTTCCGCCGCCCTTACCCTTCAGGCGCTCAAGGGCTTCTCCAACGGTGGCAAGAGGGGATGACTTCGATCCATCGGCACAGTCATTTCCATCGGGTGAAATGTAAAGAGCTTTCTCGTTTGCTTTTGAAAACGCATCAACGTTAAACGGATGAACCACCGTGATCTCGCGGGGAAGCTCGGCTACGGATTTGAAGAATCTCTCTCTTACTCCGCCTTCCTCTGTTGCGGGAGCTTCGATTGCGGGATAATCTGTCGGCATATTGAGATCTATGACAAATTTATCAGTCGTGACCTCATAAGGATGTATTTTAAGCATTTTTTCGACCATAGACATAGATAATACCTCCGTTTCTTCTATGGGTGTGTCTGTGGCAAGTATACCACGAAGGATTTGTGTTTTCAAGAAGCAAAAAGAAAAACGATCGAGGAAAAGCAAAAGAGTGAAGGATAGTTGATTTTTGGGAGATTTGACAGTCGATTTGATGCTGCAGAACCATATTGAAGTAATAAATAAAATGTGTTATAATGAGATATAAAATCATGGAGAAAATCATGCTGACTTACACATACATATCTAAAGGAAAATTCGGCTTGGTGGAAAAACCGAAGCCCACAATACAACAAGATAGAGATGCGATCGTTAAGGTCACCCTTGCAAGTATCTGCTCAAGTGACCTCCACATAAAACATGGCAGCGTGCCGAGAGCGG
>JAFUPK010000071.1 GCA_017481265.1 Clostridia bacterium
CGGGAGAATTTTGCGCCGCGAAGCCCGGTAAAGCTTCTTTAGGCACGGCGTGTTGAGTGCCTATGAAGGCTTTCTTGATTCTGACTTCTTTCACGAAAGAAGTCGGATAGGATTAGATTCGAAAATGCGCAGCATTTTCTACATATTGATTCAAACGTAAAGTTACAGCCATACCACACGGCGTGAGGCGTTCGGACGGGAGCAGCAAGCTACTCCCCTACAGTGGATTTGTACGCAAGGTTACAGCCATACCGTATGGCGGGAAGCGTTAGATACCCACCCATGGGCTACCACGTGGGGTAGCCCCTACAGTGGATTTGTACGTAAGGTTACAACCGCACCGCATGGCGTAGGACGTTTGACATCGGTAGCAAGCCCGCGCTTTGCGTAGCGAATATGCTCCATGCAAGGAAATGGATTTCGTAAACCGTAGTGGACACGTTGCGTAAGATTGTATCCTTATTAGATCCATTTTTCATATTCATAAAAAATCTGACTGATATCTTCATATCAGTCAGATTTTTTTATGTTTATTCTTCTGTAGGTGCTTCTTCCGAAGAAGCCTCAACCTCAGCTTCTTCTTCGGTGGCTGCGGCTGTGACCGTGAAATTCACGATCTTCGCATCGTCCGAAAGTCTCATAACGATAACACCTGCCGCCGTACGTCCGTACTCGGGGATTCCCACCGTGGGTGTACGGATGATGGTTCCGTCGTTGGTTATCATCATAACGTCGTCGGTCTCGCTTACCGTTTCGATTCCTACCAGCGGTCCTGTGCGGTCTGTGATCTTGTAGCAGCACATACCCTTGATTCCGCGTCCCTTGTTCTCAAAGTGAGCCTCGTCAAGACGCTTACCGAATCCGTTTTCCGTGATCATAATGAGTCTGTGTGAGCGTCTCCACTCTTCGTCTCGCTCGATTATAACAGCTCCCGCAACGTAATCGTCGCCCATAAGGCGGATTCCGCGGACTCCGCGTGCCGTTCTTCCCATAACGCTTACCTTTTCCTCGGGGAAGCGCGCCGCAAGACCCGTGGAGGTAGCGATCATAATATCGCTGTCGCCTGAAGTATGAGCCGCGAAGATGAGCTCGTCTCCCTCGTCGAGATTGATGGCGATCTTGCCGCCCTTTCTCTGGTAGGAGAACTCGGAGAGCAGAGTACGCTTTATTACACCCTGCTTCGTTATCATAATGAGGTAGTCGCCCTGTACCTTGTCAGACGCAAGGCTCTCCACGGAGATGCCTGCGGTAAGGTGCTCGCCCTCACCCAGCTCAAGAAGGTTCACGATATTCGTTCCCTTTGCGTTGTAGCTTGCCTCGGGCACTCTGTAGGGCTTCATCGTATATACTCTTCCGAAATTCGTGAAGAGAAGGAGATTCGAGTGAGAATCCACGGAGAATACGGACTCGATGTAGTCCTCCTCCTTGGTAGCCATACCCCGGCGGCCCTTACCTCCTCTTGACTGAGCTGAGTAGGAGTCAGCCGGCTGGCGCTTGATATAGCCCGCGTGTGTGAGGGTAATGACGCAGTTATGACGCTCGATAAGATCCTCAAGCATTATCTCGTCGTGATATTCCTCAATAGAGGTCTTTCTCTCGTCACCGTACTTTGCCTTGATCTCAAGAAGCTCGTCGCGGATGATCCCCTTGATGCGCTCGGGATCCGCAAGGATCTCTCTGTAGTCCTTGATATCTGCATAGAGCTGTACGAGCTTCTCCTCCACCTTCTGTCTCTCCATGCCGGAAAGGCGTCCGAGAGTCATAGACACGATAGCCTGTGCCTGCTCGTCGGAGAGATTAAATCTTTCGGAGAGGCGCACCTTAGCGGTGGGCGTATCGGGAGAGTTGCGGATTATGGTAATGACCTCGTCGATGTTGTCCGTTGCGATCTTGTAGCCTTCGTTGATGTGAGCCTCGTGGAGAGCACGGTCAAGATCGTACTGAACGCGGCGGCGGGTAACGTCTTTTCTGTGGGAGATATAATTTCCGAGGATCTGACGGAGCCCGAGCACCTTGGGCTCGCCGTTTACGAGAGCCAGCATATTGATGGCGCAGGTATCCTGGAGCTGAGTGTACTTATAGAACTGGTTGAGGATGACCTGTCCGTTGGCATCGCGGCGGTATTCGATAACGATTCTCATTCCGCCTCTGCCGGACTCGTCGCGGATATCGGTTACGCCTTCGACCTTCTTGTCGCGCACCTGATCAGCCATGCTCTTGACAAGCTCGGACTTGTTGACCATATAGGGTATCTCGGAGATGATGATGCGGCGTTTTTCCTCGTCGACCTCGGCCTTTGCACGGACCATTACCTTACCGCGGCCGGTAGAGTATGCCTCATAGATGCCTCGTGTACCGAAAACCGTAGCAGCGGTGGGGAAGTCGGGACCCTTTATGAGCTTCATGAGCTCGCTTACACCCGCATCGGGGTTATCCATGAGGTAGATTGTGCCGTCCACCACCTCGGAGAGGTTGTGGGGAGGGATATTGGTCGCCATACCGACGGCGATACCGATGCTTCCGTTCACCAGAAGGTTCGGGAACTTGGAGGGGAGCACGGTAGGCTCACGGCGCGTGTTATCGAAGTTCATATTCCAGTCGATAACGTTCTTTTCGATGTCAGCCATAAGCTCTGCTGATATCTTGGCAAGACGCGCCTCGGTATAACGGTAAGCAGCCGCGCCGTCTCCGTCAACGGAACCGAAGTTACCGTGACCCTGAATGAGCGGATAGCGGTAGGAGAAATCCTGCGCCATTCTTACCATAGTGCCGTACACGGCGGAGTCACCGTGAGGGTGATAACGACCGAGCACGTTACCGACGGTGGTAGCGGACTTACGGAAGGGCTTGTCGTGGGTGAGGTTGTCCTCGTACATAGCGTACATGATACGTCTCTGACCGGGCTTCATGCCGTCGCGCACATCGGGAAGCGCACGGGACACGATAACGGACATGGAATATTCAAGAAACGCCTTACGCACGCGTTTTTCCATACCGATAGGTACTATCACCTGCTCGGGAAATTCTATATTATCGTTTTTGTTATGTTTATCAGCCATAGGAATATTATATCCTCCTATTTATTTTCGTTGAACCATCTTGCAGGGTTGTTTTTGATGTATTTACGGCATTCATACAGATCATCACGATTACGGATCACGTGATCGTAGTATCCACGTTGCCAAACGTGATGATCGAATGGCGGAAGGATACCTTCTTTTACAAGATGAATATATTCATTGGTCGTCATTGTTTTGAACCAATCAAGGATCTTGTCAATATTTGGTGTCTTCATTTTTAACACCGTGTCTTCAAGATCTGTGTTCGACTTTGAATATTCGTCTGTAGGGGCTACCCCACGTGGTAGCCCATGGGTTTTATCGCTTATTTCAATGATCAAATGAATGTGATCGGGCATAATAACGTAATAATCAATATACGTATTAACAAATTTTGTCGGAATCCTGTGAATCCAATATTCAATCATTTGTAATACCCGTGGGCTACCACACGGGGTAGCCCCTACAGGTGTTAAAATATTGTCGTCATTATCTATTACGTAACTATACTGATATTCACCCGATTCATTAAACCATTTATTCGGATTTACGGAAATATTTCCAAATAATCTTTGCCTTTTATACGTTGTAATCGTTATAAAATAATACCCGTATCTTCCGTAATCAGCTCCATCTAATCTTAACTTTTTTCTTGGTATTTCCATTTCCCATTATACGTCGAGATTCTCGGCGTATTTTGCGTTCTGCTCGATGAATTCGCGTCTGGGCTCCACCTTATCTCCCATAAGAAGGCTGAACACCTCGTCGCAGGCGACGGCGTCCTCGATCTCGACCTTGAGAAGGGTACGGGTCTCGGGGTCCATCGTGGTCTCCCAAAGCTGCTCAGCATCCATCTCACCAAGACCTTTGTATCGCTCAACGGTAACGTTTCCGCCAAGCTCCTCAACGATCTCGTCGCGCTCCGCGTCGGAGAAGGCGTATCGCTCCTTACCTCCGCGTCCCTTCAGCTTGTAAAGGGGCGGCTGTGCAAGGAACACGTGTCCGTCCTCGATGAGGCGTCTCATATGGCGGAAGAAGAAGGTCAGAAGAAGTATCTGGATATGTGATCCGTCAACGTCGGCATCCGCCATAATAATGATCTTGCCGTAGCGGAGCTTCTCTATATCGAAGTCCTCTCCGATACCGCATCCGAGAGCCTGTATGATCGGGATAAGCGACTGGTTGGAGTATACCTTGTCAAGGCGTGATTTTTCCACGTTCAGCACCTTACCGCGGAGGGGAAGGATAGCCTGATAACGGCTGTCGCGTCCGCTCTTTGCAGAGCCTCCCGCGGAGTCTCCCTCTACCAGGTAGACTTCGGTAAACTCGGCGCGTCTGTCGTTGCAGTCCGCAAGCTTACCGGGGAGAGACGAGCCTTCAAGGAAGCCTTTTCGTCTCGTCAGCTCACGGGCACGGCGAGCCGCCTCTCTTGCGCGGGATGCGGCGAGAGACTTTTCGATTATCGCCTTGACTACAGAGGGATTTTCCTCATAATACTCAGCAAGCTTTTCGGAAACGATGTTATCAACGATGGTACGCACCTCAGAGTTACCGAGCTTCGCCTTAGTCTGGCTTTCGAACTGAGCATCGGGGAGCTTTACGGAGACTACGGCACAGAGACCCTCGCGGGCATCCTCACCTGTGAGATTCTTGTCGGAATCCTTCAGCGCACCGGACTTTCTTGCGTACTCGTTCAGCACCTTGGTGATGGCGGTCTTGAAGCCGGTCTCATGAGTACCGCCGTCGATGGTTGACATATTGTTTGCAAAGGTTACGATAGTCTCGTTGTAGCTGTCGTTGTACTGCATAGCTATCTCGGCGGTGATATCACCCTTTTGAGACTTCATATATATGACCTCGGGATGGATAAGTCCCGCGTGCTTTGCGTGGTTAAGGTGGGTAACGAAGCTCTTTATACCGCCCTCGTACATAAGGTCGTAGACCTTAAAGCCGTCCTCAACGTACTCAGCGCCCTCGGCTGACGCCATCTTCTCGACTTCCTTTTCCTCGTCGGTCTTAACATCGAAGGTCTCCTCATCGGGATCGATGAGGGTCTCGTCATCGTCACGCTCAGCACCTTCAGCTTCAGCGGCGGCAAGCATACGGGAGATATCGGGATCGAGAGCATCTGTATCCACCTCTACGGGAGTACGGTGATCCTTGATGATGATACGGATGCCCGCATTAAGGAACGCCTGCTCACGGAGACGTGTAAGGAGCATCGTCACGTCGAACTCTGTGGTGTCGGTGAATATCTCGGGATTGGGCTTAAAGCGGACGAAAAGGCCGTGTCTGCCCTCGGCATCTCCGATGCACTCAAAGGGGCGTGTAGTCTTACCGCGCTCGAATCGCATAGTATAACGCTTACCGTTGTAGCAGTTATCCACTTCAAACCATTCGGAAAGTGCGTTTACAACGGAGGCGCCGACGCCGTGGAGACCTCCTGAAATTTTGTATCCGCTGCCTCCGAACTTACCGCCTGCATGGAGGACGGAGAAAACGACCTCCATAGCGGATTTATTCATTTTGTGGTGCATTTCCGAGGGGACACCGTGACCGTTATCCTCAACGGAGACGGATCCATCGGGGTATAGAACGACGGTGATCTTATCGCATCGGCCTGCCATAGCCTCGTCGATGGAGTTATCGACTATCTCATAAACGAGATGATGAAGACCGCGGACGCCCGTAGTACCGATATACATACCGGGGCGTTTTCTTACCGCCTCAAGACCTTCAAGGACTTGTATCTGACTTTCGTCATAGGCCTGAGAATCTTCTTTTTCCATATCTAAAATTTCATTTTCTGCCATAAATACTTCCATGCCTTTCTTTTGATTTGCAGTATTTTCTTATATTCTAAAGGAATAGGCGAAAATACCGCCGTCCTTTTTTTATCAGCAAGACATAAATATATGTAAATAATCAGCCATTAGGAATGGCTACACGTGAATCTTCACATCACCTGTAGGGGCACCAACGCAATTTGCGTTGGTGACGTGTTTCGCGAAGCGAATACACTGGCGACACCCACGTGGTAGCCCATGGGTGGGTATCTAACGCTTCCCGCCATACGGTATGGCTATAACCTTGCGTACAAATCTACTGTAGGGACAGGCGTCCCCGACTGTCCATTTATACGCCTCACGCCATACGGTGCGGATGTAACTTTACGTAACGGGAGACCACAGGTCTCCCCTACGGCGGTTCTGAATTTTCCACTGTAGGGGCGCCAACGCAATTGCGTTGGTGACGTGTTTCGAGAAGCGAATACACTGGCGACCATCGGTCGTCCGTCGTACGTCTCTCACCATACGGTATGGTTGTAACCCTTATGTTTGAATCAATATGTAGAAAATGCTTCGCATTTTCGATTTCATCCTATCCGACTTCTTTCGTGAAAGAAGTCAGAATCAAGAAAGCCTTCATAGGCACTCAACACGCCGTGCCTAAAGAAGCTTTACCGGGCTTCGCGGCGCAAGGCTTTCCCGATGGATTCTACAAATCCATCTCCGTCAGCTTCTTGAAATGTGGTATAGGCGGTGCAAGATGCACGTGCATCTCTCAAAATGAAGCAATCGCGCCGCGTGGCGTTCGTGCATCCGTAGCCGAAATGGTTCCAAAAGCGTTTGTTTGCGGTATGGCTACCGCGATTCTTCATTCCCACGTCGCTTTTCAACAAGATCCATTTTCGGCTACGTCGAAAATGTTCCGAATGTTCGCTTTCACTCTTACTTATTACTTCACATAAGATGGTCCGCAAGCACCTTGATTCCAAGGATAATAAGAGCCGCACCGCCTGCAAACTCAGCGGGCTTCTTGAATTTTGCACCTATGTAACCGCCCATATACACAGCCGCCACCGATAAGGTAAAGGTTGTACTTCCGATGAAAGCGGCGGCAAGACCGATATTCGCGCCAAGCACAGACAGACTTATTCCCGCCGCAAGAGCATCAATGCTGGTTGCTATAGCAAGAAGAGTCATCTCTCGCACGCCGAGAGAATCAGACACTTCTTCATCGTCCCCGCGGACAGCTTCTATTATCATTCGCGCACCGAGGAAAGCGAGAAGACCGAATGCGATCCAGTGGTCAAAGCTCTCTATATACTGACGGAAGCCGATGCCGAGGTAATATCCTATCGTGGGCATAGCCGCCTGAAACACGCCGAAATAAAGCCCCACTACCACAGCTTGACGAAGCTTTATCTTTCCGAATGCAAGTCCCTTGCAGATAGCTACTGCAAAAGCATCCATGGAAAGGCTTACAGCAAGGATAATAAGCTGATATATTCCCATTTCTGTTCTCCCGACTTACTTCTTCGCGCCCATGGCTTCAGCGGCACACATAATGCCGAGCTTTCCCGCCTCATAGGTGATTCCTCCCTGAAGGAAGGCTGTGAAGGGCGCTCTCATGGGACCGTCGCAGGACAACTCAATGGAGGAGCCGCCGACAAATGCTCCCGCCGCCATGACCACCTCGTCTGCATATCCGGGCATAGCCCAGGGCTCAGGTGAAACGTGGGCATCCACGGGGGACGCGGACTGTATGCCGCGGCAGAAGCTTACAAGTCCTTCGCCTGTGGCACATTCAACGGTCTGGATAATATCGCTCCGTCTTTCGAAGGGAGAGGGAGAGACCTTATAACCGAGAGAATCGAAAACGTAAGCGGCAAGATGGGCGGTCTTCATCGCCTGAGCCACCACGTGAGGTGCAAGGAACAGTCCGCGCAGGATATTTCTGTTCTGTCCGAGGGATGCGCCTGCTTCAAGACCCACGCCGGGGCACACGAGGCGGTATCCCGCAAGCTCTGCAGCGCGGGCGCTTCCGGCAATATATCCGCCGCAGTCAGCCATTCCGCCGCCGGGATTCTTGATAAGGGATCCGATTATCATATCGGCACCCGCCTTACCGTCGCCGATAAAGCAGGGCTCTGTCTCCTCGGTGAACTCGCCGTAGCAGTTGTCAACGACAACGAAGGGAGGATTGTCGGAGGTCTTTTTCACAGCGTCAGCCACCTCGCGGATCTCGTTAACCGTCAAAGTGGGGCGTGCAAGATAACCTTTGGATCTCTGGAGATACACAACCTTGATGCGGCTGTCTGCCTTTACCGCCTCGCAGACGGCATTTATGTCCACTTTGCCGTCCTTCATGGAGACTTCGCGGTACTCAACGCCGAAATCGGCAAGGCTTCCGGTTCCGTCAACGCGGCGGCAGCCCTTTTCGTCCACACCGATGACCTCAAGCATGGTGTCGTAGGGGTTTCCCGTTGCGGAGAGCATTACGTCTCCCGGACGGAGAAGTCCGAAGAGCCCCACGGTCAGCGCATGGGTTCCCGAAATGAAGTTATGTCTCATGAAGCCTGCTTCTGCGCGGAACACCTCAGCGCAGATACGGTCGATGGCGTCTCGTCCCATGTCGCCGTAGCCGTAGCCGGTACTGGGAGCGAAATACGCCTCGGAAACTTTATTGTTTCTGAACACGTCGAGAACGTGTTCGGTATTATTAAGTGAAATGCGGTCAATATCCGCAAAAACATCGAAAAGCTCGCGCTCAGCCTCAAGGGTAATAGCGCGGATCTTGGGAGAAATGATCATAATGACTGGCTCCTTTTAAAGTAATACTTTTGAAGTAATAAGTAATAGTGAATAGTGAAAAAGTTCGGTATATTTCCGAAAACGGAAATGAATTCTAAAAAATTTTTTCGTTAACAGCTACACGCTTTCAAGCTCGCTTCGCTCGTATTTTTCTGTGCTTTCTTTCACCGCATGAAATCACCCATGGTAGGGGGCGGCGCCCTCGACATCCCGTTCAAACGCCTCACGCCGTGTGGTATGGCTGTAACCTCACGTACAAATCTATGGTAGGGGAGTAGCTTGCTACTCCCGTTCCAACGCCTCACGCCGTGTGGTATGGCTATAACTTCACGTACAAATCCACTGTAGGGACAGGCGTCACTGTTTGCGTAGCAAACAATACTGTCCGTTCAAACGCCCCACGCCGTGTGGTATGGCTATAACCCTTGCGTACAAATCTATGGTAGGGGAGTAGCTTGCTGCTCCCGTTCTAACGTCTCTCGCCTTACGTTATGGCTGTAACCCTTGCGTATGAATCAATATGTAGAAAATGCTTCGCATTTTCGATTTTCATCCTATCCGACTTCTTTCGTGAAAGAAGTCAGAATCACGTCTGAAAATAAAGCGATTGCTAAACGTATGTGAAGC
>JAFUPK010000072.1 GCA_017481265.1 Clostridia bacterium
ATATAATTGACTGTAGGCATATCTGCTCCTCCGATAAAGTTTTGTCTAGTCAACTTTATTTTATCAGATTTCGGCAGATATGCCTATCTTTTTTTGCTATCTGTCAGGTCTTACCCCAACTTTTATTATAGAACCAAAAAAGGTTGCATTAAGCTCGGTGATCCCGACTTAATGCAACCTTTTTATTTTAATCTACCCAAGCCATATACTTTCATTACACATTGTTTTCAGACATCGTTCCTTTATATGACAAAATCACCGCTTTTTCAAAGCGGTGATTTTTGTTATTTAAGAAAAGTCTTACTCGGAAATAGCAGTTGTGTCAACAAGCTTGATGAGAGCCATCTCCGCAGCGTCTCCGCGGCGAGGTCCGAGCTTGTAGATCTGGGTGTAACCACCGTTTCTGTCTGCATACTTGGGAGCGATATCGTCAAAAAGCTTTGTAACAACATCTCTCTTGGTGATGTAAGCAAGAGCCTGACGCTTGGTTGCAAGTGTGTTTGTCTTTCCGAGGGTAATCATCTTTTCGGCCATAGCGCGAACTTCCTTAGCGCGGGTGAGTGTTGTCTCAATGGAGCCATTCTCAAGGAGATATGTTACCATTCCGCGAAGCATAGAATTTCTGTGCGCTGTCTTTCTGCCGAGTTTTCTGGTACCGGGCATATTCATGTCCTCCTTTTCGCAAAAGTTATTCCGTAAAATGTGTCACTTCTTTGACACATTCCCACCCCTGTTCGGGCGGCTTATTCATCCTCGTGCTTAAGCTCGAGTCCGAGAGACTGAAGCTTCAGGATGACCTCTTCAAGCGACTTCTTACCGAGGTTTCTGACTTTCATCATTTCCTCTTCCGTACGGTTGATAAGATCCTCAACCGTGTCGATGCCCGCACGCTTCAAGCAGTTGAAGCTACGTACAGACATGTCAAGCTCCTCAATGGTCATCTCAAGGACTTTCTCCTTGATGGTCTATTCACGCTCTACCATGATCTCCGCATTCTTTGCCTCATCCGACAGATCGACGAATAAGTTGAGATGTTCGTTGAGTATCTTGGCTGCAAGTGAAATCGCTTCCTTGGCGAGTATTACACCGTTTGTGAGCACCTCAAGCGTAAGCTTGTCGTAGTCAGTGCTGCTTCCTACGCGAGTGTTCTCAACTGTGTAGTTTACGTTGTATACGGGAGTGTAAATTGAATCGGTAAATATCGTTCCGATAGGGGCGCTGTTACCCTGATTGTTCTCAAGATAGATCGTCTTGTTCTTGTCGCCTGCAACGTATCCTCTGCCATGGTCGAATGTCAGCTCCATATAGAAGCGGATATTCTCGCCAACTGTGCAGATATGCTGCTCGGGATTGAGGATCTCGATATCGGAGTCCATCTTGATGTCGCCGGCGGTGATGTCACGCTCACCGGATACGTCAATGATGACTGTCTTCGGGCCCTCTGTGTAGAGCTTCGCAACGATGCCCTTTACATTAAGCACGATCTCGGGAACGTCTTCCTTAACACCGGGGATCGTAGAGATCTCGTGAAGGACGCCGTCGATCTTGATATTTGAAACCGCTACGCCGGGAAGAGAGTTGAGAAGTACACGACGCAGAGAATTTCCGAGGGTGATTCCATAGCCTCTCTCGAGGGGCTCGATGATAAACTTACCGTTTCTACCATCTTCACTCAAATTTATAGTCGCTATATTCGGCTTTTCTATTTCGATCATTTAATAACAACCCTCCCTTAGTTTATGTGCATTTTATGCTGCAGTAACATTCCGCGAAACGCTTCGCGGGGTGTAAAACAATTCCGACACATCCGCCAATGTACGAGCCATAATGACTCTGCCGCGTACAACGGATAGTCCGGGCAGGTCATTATTTGGAGTAAAGCTCGACGATAAGCTGTTCCTCGAAGGGGAAGTCGATATCATCTCTCTGGGGAAGTGCGATAACCTTTGCACTTATAGCGTCGAGATCAATGTCGAGCCACTTCGGCTTAACAGCAGTAGCTGCGTCCTCGATGAGAGCCTTGAACTTTTCGCTTCCGCGGCTCTTCTCCTTGAGGGCAACAACGTCGCCAACCTTAAGAATGATTGAAGGGATATCAGCCTTCTTGCCGTTCAGTGTGAAGTGAGCGTGACGAACGAGCTGACGAGCCTCCTTACGGCTTGTAGCGAGACCCATTCTGTAAACTACGTTATCGAAACGTCTCTCAAGGATGCTGAGAAGGTTCTCACCGGTGATGCCTTCCTTCTTATCAGCCTGTACATAGTAGCCCTTGAACTGCTTCTCCTGAACACCGTAGTAACGGCGTGCGGTCTGCTTCTCTCTGAGCTGGAGACCGTATTCCTTTACGTTCTTACGTCCTGCACCGTGCTGACCGGGAACAGTAGCACGTCTGGAAAGAGCACACTTGTCGCTGAGGCAACGGTCGCCCTTAAGGAAGAGCTTCTTGCCTTCTCTGCGGCAAAGCTTGCAGGATGCACCTGTATATCTTGCCATATCTGTTTTCCTCCTGTGAATTTCGGAATTCTGACTGCCATTTGGCTTCGGCAGCCGAACGTTTCGGGCTTTTCCCGATTATCG
>JAFUPK010000073.1 GCA_017481265.1 Clostridia bacterium
GACACCTTGCGAGTATTACCTCGCCACCGCCGCGTGACGAAAAATCTCCCCCTGCTGCGCAGCAGGGGGAGATGAAAGAATTTATTCAATTAACATATTCTTTTTGTTTTTTAGCCTGTCTACTTGACAGGGGGCACATTAGTTTTAATGTGCTCTCGGCGGTATTTCTCACCTGTTAAACACGTACCTATCCATTCTGTCAAAGGCTTCTTTGACGCGTGACAATGGCAGCGCAAGGTTCAGCCTGATGTGGCGATCGCCTCCGTGCTGACGTCCGTCCTGCCAAGCTATGCCCACGTCCCAGCCTGCTCGCAGAAGCTCGTCAAGATTCATGTTATGCGCTGAAAGCCAAACGGAACAGTCCATAAACACCATATAGGTTCCCTCCGGACGAGCCGCCCAAACTCCGTTGAAGTGCTCATTTATGTAATCACAGGCGTACTTGGCGTTGCCTGCAAGAACTTCGCAAAGCTCATCCGTCCATTTGGCACCTTCGCCGCTGTACGCACCGATCAGCGCATACATGGAAAGCACATTCATGTTGTTGTAGTGGGAGAGTGAGGACTCTTTAGCTACGCGGTCACGGATATACTTGTTATAGATGATATGGTATGACCCAACAAGTCCCGCAAGGTTGAAGGTCTTTGACGGCGCGTAAAGAGCAACTGTGCGCTCCCTTGCATCTTCGCTTACGGACTGTGTGGGAATATGCTTCTTTTCACCGAGTATTATGTCCGACCATATCTCGTCGGAGACCACGTAAACACCGTGCTTTTTATAAATCTCCATGGCGCGCTTGATCTCTTCCTTTTCCCACACACGTCCCGTAGGATTGTGAGGAGAGCAGAATATGGCGGCGTGGATGCCCATTTCGGAAAGCTTTTTTTCCATGTCCTCGAAATCCATGCGCCATGTTCCGTTTTCGTCGGGTCGGAGGGGACTTGTGACGATCTCGTAGCCCGCATTCTTCAGCGATGCGGAAAATCCCATGTATACGGGCGAATGTACGAGAACGCGGTCTCCTTTTGAGCAAAATACTCCGAGCGCAGAAAGCACTCCGCCGAGAACACCGTTTTCGTACCCGATATGCTCAGGGAGAAGCCCCGTTACACCGTTACGCTCTCTCTGCCAGCTTATTATCGCGTTGAAATATTCGTCTCTCGGGTTAAAATATCCGAATGCAGGATGCTCCGTACGGCTGTGTATAGCCTTTGTAACCGAGGGAGCTGTGGGGAAATTCATGTCCGCTACCCACATGGGGATCGCATCAAAGCCTTCCTTCGGAGTGCCGGGTGCCCAACCCGTTCCGAGAGCGTCAACGGCGATGGCATCTAAACCGTGCCTGTCCATTATTGAAGTAAAATCGTATTTCATAGGCTTGTTTCCTTTATTTTAAACATTTTTTCGCTTCGCGGAACAGATGGGGAGTTACGTTCGGGTACGTGAGATTTTCGGGAAGCCTGTCAAAGAGCTTAACTTCTGCCATTTCACTTTCGGGAAGCTCTCCGATGGAATTTACAACTGCAAGAAATACACTGCCGTGAGCAAAACCGAAGTCGTCGTAGCCGTGGTAGTCGCAAACGTGAAAAAGCGCGGCATCGGTGACTCCGCTTTCCTCATAAAGCTCACGCCGGGCCGCATCAAGCGCACTTTCGCCGGATTCTATGTGGCCACCCTGAGTTTCAAAGGTATCGCGCTTATTGTGGCGGCTCAAAAGATATTGCCCATTATAAAATGAGCAGACTACCACGAATTTACAGTCATCGAAAGTATTTGCAGGATATATTTTACACCTTAACTGCGGTTTGGCTGATGCGTATTTTGACTCATTCACAGCGTCATCTCCTTTTCTATCCACGCCATCAGCAGATTTACTATTTTCTCCTGCTGAAGGGAACTTAACGGCGTGGCGGGCTTGACCTTGTACCATTTGAACAGACAGCCTCGGCAGCAGCAGGCACAGGCGTGCTGAGCCTTGAACACGGGGTGTCCTTTCATGGGTGTTTGCTTGCCGTCATTTGGTATGTATGCAGGCGCAAGACGGTCTCGCACAAAATCCGCACAATGTCTGCGGATAACGTCTATACCTTTAGCTTTTACATAAGCCTTATCCGAGTCCGAAAGATGAAAACGTGAACGGAAGGCAGAGCGGTTCAGTCTTTTAAGAGTTTCGTTTACAGAACTCATTTTTATCTCCCATAGCTGCAACATATAATAATTATACCACATGAACATTTGTTTTGTCAAGTGTTCGAAAAAATGAAAGCGGTTCCGGACATTCCGAAAGCCGCTTTTTATTGTAGACAAAAACCACCAGCAGTGCTGGTGGTGCCAAAAAGCTTTAGCTATGAGTAGAATAACTATTTTAGATAAAAGAAAAAATAATGAAAGAGAGTAATGAAAGTTTTCTCCGTTTATCTTTTGTTGCCGAAGGCAACAAAAGATAAA
>JAFUPK010000002.1 GCA_017481265.1 Clostridia bacterium
CGCTGACAAAATGCACAAAAGTTTTGATCGACCTTTTTTAAAAGGGCGCAGGGTCTTGGGACAGAGTCCCGAGTCGCCCTCCGCAGAGGGCGAAATTCCCCTTATTCGTCCAAAAAGCGACCCGCAGGTCGCGCATTCCTTTTACTTTTGATTTAGTCTTAGTTTTATTTGACACCCCCTGTGCTTTGGCACAGGGGGTGTCAGCAAGCTGATATCCGCCCATACGGGCGGATATCTTATCTTACGGAACGAATCTTGTATACAGCATCTTTTACGGTTTCAATAACCGCTTCGATCTCATCGGGGGTATTGTACTCATCTATTGTTAATCTTATGGAAGAAGAAGCGAGAACATTATCTACACCTATGGATGTAAGAACGTGGCTTGGGGCAGGGAAACGCGCAGTACAAGCAGAGCCCGATGACACAGCAATACCATAGCTGTCAAGTAAAAGGACAAGCTGCTCTGCACCAACATTCTCAATGGATACATTCACATTGCCTTCAAGTCTTAACGCACGCGAACCGTTAAGCTGAGCACCCTTTATTTGCAATAGACCGTCTATAAGTCGCTCGCGCATATGAAGTACAGCTGCGTTCTTAGTATCACGATCCTTAAGCGAGTCTTCAAGTGCTGCAGCCATTGCAACTATCGCGGGCACATTCTCAGTTCCTGCGCGAGCCCCTTGCTCCTGCATACCGCCGCGAATAATAGGACTCAACAGATTACGATCTTTTACATACAGAACGCCCGTTCCCTTGGGACCGTGAAACTTATGAGCAGACATTGACATCATATCGATATTTACTGAGTCAAGCGAAATTTCGATATGTCCTACAGCCTGTACGGCATCAGTAAAAAAAAGTATCCCACGTTTTTTACACTCAGCTGCAATTTCGTCTATCGGTTGAATGGTACCGATCTCATTATTTGCATACATAACGGTAATAAATGCAGTATCCTCTCTTATACTGCTGATTACGTCATTTACATCCACAATGCCATCTTCCCGCGGCACTACGTACGATACAGAAAAACCGTTTGATTCGAGATATCTTAACGGTTCAAGAACAGCATGATGCTCTATTGAGCTTGCTACAATATGCCGTTTGCCGCATTTTTCTCCGTAAGCTGCGCAAGACATAATAGCGAGATTATCACTGTCTGAGCCGCCTGAAGTGAATATGATCTGCTCCGGATGACATGATAACATCGAGGAAATACGTTCTCTTGCATCGCTTAACGCACAGAAGGCTGCGAATCCGTCGGAATGTGCGCTTGAAGCGTTTCCGTTGCAATTGTGTAAAGCATCAATATAAACTCTATAGGCCGCATCGCTTAAATGCGTTGTAGCGGCGTTGTCCATGTAAATACTCAAAGCTTTGCCTCTTTCAGAATAGTTATTTGAGATCTCCTTTGACAAGATCATCGAGAGTGACTTTAGTCAAATAATCATCAATGATCTCTTGAAGCCTGCCCCACAAAGGATAACCTGCACAGTGTTCGGAACGACCGCAGAGAATACCTTCATGATCGAGACATGAAACCACAGAAACCGATCCCTCCATCACCTCAAAAATATCATAAAGCGTAATTTCAGTGGGAGATTTAGACAGTCTGTAGCCTCCGCTGCGGCCGCGCCTGCTTTCAACAAAGCCCGCTTTATACAGGGCGGCAGTTATGGATTCAAGATATTTCAGTGATATCTGTTGCACGTCTGAAATATCCTTTACTGAAGCATATTCATCTTTATCCATTTTTGCGAGATCATAGAGTATTCTCAGAGCATACCTGCCCTTTGTTGATATCATCATAAGAATCACCTCTCTTTCAATTGTTCAACAATAATATACCACAATTTTTGTAGGAATTCAATAGTTATGCGGTAATTGCATTTTTATTTTTTGAAAATTCGTATTATGCTATCGTTTGATGGAGTTTTACATTAAAATATGAATAATCGTCCTCTCAAACTTGCAAATAATTAATATTTTTCAGAAAAAATATTAAAAAGCTATTGACCGTCAATCTTTAATATAGTATAATATATGATGTTAATCTTTATTTCTCGGATCGGAGGACGCTATGAACGCACAAGAAACAAGAAACTATTCTGAAATAACGGAAGAAATTTATGAGCTGGCAGGGCTTGTAAAGGATAATTCTGCTATTGATCCTACTCTTTACGGTAAATATGACGTTAAACGCGGCCTTCGTGATATTCACGGAAACGGTGTTCTTGCCGGACTTACCGGAATTTCCGAAGTTACAGCAAGAATAGAAAAAGACGGAGTTGTTGTGCCGTGTGACGGTCAGCTTTACTATCGCGGAGTCAATGTCAATGATATTACTGCAGCTTGCTTAAACGAGGGCAGAGCAGGCTTTGAAGAGGTCATCTATCTGCTTTTGTTCGGACAGCTTCCCGACAAAGCACAGCTAAAGTCATTTAAAAAGCTCCTTGGCAGCTACCGTTCCTTGCCGCCTTCATTCGTTCGCGACGTTATTATGAAGGCCCCCAGCACCGATATGATGAATGCTCTTTCAAGAAGCGTTCTCACCTTATATTCCTATGACGAGACACCCGACGATACTTCGATTCCCAATGTTCTTCGTCAGTCTCTGCAGCTAATATCTGTTTTCCCCCTTCTTTCCGTATACGGTTACCATGCTTATGAACACTATCATAATGGCAACAGTCTCTTTATCCACGCACCGGACCCCAAATATTCAACCGCAGAAAATATTCTGCACCTGCTCAGACCCGACAGTTCATTCACCTCGCTTGAATCTGCTGTACTTGATATAGCACTCATCCTTCATGCTGAGCACGGTGGCGGTAACAATTCCACCTTCACTACAAGAGTTGTATCATCTTCGGGCACAGACACTTATTCAGCTATCTCAGCCGCTCTCGGTTCCCTTAAAGGACCGAAGCACGGCGGAGCAAACATCAAGGTCGTAAGAATGTTCGAGGATATCAAGGCAAACATCCGAGACTTCAAGGATGATGAGGAAATATCTGCATATCTCGCTAAGATACTTGCAAAAGAAGCCTTTGACCGTTCCGGACTCGTCTACGGAGTAGGTCATGCGGTATATTCGGTATCCGATCCCAGATCACGCATTCTTAGAGGTATCGTCTCAAAGCTTGCTGTTGAAAAGGGAAGAGAAGAGGAATTTGAGCTTTATAAGTCAGTCGAGAGACTTGCACCGCAAGTCATTGCGGAAAAGCGACGTATGTACAAGGGTGTATCTGTCAACGTGGACTTCTACAGCGGATTCGCTTACGATATGCTTAACCTTCCTCATGAGCTTTACACGCCTCTCTTTGCAATCGCACGAGTCGCCGGTTGGAGTGCTCACAGACTTGAAGAGCTTGCCAACGCAAGTAAGATCATCCGTCCCGCATACAAGGAGATCACAGCACAAAGAGAGTATATTCCCATCAACGAAAGATAAATCGAAAAAGCCGAGTAATATCGGCTTTTTTGTATGCTTTTTTAGCCGGATACTTAGCTTATATTCCTTTATTTCAGTTGACAAAAACTGAATAATGATGTATAATTATAAGTGATTAAGCTGTTTTACACAGCAGCTTACATAATTACAGCTGACTTTACAAACGAAAGGTTTAATGATATGACCGAATTCGGAAATACAAAAAACGAACGACGTGAAAGAGTATTCCAGATGCTCTTTTCCCTTGATTTTAACAAAGACCGTTCCGTCGATGACAGCTTTGCATCTTTTTTCGACGAAAATGATACTATGCCCGGCGAAGGATACCTTCGTAATACTCTTTGCGGTGCATATTCCTATATCTCCGAGGCAGATAATTTAATTGAGGCAGATTCTAAAAACTGGAGCACAGACAGAATGTCCGGTGTTACAAGATCTATTCTCCGCCTTGGAATCTATGAGCTGCTTTGCACAGAGCTGCCGCCTAAGGTCGCCATCAGCGAGGCTGTCGAGCTTGCCAAAAAATTCGGTGACGATCAGGAACCTGCGTTTATAAACGGTATACTTAACAGAATTGCGCGTCAACAGGGTAAGCTTTGATCTATCATGGAAGAACTGTATTTAGGCTTCGACACCAGTAATTACACAACATCTGTTGCTCTTTGCAACAGTAGCGGAAATATACTTGCCAATTTGAAATGCTTGCTTCCGGTAGCCGAAGGGGCGCGAGGGCTCAGACAAAGTGACGCTGTATTTGCTCATGTCAAGAACCTTCCGCTTATCGCCGATAAGCTTCGCAGTATCATCCGCGCCAACTGCACAAACGGAAAAATAGTAGCGGCGGCAGTTTCTGCGACCCCAAGGTCAATTGACGGTTCTTACATGCCGTGCTTTCTCGTCGGTCAGGCTGTTGCAGAATGTGTCTGTGCTATTCTTGACATACCGCTTTACAAAAGCTCACACCAACTGGGGCACATAATGGCTGCTGCATCGTCTGCCTGCGCTAATTCGGGAATTCCCGTTGAGACGGTAATATGCAGAGAGCATCTCGCTCTGCACGTTTCGGGCGGCACAACTGATCTTCTTTATGTAAAACCTGATGACAGGTATATATTTTCAGCCGAAAGAATAGGCGGTACTGCCGATGCAAATGCGGGACAGATCATTGACAGAACCGGAATTAGACTTGGTTTTTCATTCCCGTGCGGTCCGGAGCTTGACCGAAGTGCACTTGAACATAATGGTAAAGTATCGGTAGGAAAACTATCTGTCAAAGGAACAAACTTCAATCTTTCAGGGCTCGAAAATAAAGCAGAAACGTTGATTCAAGGCGGTAAAAGCGTCTCTGAGGTATCGGCTTTTGTACTTACTTATATCGCAAGATCGATTGAAAAGCTTTTAGCGAATGCGTTTGAAGTTCACGGAAAACTACCGGTGGTTTTTGCAGGCGGAGTTATGAGTTCAAAGTACATCAAGGGACTCATAGGTCATCTCGGTTACTTTTCCTCTCCCGAATTTTCGTCAGATAATGCCTCGGGAATTGCGCTGATGGCTTCACGACTTCATAATATAAACTAACTCAAGTGAGGATAACCATGTCCGCAGATAATACTCACAATGCTTTAACCGTAACGGAGCTCAACAATTATATAAAGGGCGTATTTGACAACGACAGAGCTCTGCAAAACGTATATGTAAAAGGCGAAATATCAAATTTTAAAAGCCATTCCACAGGTCACCTTTATTTTTCTCTCAAGGATGAAGGTGGAGTCTTGCGCGCCGTAATGTTCCGTTCAAGCGCAGGAAGTCTCCCTTTTATTCCCGAAAATGGTATGAAGGTCATCGCTCACGGAAGGATAAGCTCTTTTGTCCGCGACGGCCAATATCAACTTTATGCAGATTCAATGGAGCCTGACGGCATCGGAGCTCTTTACATTGCGTATGAACAGCTAAAGCGTAAACTTGAAGGTGCAGGACTTTTTGATCCAAAACGAAAAAAAGCACTCCCGAAAATCCCCTCTCGCATAGGTATAATAACCTCACCCACGGGAGCTGCAATACGTGACATGATCAATGTAACGGGCAGAAGATTTCCTTACGCAAAGATCATCTTATATCCCGCACTTGTGCAAGGCCCCGGAGCTGCACCTGATCTTATCCGCGGGCTCGAATATTTTAATAACAATTCAGCGGCAGATGTCATCATCATTGGCAGAGGCGGCGGATCGATCGAGGATCTTTGGGCTTTTAATGACGAAAAGCTCGCTTATGCAGTAGCAATGTCTAATATTCCCGTGATCTCCGCTGTCGGTCACGAAACTGACTTTACTATATGTGATTTTGTAGCTGACAGAAGAGCACCGACCCCTTCTGCTGCCGCAGAAATCGCTGTTCCCGACACTCTTGAGCTAAAAACAAAATTCAACAACGTTATAAAACATGAGGCGATGTCTATCGAGCGTATAATTACGCGTCATCGTGAGAAGCTTTCATATTTGTCTGCTTCACGCACGCTAACATCACCCAGGGTAATGATAGATGATAAACGTATGGCAACCGTTCTTCTGGCAGAGAGGATGCAGTCAGCTGAAGCAAATGCTGTCAATCGCGCCAAGCTCTCTCTTGGGATCATTGCAGGAAAGCTGGAAGCACTTAATCCTCTGTCAGTCATCGCTCGCGGTTACAGCGCTGTCTATAAAGAGAATAAAGAGCTTGTTAAATCCGTGGATCAGCTATCGGTCGGCATGAATATAAACTTTAAGACATCCGACGGTTCGGCCAGCGCTACAGTTATCGAGATAAATAAGGAATCTTAATTTGGTGAATGAGGGTTGCTACGTGCAAATTTACACCCCATCCTCCTGCAATATGCAAAGAATAACTCAAATATGACAAAAGAACAAATTGAAAATCTTACATTCGAAGCAGCACTTGCGCGACTTGAGGAAACAGTACATTTATTGGAATCCGGCAATGTTCCGCTTGATGATTCGCTTTCTCTCTTCGAAGAGGGCATTGCTCTTGTAAAGTTCTGCAACAACAAACTTGATGCAGCCGAACAAAAAGTAGTCAAAATAAGACTTACAGGTGAAAATTCCGCTGTCGAAGAAGCGATGAATTAAGGAGTATAGCGTGAAAGTTCAAATAGTTTTAACTGAAACTACAGCGATTTCACGCGCAAACAAACACTAAAAATCAAAAGTCCGATTTTTGTCTGCTGCGCAGACACGTGTTTGTTTCATTATTTTTTTGTGCAGCCGTAGGCTGAA
>JAFUPK010000010.1 GCA_017481265.1 Clostridia bacterium
GGGTCGCTTTTTGGACGAATAAGGGGGATTTCGCACTCTGCGGAGTGCGACTCGGGGCGCTGCCCCAAGACCCTGCGCCCTTTTAAAAAAGGTCGATCAAAACTTTTGTGCATTTTGTCAGCGCAAGACCTTTGTCAGCGGTCTGAGCCTCTCTACGTGAGAGGCTGTTTTTCAGTTAAGGCTCTTTTTATCCCATCGTTTTCCCGCAAGCCTTACAAGGAATATTACCCCGCGGAAGCATAGCTCAATACACATGGCTACCCATACACCCATAAGTCCAAACCGCGGCGCAAGGATCGCGGACAGAGGTATACGCACAGCCCACATACTTACAAGATTCATAATTCCCGATGCCATGGTGTCACCCGCACCGCGGAAAACTCCCGATGCCACAATAGATGCGGCGTACATGGGCTCAGCAAAGGCTTCAAGCCGCAGTACCCTCGTACCAAGCTCCACCACAGCCGCGTCGGGGCTCAAAAATCCGATCATATACGGCGCCGCGAAGAACATAAGCGCTCCCGAAAGCGTCATCACAGCCATCCCGAACAAGGTGCACAGCCAGCCCAGTCGGCGCGTCATGTCCCTCCTGCGTGCTCCGATGCTCTGCCCTATAAGCGTCGCCGCAGCAGCTCCGATGCCATACCCGGGCATATAGCAAAGACTCTCCGCTGTTACCGCAAATGAATTCGCCGCAATGGATGTGTTTCCGAGAGGCGATACTATTTTCGTTGCAGCTATATAGGCGGCGCACATAACGCTCTGCTCCATCGCCACAGGCACTCCGATGCGTATGCCAAGCCGTATATATCCCGTGTTCATTCGGCACCGTTCACCGCGTCTCAGACCCATTACAGGCGATCTGCGAAGGAGGCAGTATGCCATGACCGCCGCAGTCACGACCTGCGACATGGCAGTGCCGAGAGATGCTCCCGCAACACCAAGTCCCGCACCGGGGAGAGTGATTCCAAGCAGGTCATTGCTCGGAAAGATAAAGAAATAGTTGAACACCACATCCAGCGCACACATCATCACATTAAGCATACCGGGAAGACGCATATTTCCGCTTGCTTGCAGCATTCCTCCCGAAAAAGCGCAAAGCTGCACAGCAGGAAGCGAAAGAGAAAATATAAGATAGTATGCACTTGAATCAGCGCGAATGTCGGCACCGCCTCCGAGAAATGCGGGCAGGACACCTGACACGCCGGCTCCCACAGCGGCAAGCGCGACCGCAATAAGCATGGAAAAGACAAGCCCGTGCTTCATTATGTCCCGCGCTTCCCTGTCACGCCCTGCGCCTATCTTCTGCGCCGCCTGCACAGTAAAGCATGTCACAGCCGCCGAGAGAAGTCCGTTCATAAGCCATGTGCTCGATGCCACAAGTCCTATGGAAGCGCTTTCGGCAGGTCCAAGCCGTCCTACCATGGAGGTGTCTATATACTGCATTATAATAGACGAGATCTGCGCCATGATCGCAGGAAAGCTGAGTGTCACGATAAGCGATATTCTGTCTTTAAGGGAAAGCCTTTCACCGTTTCTAAGGCGGGCAAGATGATCTGTTCTCATGTCTGCTCCAAAATTTTTTATTACAGCTTACATTATATCAAAAAAACGTATATCTTCGCAAGCAAAAAGAAAAAATTTGCTTTACAAAGCCTCTAAGTTGTGTTATACTTTAATTGATATATCACAGTTAAACACCGACTTGATTCGGATTAAACGGAGGGAATAAAAATGACAAAGTATATGTGCAAAATGTGCGGTGAGATCTTCGAGGTCGCTGACGGTGAGAAGGCTGTATGCCCCAGATGCGGTCTTAGCGGTGACAAGCTCGTAGTTCTTGAGAGCGCTCCCGAAGCAAAAAAGACTAAGTACGCAGGTACACAGACCGAGAAAAACCTTGAGGCTGCCTTCGCAGGCGAGTCTCAGGCAAGAAACAAGTACACCTACTTTGCATCCAAGGCAAAGAAGGAAGGCTTTGAGCAGATCGCCGCTCTCTTCTTAAAGACCGCTGACAACGAGAAGGAGCACGCAAAGCTGTGGTTCAAGGAGCTTGCAGGCATCGGCGACACCGCCGAGAACCTTGCTCACGCCGCTGACGGTGAGAACTACGAGTGGACAGATATGTACGACGGCTTTGCAAAGACCGCTGACGAGGAAGGCTTCCATGAGCTTGCTGAGAAGTTCCGCATGGTTGCTGCCATCGAGAAGCACCACGAGGAAAGATACAGAGCTCTTCTCAAGAACGTAGAGACCGCCGCTGTATTCGCAAAGAGCGAGGTCAAGGTATGGGAGTGCCGCAACTGCGGACACATCATGGTCGGCACAGCCGCACCTGAGGTCTGCCCTGTTTGCGATCACCCCAGAAGCTATTTCGAATTACACGCTGAGAACTACTAATAAAAAAGCCACCGCTAAACGGTGGAAAGATACCGACTATCATAAAACAAAGCTGCTTTTTGCAGCTTTGTTTTTTATCATCAGTTGGGCTTATTCAATAAGTGTCGCTTTCAAACTCGTCTTTGCTGACGCCGCACTCGGGACACTCGAAATCGTCTGCAAGATCATCCCACAGCGTTCCGGGCTCGATGCCGTTGTCAACGTCACCGACTTCCTCATCGTACGTATATCCGCAAATTATACAGACGTACCTCATTTGAAACTCAACCCTCCCTTAAAAATAATAAAAATGTAGCGGCTATTTGTCCGCGGGGGATATTATAGCACAATGTATACGCGTATGCAATATGTAAATTCAAAAAAAGTAATGATAATCCTTAAAAATTCGGATTTCATTAGTGTTTTTTTGCAACAAAGTTCCACTCAGACACCGGTGTGTCACATTTCGACAAGTACGCGCGTAACATTTGCAGAATTTTTGTATATTTTGCGGTGTTGACAAATAGACAGTTTTGCAGTATAATAAATGAGCACTCAAGGAGAGCACTCCGAGAGAAAGCGAATAGTTGGTGTTATTAACGCAGAGGGTCCACCTGTTCCCATTCCGAACACAGAAGTTAAGCTCTGTCGTGCCGACAATACTTGCATGGCGACGTGCCGGGAAGATAGGTAGATGCCAACACAATAAAGGGTGCCCGCAACAGCGGGTGCTTTTTTGTTTTACAAATCCCGCCCGCCTTTGGGTGGGATCTGCAAAACGTGTTCGATTTGCATCCGCTACCCCGCCAACAGCGGGTGCTTTTTTGTTTTTCAAATCCCGCCCGCCTTTTGCGGTATTTTCAAAACGTGTTCGATTTGCATCCGCTACCCTGCCAACAGCGGGTGCTTTTTTGTTTTCGGAAAATAACAAAATTCGCCTGCAACGAGCCGAACTGCCGTGAAGCTGATTTATAAGCATCTGAATCCGGCTCTGCCAAGCTAAGCGGCAGCTCTTATTCGGTTTTAAAAATAGAAGAGGCTTTCCGTCCCCGAAAAGGAGCAAAGGAAAGCCTCTTTGTTACTTTGTTCAGCCTTCAATGGGAGCCGACACCTCAGCATCTCCGCTTTCAGGCGCAGAATCCTCTGTACGAACGATAACTCCGTTCTCGAAATGTCCGGTATATACACGTCCCGAAGGCCATGTAAATGTGCCCTCGCCGTTCATATAGTTGTCCTTCCATTCGCCGGTATAGCTCTCGCCGTTTGCCCACGTGTAGGTACCGTAGCCCTCGCGGACATCATTTACGTAGGAGCCTGTGTAGCTGTCACCGGATGCCCATTCGTAAGAGCCCTCGCCGTTCTTCATGTTCTCTGTATAAGTGCCGGTAAATTTGTCACCGTTGGAGTAGACCATGCTGCCGCTTCCGTGACGCTTGCCTTCCTTGAAGCTACCCGTGTACACATCTCCCGTGCCCGAGGTATATACTCCCTCTCCGTCAAACTTACCGTTTACAAAGGTACCCTCGTATTTGTCTCCGGAGGCCGTGAGCACACCTTTCCCGTGGATCACGTCACTTTCAAACTGACCCTCGTACACGTCTCCGTTTGCACAAACGAGCTTGCCCGTGCCGTGCTTCAGCATCCCCTGAAGCTCTCCGGTGTAGGTGTCTCCCGATGAGTAGGAAAGACCTCCGTCCTCCGTCACCTTGGCGCTCTTGCCGTCAGAATAGCTTATCATTCCCGACTTCGGGTCTCCCTCGGAATCGACGATACCGAAAAAGCGCACCTTGAGCCCATCACCTGTCTCCGATGTGATATATCTCACACCGCAGAAGTACGCCACAAGCACCGCTATAACGAGAAGCGCCGCGGCAGAGGCTATTATGATCGCCATAAGCTTAGGGAAGCTCATGCGCCTTCTTGTTCTGTATGATTGCATATCCATTTTGACCCCCACACGCCGACCTTGCAAGTCGGACCGCTTTCAAATTTACATCACAGTGATCATGAGAACAGATTCTTTGAGTTCTCGATAAAATGTGCATAAAGCACAGGGAAAAATCTTATAAACAGCTCTCCCGCAACAATAAGGAGCACGATTCCGATGACCATTTTGACCACGGAACGCTCAGCTCCGCCGCGAAGAGACGCGGGAAGGCGCCTCTGAGACTTTGCGATCGCCTCAATGCCCTCCTCGTCAGTCTTCTCTGCAGGCGGGATATACCATGCCGCACCCGAAGCTGTCTCAGTCTTCATAACATATCTGCGAAGAGGCGAGGTGTCCCGTAGCATCAAACGGCATTTCCTTTTCATGCCTGTGCTGAGCTTTTCAAGCTCTTCGGCGCTCTTTGCCGTTTCGGCAGACACAGCCCCCGAGGAATTCAGCACGCTGATTATCTGCGCGGCAAGCCGGCGACGGAAATAATCGTAGAGCACCGCCGCTACTATTACGATCACGGCTATCCTTGTGAAGAACGGGACAAGCTCATCAAGACCGTATGTGTAAAAACCGTTGAAAATCGAAGCTAACATGGCATATTCCTTATTATTTATTTTGTATTCCACCCGAAGGTGCGATCAGCCCAAGGTGATCTTCATTTTTGTGCGCTGTGTTTCGGCACCGTTCATCTCAACAGAGTAATCAAGCTCAATGACACCTTTACCCTTAGAAACGGTGTTCCTCACGCGCTTGGCGTAAAAGCACATGGGTATCCTCATAAACCCAACGTTGTACTCGCAGGTATGGTGACGCCCTTCCTCCAGAACGAACATACTGCTGACAGTGCCCGAGCGAACGATGGCAACAAGCCCCGGCTCATCCTTGCGGAAGGTGATCTGAGTAAGCGTGCCGGGCACCTCAAGAAGCTCGCTCTCGTCGTATGTCACGGTAATACGTCACGCTGAAAAGCTGTACCTTCCCTCGGTAACGAGCTCCGTGCGCATGGGTCCTGCATCTCCCGCCTCCGCACTCATGGCTCTGAGAGCCGCGTCCTCAATGTCCACGGGAAATTCACTTTCGCCCTCCTCGTAAACAACGTCGCTTTCCGGGATAAGTCCCTCGGGAACTCCCTGATACGTGACAGACTCGATCCTCAGACGCACCGGCTCTCCCGCGGTCGGAAGCTTTTCTATCTTATCCATCTTATCTATGGATGACATATCAGACAATAGGCTTGATGTAGGGGCAGTCGTTGGAGAACTCGTAGCCGACCTCATTTGGAGCGCACCAGTGAACAGCGTTCTTCAGTACGCGCTGAACGTTCTTGTCGTAGAAGGAACGGCAGGTCTCGTGACCGGGCTGGAAGTAGAAGATCTTGCCGAGACCGCGGGTAAATGTAGCGCCTGCGCGGAAGATGTGACCTGATGTGTACCATGCGCCGAAGATAAGATCGTCGGGATTGGGAATGTAGAAGGGCTCAGCGTAAAGCTCCTCGCTCTCAAGCTCGAACTTATCGGGAATACCTGCGGCGATGGGATGAGAAGGCTTAAGGTTCCAAAGGATCTCATGGAACTCATCACCCCATGAAAGGTTACCTGTAGTACCGACGATGCGCTTGAAGGGCTTGGAGTGGTGAGCAGAGTGGCAGGCGATAAAGCCCATGCCGTCGTATACTCTCTGGCGAACATACTCAACTCTCTCGTCGCTTACTGCATCGTGATAGCAGTGTCCCCACCAGATAAGAACGTCTGTATTGTCGAGAACCTCGTTGGGAATACCGTGATCGGGATCGTCAAGGCAGGCAAGGCGTACTTCAACGTCATCGCACTCGCTGAGGAAATCACCGATGCAGCCGTGGATTCCCTTGGGATAGATCGCCGCAACGTCGGGATTGTTCTTTTCGTGCTTAAATTCGTTCCAAATTGTAACTCTGATCTTCTTCATAATGATTTTTCCTTTCTTGAAAGCCATAGACAGGCTGTAAGTTCTTTAAACAATGGGTCCCGAAAAGGGGCATCCTTCGGGACGCTCAAAGGCGGTACTTACGGGAGCTGCCACCTCAGGTCTGTATTTTTCCTGTCTGAACTCATACCAAACGGTTACTCTTATCTTATTTTTCTCCATAATGACCGTCTCCGATACACTGTCAAAATATGCAGCACCGCCAAGTCAATGTGCAGACATACCAAACCTATTTTACTTATTATATCACAGCTATCCGCGACAAGTCAATAGTATGCAGGTGAACGTTGTGTGTAAATTCTCCGAAAGCAATAGAAAGCCAAAGCACACGGCACGCACGAGCTGCAGGACTTTGCACACATACAAATATACACAAAAATATGCCTTTTACGTTCACATAATATTATCATTTCAAACGTTGACTTTTAACAATGTTAAGTGTATAATGTTTAACAGTATTAGTGTAAGTCTCCGGTCCGCCTTCGACGGACTATTTTTGTGCACTGAAAGAAGCAGCACAAAAAAATAATACATCAAGAGGTCAATATGGTAAACTATACCTTTCTTGCCACCGAGCTTTTAAAGTGTCTGTGCGCTTCAGCTGACGCAAAGCACCAGCGAAGCACCGAGGACTTCACCCACGGTGAAATGAGGATATTATCCTTGCTTTCGGATAAGGGTGACGGCATTTCTCCCACCGATATCTGCGAGCTCAGCAGCATGACAACTCCCCGTATCTCAGCGGCGATCGCAAGCCTCACAAAGAAGGAGCTCGTCCTCCGACAGACAGATGAGCGCGACAAAAGACGCCTGCGCATATATATCACAGACAAGGGCAGAGCTCTTGTGGACGCAAAGAAAAAGGAGCTGACAGACTCTCTTGCCGATCTGCTCATGCACCTTGGAGAGACCGACGCCAAGGAGTACGTCCGCATAATGGAACGCATCCGCGAAGACGCGCTTTGTGAAAAAAGCACCGTACTGTAATAAAGAAAGAGATATAGCATTATGATAACACTCGGAATAGATATAGGAAGCACCACCGCCAAGCTTGTCGCTTACAGCGAAGGCAAGATCATTTACTCTTGCTATGAGCGTCACATGGCACGCGTGCGCCAAAAGACAGTTGAAATGCTTGCAGAGCTTCGCCGCACTCTCGGAGATATACAGATAAATGCCGCGATCTCCGGCTCTGCAGGTCTCGGTGTCGCTGAGGCGGCAGGGATCCCCTTCGTCCAGGAGGTTGCCGCAACCACCGAGCTCGTTCGCCGTCTCCATCCCGAGACCGAAGCCGTCATCGAGCTTGGCGGCGAGGATGCAAAGATCATCTTCTTCGGTTCCGGAATCGACGAGAGAATGAACGGTACCTGCGCCGGAGGCACCGGTGCCTTCATCGACCAGATGGCAACTCTTCTCGGTATCACCGCAGACGAGCTCGACAGTCTCAGCCTCAGCGCCCGCCGCATCTACCCCATCGCTTCCCGTTGCGGAGTTTTCGCAAAAACGGATATTCAGCCCCTGCTCAATCAGGGAGCACGCCACGAGGATATTGCCGCAAGCATCTATCAGGCAGTGGTCAACCAGACCATAGCAGGTCTTGCTCAGGGTCGCCGTATCGGCGGTCACGTGCTGTTCCTCGGCGGTCCCCTCTCCTTCTGTGAGGGACTTCACCTTCGCTTCCGCGAGACGCTGGGTCTCGACGAGAGCTGTGCCGTCCTCCCCGAATATGCAAGATGCTCCGTCGCCCTCGGAAGCGCGTTTTTTGCAGAAAATGCAGGCATCACCACTTCCCTTTCCGAGCTTGAGGAAAAGATCAGCCTTGCGCCTACGGTAAAGAGCTCGTCTGCCGCCCTTTCTCCCCTTTTCGACAGCGAAGCCGATTACGAAGCCTTCCGCGCACGCCATGCGAAGGCTACCGTTGCAAATATTGACCCCGCAGCATACACGGGCGATGCCTTCGTGGGTATCGACTGCGGAAGCACCACCACAAAGCTCGTGCTCCTTTCAAGCGACTGTGAGATACTCTACAGCTACTATTCGTCAAACAAGGGAAACCCCGTTGAGGTAGTCCGCGAGCAGCTCAAATACATCCGAGAGCTCTGTGCAGACCGCATAACCATCCGCGGAAGTGCCGTTACAGGCTATGGCGAGGAGCTTATCAAAAACGCCTTCGGAGTTGACATCGGTCTCGTTGAGACGGTTGCACATTACACCGCCGCACGTCACTTCATGCCCGACGTTGACTTCATCCTCGATATCGGCGGACAGGATATCAAGTGCTTCCGCATCAAGAACGGTGCCATAGACAGCATCATGCTTAACGAGGCGTGCTCATCCGGATGCGGCTCATTTATCGAGACCTTTGCAAAGAGCATGGGCTACACCTCCGAGGAGTTTGCCGCCCTTGCAAGGTACGCCAAAAATCCCGTAAACCTCGGAAGCCGCTGTACAGTGTTCATGAACTCCTCCGTAAAGCAGTCCCAGAAGGACGGCGCTACAGCCGAGGATATCTCAGCAGGTCTTTCAATAAGCGTCGTCAAGAACGCCATCTATAAGGTCATCCGCGCATCAAGCCCCGAGGAGCTCGGAAGCCGCGTGGTAGTTCAGGGAGGCACCTTCATGAGCGATGCCGTCCTGCGCGCCTTTGAGCGAGAGCTTGGATGCGATGTTGTCCGTCCCGCCATCGCAGGACTTATGGGTGCATACGGCGCCGCGCTCCGTTCAATGAAGCTGAGGAGCTCATCGCTGATGTCTGCCGAAGAGCTTGCCACCTTTGAGCACAAGGCGAAGGCAGCTACCTGCAAGGGCTGTGCCAATAACTGCAGACTCACCGTCAACACCTTCTCGGGAGGCAGACGCTTCATCTCCGGAAACCGCTGTGAAAGACCTCTCCATACAGACGGCGAGTACAAGGAGCACAAGTATAATCTTTACGATTATAAGCGCAATCTTCTCACATCCATGACCAAGGATGATCCCGTGTCAGGCGGACGTGCCGTTGTGGGAATCCCACTGGCTCTCGGCATCTATGAGACAGCTCCCCTGTGGCACGGCATATGGAAATCCCTCGGATTTAACGTGAGATTTTCCGAAATGTCCCGCCGCTCCACCTATGAGAAGGGTCAGTTCACCATCCCCTCCGACACGGCCTGCTACCCCGCAAAGCTGATGCACGGACACGTACAGGAGCTTATAGACGACGGCTGCGACATCATCTTCTACCCCAGCCTTACATATAACGTAAAGGAGAAGGGCTCGGTAAACCACTACAACTGCCCTGTAGTCGCCTACTACTCAGAGCTTCTTAACGGAAATCTTGAGGAAATGGGCAAGTCAAGGTTCTTCTTCCCCTATCTCAATATCAACAAAAAGCTCGAGCTTGCCCGCGAGCTTGAACGGTACATTACCGAGCTTGGCTATCCCATATCCTTCCGTGAGGCAAGACGTGCCGTCAACGCAGGCTTTGCCGAGTATGATGAGTATATGGCGAAGATACGCAGGATGGGAGAGCGCGCTCTCGACCACGCAAAGCGCTACAACAGACGCATTATGATCCTCTCAGGCAGACCCTATCACATCGACGAGGAGATCTGCCACGGCATAGACAAGCTGGCGGCATCTCTCGGCTTTACGGTAGTCAGTGAGGACAGCATCGCCCACCTTGCAAAGACTCCCGACACAAGGGTCCTCAATCAGTGGACATACCACGCAAGGCTTTACCGTGCCGCCGCATTTGCAGTCTCGCATCCGAGAGCAGAGCTCGTACAGCTCGTCTCCTTCGGCTGCGGAGTGGACGCCATCACCACCGACGAGGTAAGACGCATACTTGAGGATGGCGGAAAATACTGCACGCAGATCAAGATCGATGAGATCACGAATCTCGGTGCCGTCCGCATCCGTCTCAGGAGCCTCCTTGCAGCTCTTGACGAGAAAGAATAAATATTTTCGCTGAAGCAAAATGCGATATATTCAGCTTCGCTGAATGTGATATGTTTTTCTCAGGCAAATGCGATATACGCCTACGGCGTGCGAAACACAGAAAGGAAGGTCACAAATGGCACAGACCTATATACCCTTCACCAAAGAAATGAAAAAGGATTACAAGATCCTTATTCCCAATATGCTTCCCGTACACTTCCGACTCATTGTCCGCGTTCTTCGCAACTACGGCTACGATGCCGAGCTTCTTGAGACCACAGGCCCCGAGATCGGCGAAACGGGACTTAAATACGTACACAATGATACCTGCTATCCCGCCATCCTCGTTATCGGACAGTTTCTTCACGCCATAAAGAGCGGAAAGTACGACCCCGACCGAACAGCTCTCGTGCTGTTCCAGACGGGAGGCGGTTGCCGTGCCTCAAACTACGTATCGCTTCTCCGCAAGGCTCTCGAAAGAGCAGGCTACGGACACGTGCCCGTCATATCCTTCGGACTGGCGGGGCTTGAAAAGCACCCCGGCTTCAATATCGACCTCCCCAAGCTCCACCGCATGGTTTACGCCGTGCTCTACGGGGACCTTCTCATGACACTGGTCAACCAGACCAAGCCCTATGAGATATACCGCGGAGATGCAGAGGCAAAAAGCGAATACTGGTCGGCAAGGCTCACCGACGATATGGCTAAAAACAGCATAAAATATCCCCGTGTCCTCGACAACTACCGAGAGATCGTCCGCGATTTTGCCTCCATCCCCATGAGGCGCTGTGAAAAGGTCAAGGTCGGCGTAGTGGGCGAGATATTTGTAAAGTTCTCTCCCCTCGGCAATAACAATCTGGAAAGCTTCCTCGTTTCCGAGGGTGCCGAGGTCGTCATCCCCGGACTTGCGGACTTCTGTATGTACTGTGTATACAACGGAATCGTGGATACACAGCTTTACGGCATCGGCAGAGCAAAGCGTGCCGTATGGGAGACTATTTACAAGTTCCTCTTAAAGAAACAGCGTGACATAATCGACATTATGAAGGAGGAGGGCACCTTCCGTCCCATCACTCCCTTTGACCACACTGTTTCTCTTTGCGAGGGCTTTATAAACCGCGGTGTCAAAATGGGTGAGGGTTGGCTCCTTACCGCAGAGATGCTGGAGCTTTACGAGATCGGTGCTGAGAACATCGTCTGCACACAGCCCTTCGGATGCCTGCCTAACCACATCTGCGGCAAGGGAATGATGAAGCCCCTGAAAGCGGCAAGACCGAATATGAACATAATCGCCATCGACTATGACACGGGTGCATCTGTTGTAAACCAGCAGAACCGTATCAAGCTGATGCTTGCGGGAGCCGCAAGAAAAGCGACCGAAGCTCCCACCCCCGAAAAAACTCACGTATGATAAATACCCCCCTTTGTATTAAACAAAGGGGGGTCAGACTACTGACAAACCCTGTGCCAAAGCACAGGGTTTGTCAAATTAAACAAAAACTAAATCTAAAGTTAAAGGAGATGCGCGGTCTGCGGACCGCTTTTCGGACGAATAAGGGGTATTTCGCGCCTTGCGAGGCGCGATTCAGGGCTCTGCCCTAAAAACCCGCGACCTTTCGAGAAAGGTCGATCAAAGCTTTTGGGCATTTTGACAACGTGAAACCTTTGTCAGCAAACTGCCCCCCCTTTGTATTAAACAAAGGGGGGTATTATCATCGTTCAGCTCATCATCTCGCCAATACGGCGCCTTACGTTTTCAATGTATTCCCTGCCGGGCAAGTAACGGTCAAAGGCAAGTCCTCCGTCAATGCCTTCATCTATAACGCGCAGTACAGCCTCCCGTCCGTAACGTGCCTCAGCCGCCTCAAGTGCGCGTATGTCGCAAAGTGCCTCGTAAAATGCCCGCAGACGCAGAGACGGAACAGCATCTCCGTTTTCACCGGGATATACGGAGAAGGCATCCCCTGCAGGAGCAAAATAGTCTCCGTCAGTTACAGTATATGGGTCAACGCTGTAGCGTGAATACTGACTCTTGTAGAAGTTAAATCCCCAGTGCAAAAAGCCGGTGCATCTCGCCTTCCACATCTGGAATCCTATAACACGCACACGTGAAAGCGGCATAGCGATATACCTGTTTGACACCTCCGAGCTTTGGCTGCAGCAATAGTACACCCAAAGTCCCTCCGGTATATGGCGAAGAAAATCTCCTGCGTGATCCGTTCCCGGGATCGGCTTTTTGCAGATGCCCTTGGTGTAGAACTTCACATCCGAAAGGGCGTCCGCCACGATATACCCGTCAAGCAGATCGCTGACCGCCTCGGTAGCCGAGCGGTAGCTTTCCTCCTGCTCATCGGAGGGCTCATCGGAAATGTGGAATATGCACCTTTGATCAAGCCCACGATCTCTCATATGTCCGAGGAATGCTTCAAGGAAGGAACGCAAAAAGGTAATGTACTCGGCGCTTCCCGAGTCAGTTTCCCAGCCGAATACGCGCTTTTGCTCGCCGTTCACACTTGCCATGACCTTGGGTGCGTGGTATGCTCCCCACTGAGTGAACAGATGGGATATCTCGAAATACTCAACACCCTCGTCAAGAGCCATATCGCACCAGCGGTCAAGCTTTTCAAAGCCAAAGTGCCAACTGCCGTTTTCTAAAAACACGTCAACAAGCTGTACCGTAAGCCGTTCTCCACCCACCCGGGTGTCAAGGGGAGGGGTAAACACAGGTGTATACAGCGCATTTATTCCGTTTTCCACAGCCGTGCGTACCCATCGGCGAAGCAGACCAAAATGCTCATCGGACAGAGCAGGTACACCGTAATACTCGGCAATGCAGTCCGCGTGAAGTATCTGCATAACGCAGGTCTTTTGGTGAGGAATAGCCGCTTCAAGCACCTTGAAGTCAAGCTTTTCCGTGACAGACTGCGACACTTCCTCATCCTTGGTGCAAAGAGTCAGCGAAAGGCTGTGTTCACCCGGGCAAAGGTCGGAAAGCTCGATGCGAAGCATGGTAAGCCCGCGCTGGGGAGCAAAAAGGAGAGTGTCCTCGTTTATCTCCGTCATAATATCGGGATATACTCCCGGCTCCTTTGACATATAGTCATCGTCGTTCCATGTGGGATAACAGGGCACGCGGACGGGAACTGTGTCTATTCTGTAAAGGCGCGCTTTTCCACAATCAGCGGAAAGTGTCAAGGTCACACCTGTTTTGAGAAAGGCATCCGTGTCACAAAAAACAGCGTGAACAGCAAATGTCTCTCCCGAAAAGATTGGGTACGGGGCGTAGTCCTTCACATCCTTCATGGTGTGACATGAAAGAAACTTATCAAGGGGAGATGTGAATTTAAGCTCAAGCATAGTAGTCTCCATTCAAACTATGGTTGCATAAAAGTCGCGGCTTTCCAAACGAGATTTAAACTTCTCGCCGGCACCTATAATAGCCGATTATTCTATTATTTCTATGGGCTCCGCAGTCACGGGACAGTTTCTGACATCAAGAATGTGTTCATAGGAGACCTTCTCCAGATTCGGAAGCAGATCAAGGGATGAAAGATCAAGCCCGTCCTCACCCACAAAATGATCTATGGTGCAGAACATTTCGAAGTGCTCTGCCAGCATTTCTTTTTCTCGTTCACTAATAGCAGACTCCAAAACAACGATCGCTCCCACCTCCTTGGTTATGGGAAAAGCCGTGAGCATTGACTGCTTGGCTTCCTCGGTAAGTCCGGGGGCTTCAGGATTTATGTATTCATAATAAGACATGAACGTTAACTTCATAAAATCGAAGTCATTCGCATTCATGCCGTTTATCACAAGCCCCGGATCCGCTTCAAAGCGATCACTGATATCTTCTAAAGCCCCACTGTAGCTTTTTTCATATCTGTCAACGCGAATGTATCCTTTGCCGATGCATATTGCGTAAAAATCGCTTCCGTTGATGGCGGCATCTATAACCTGCTTGCCATCCTTTACACCAATGCTTTCGATAGTAATGGTCTCTACGGACTCGATCATACCGTCAGTCAGCTCTCCGCCGACCTCAACGCCGTGGTATGCGCGGATAGCCTCAAGAATGATATCGGGAAGCTCATCTTCTGCCTTCTCGGCAAGCTCTCCATGTACATCCTTTACCTCTTCATTGCTTTCGGCAGTAGTATCAGCCTTGCTCTCAGCATCGATCCTTTCCGAATCTCCCTTCGCGCATGAATACAGAGAAATAACGGTAACAAGGGCAAGTAATAACGCAAATAATCTTTTCATTTTGTAAAACCGTGCCTTTCTTAAATAAATTCAAAAAATACCAAAGCAGGAGCTGACCATAATGTTCAGCTCCTGCTTTTTCGCATGAAATAAAATTATCTCTTCTTTTCCGCGACCTCAGAGAGGAGCTTTGCCTTGAAATCACAAAGGGACATTACTCCGCCTTCGCCTTCGACGCGTGCGCGGACGGAAACAGATTCGCTGTTCATCTCGTTCTCGCCTACGATAACGATATAGGGAGTCTTTTCAAGCTGAGCCGCGCGGATCTTGTACTTCATGGTGTCCGTGCCAAGATCAGCCTCAACGCGGAGTCCCGCATCTGCAAGAGTCTGTCTGACCTTGTCTGCGTAATCGTTGAACGCCGTGGATACGGGGATGACCGTGACCTGATTCGGAGACAGCCACAGCGGAAGGGCGCCTGCGTACTTCTCAAGAAGAAGAGCAAGTGTACGCTCATAGCATCCCATGGATGTTCTGTGGATGATATAGGGGGTCGTCATAGAATTGTCGCGGTCAACATACTCCATACCGAACTTCTTCGCAAGGAGCATATCTATCTGGATGGTTACGATAGTGTCCTCCTTACCGAACACGTTCTTGCACTGGATGTCAAGCTTCGGTCCGTAGAAGGCAGCCTCGTCGATGCCGATGGTGTAGTTCTCGCGGCCGAGAAGATCGTCAAGAAGCTCGCCCATAACAGCCTGAGCCTCGTCCCACTGCTCGGGAGTACCCTCGTACTTTGACGTATTGTTGGGATCCCACTGAGAGAAGCGGAATGTGCAGTCCTCCCAGAGACCGAGAGTCTCAAGGCAGTATCTTGCAAGCTCAAGGCAGCCCTTGAACTCCTCAGCAAGCTGATCGGGACGGAGAACGAGGTGTCCCTCAGAGATGGTGAACTGGCGGACACGGATAAGACCGTGCATCTCACCGGAGTCCTCGTTGCGGAAGAGAGTGGAGGTCTCGCCAAGTCTCATGGGAAGCTCTCTGTAGGAGCGCTTCTTATTGAGGAATACCTGATACTGGAAGGGACAGGTCATAGGACGGAGAGCGAAGCATTCCTTGGTCTCGTCGTAAGGATCGCCGATGACGAACATACCGTCGAGGTAGTGATCCCAGTGGCCGGAGATCTTGAAGAACTCACGCTTACCCATAAGGGGAGTCTTTGTAAGGAGGTAGCCGCGGCGCTGTTCCTCATCCTCGATCCATCTCTGGAGAAGCTGGATAACGCGGCTTCCCTTGGGAAGCATAATGGGAAGTCCCTGACCTACGGTGTCGACTGTGGTGAAGAAGCCGAGCTCGCGGCCGATCTTGTTGTGGTCACGCTTGCGTGCTTCCTCGATCTGCTCAAGGTGAGCCTTTAGAGCATCCTTATTCGGGAAGGCTGTACCGTAAACACGGCAGAGCATCTTCTTTGTGGAATCACCTCTCCAGTAAGCACCTGTACATGAGGTGAGCTTGAACGCCTTGATAGCGCCTGTGGAGAAGAGGTGGGGACCTGCGCAGAGGTCAACGAACTCACCCTGCTTATAGAAGGAGATGACCGCATCCTCGGGAAGGTCACGGATAAGCTCTACCTTGTAGGGCTCGTCACGCTCTTCCATGAAAGCGATAGCTTCCTCTCGGGGGAGAGTGAATCTTTCAAGCTTTGCGTTAGCCTTGATGATCTTCTTCATCTCAGCTTCGATAGCGGGAAGATCATCGGGAGTGAGTGCGGGGGTGATGTCGAAGTCGTAGTAGAAGCCCTCGTCGATAGCGGGACCGATAGTGAGCTTAGCTGTGGGGTAGAGAGTCTTTACAGCCTCAGCGAGAACGTGAGAAGCTGTGTGGCGGAAGACCTTTGCGCCCTCTGCATCAGCAAAGCTGAGAAGGGAGATCTCCGCATCGGCTTCGATAAGGTGAGTCATGCCGACGACGTTGCCGTTGACCTTAGCGGCAATAAACTCACGGGAAACGGGAGCGACACTTGCGCAAGCATCGTAGACAGTTACGGGAGCATCGAAGGAGAGCTCTGCGCCGTTAAAAAGTACCTTGATCATGATGATACCTTCCTTTTCTACCTATAAAGGTGGGATAAAAATGAGAGAAATAAAAAATCCCTCCTGTCAGAGGGCTTGCACCCAGAGACAGCTGCGTAATGCTTCTGTCGGGGTGCTGATTATTCATCCGCACGGTTCCACCCGAGCTTTTAACTTAATTTAGAATATTAGCCGAGTAATACAGGTCGGCAGGGTGGTACCGCAAAAGCTTCCGCGAAGGCGGTCACAGCACGCAAAAAGCGCCGCCTCTCTCTGGCACGGAACGTCTAAAGCGACGTGTCCCATAGGAATAGTATATCACAGTAAAACTCCCGTGTCAAGAGGGAAAAACAGATGATTTTATCCGTAAATAAAATAAAAAAATACGTAAGCTGTTTTATTTCTTCTCTCTTGACATTCTGTTTTCTCCATGGTATCATACTATCGTAAATACAAAAGTCCGATTTTTGTCTGCTTCGCAGACACGCGCTTGTTTCATTAAGTATTGTACAGTCATAGGCTGAATGGAGGTCAACATTATGATAATTCGTCAAGCTGCTTTTGAAAATATGAACGGCAAGCGCCACCTGAAGGGTGCGCTACATTGCCACTCAAGCCGTTCCGACGGTGACTCCTCTGCCGAAGAGGTGGTCAGCCGCTACTACCGCGACGGCTTTGACTTCATCGCTCTCACAGACCACTTCCGCTACAACCGCGAAAGCCCCGTCCCCCATCTTCCCATCACAGTCATTCCCGCAGCGGAGGGAGGCGCTGATATTAACGACGGCCTTGGACACGGCTTCCGCTGCTATCACACAGTCCTGCTCGGAAAAAACGACGAGACCAACGGATTTGCTCAGGGCGAGCGGATCCCAACGGGAAATGATCTTTCTCCCACAGGTAAGATCACCTGCGCCGAGGACTATCAGCCCTATCTCGACATGATCCATGAAAAGGGAAACATCACCTTCTACTGTCATCCCGAGTGGAGCTCCACTCCCGCAAGGCTCTTTGAGAATATGAAGGGCGACTTTGCCATGGAGATCAGAAACACAGACTGCGTCCACAGCTGTAACATGGACCGCGACTGCCCTTACTGGGATGAAGTCCTCGGTCAGGGCAAGCGTCTTTGGGGAGTTGCCGTTGACGACATCCACAGGCTTAACATGGCAGACCGAAGCTGGGTCATGGTTGGCGCCGACAACAACGTAAGCGACATTGTCGATGCACTTGCAAGCGGAGCCTTCTATTCCTCCTTCGGGCCCTCAATTTACGATTTCTATGTTGAGGACGGCAAGGCTCACATCGTCTGCGACACGGTAAACAGAATCGAATTCATGGCAGACCGCCATCCCACATCGGTATTCCGTGATCCCAACGGTGTCACTGAGGCTGAGTTTAACCTTAATGACAGCTATTTCTACATCCGCGCCTGCGTTACCGATTCCTACGGCAGAAGCGCATGGACAAATCCTATATTCCTTGATTAACTAATATGACCGCTGACAAAGGTCTTGCGCTGACAAAATGCACAAAAGTTTTGATCGACCTTTTTTAAAAGGGCGCAGGGTCTTAGGACGGAGTCCCGAGTCGCCGCTACTTCGCTAAACGAAGTAGGGCAGAGGGCGAAAATCCCCTTATTCGTCCAAAAAGCGACCCGCAGGTCGCGCATCCCCTTTTACTTTTGATTTAGTCTTTGTTTAATTTGACAAACCCTGTGCTTTGGCACAGGGTTTGTCAGCAAGCTGTAATATGACCGCTTGCCGTACGGCAAGCGGTCAATTTCTTATTTTGTTCCGAAAAGTCTGTCTCCGGCATCTCCGAGACCGGGAAGGATATATCCGTTCTCGTTAAGGCATCTGTCAAGGGTAGATACAAAGATGTGTACATCGGGATGAGCCTCTGCAACTCTTGCTACACCCTCGGGAGCACCGATGACGGACATAAACTTTATGTTCTTGACGCCGCGTGCCTTGATTCGCTCAATGGCATCACAAGCACTTCCGCCGGTGGCAAGCATGGGGTCAACTATGAGCACAAGCTTGTCCTCTATTCCGTCCGGAAGCTTGCAGTAATACTCATAGGGCTCAAGGGTCTCCTCGTTACGGCAAAGACCGATATGTCCCACTCTTGCTGAGGGGAAGAGCACGTGGATACCGTTCACCATGCCAAGTCCCGCACGTAGGATGGGCACGATAACTATGGAGTTATCCTTGACCATGTGCTGAGTGCATACCTCAAGGGGAGTCTTGACCTCCACCTCAACGGTGGGCACACCCTCTCGCAAGCACTCAAAGGTCATGAGAGTCGTGATCTCCTCGATGAGCTCACGAAATTCCTTCATGCTGGTCTTTTCATTTCGGAGAATAGCGATCTTGTGATTTACAAGAGGATGATTGAATATGGTCACATTTTCGTAGTTTTTCATTTTTTGACCGTGCCTTTCTCTGATTTGTGATGTTTTCCGTTTTCCGAAGATAAGGAAATGCCGACCGGATCTGTCAGTCCTCGGTCTTTTCCTTACCCAGCTTGCTCTTCTCAACCTTGGTAAGAACAGCGTTGGTAATGATTCCGATTATGAGAGCGGTAGCTATGGATGTGATCTGGATCTCGCCTGTAATTACTCCATCCTTTGCGATCTCATAGGGAATACGGATAGCAAGACCGCCGATACCGGAAATAAGGATCGCGGCAACAACGAACAGATTCTTGTTATCTCCGAGATCAAGATCCTTGAACATCTTAAGTCCCGATACCGCAATGAAGCCGTAAAGTGTCAGGCACACACCGCCCATAACGCAAGCAGGGATAGTGCGAAGGAGAGCCATAACAGGGCTGATAAAGGAAAGCACTATGCACATGAAAGCTGTTGCGGTGATAGTGCAGATGGAAGCATTTCTTGTAATTGCAACACAACCTACAGACTCGCCATAGGTGGTGTTGGGGCAAATACCGAATACCGTACCTGCAATGCTTCCGACACCGTCACCAAGGAGAGTGCGGTCAAGACCGGGCTCCTTTATAAGGTCGTGTCCGATGATGGAGGAAAGGTTCTTGTGGTCGGCAATATGCTCTGCAAATACTACAAGAGCAACGGGGAAGAATGCGATGATGACCTCAACAGCACTGCCGAGAGAAATGAGAGTTGCCTGTGCTTCGGGATTCTTGGTAACCGCCTGAAGAGCTGAATGGATCTCGGGAGCGATATCACCGCTTGCAAGCTCTTTGGCTGCGCCGAAAACAGCGATCCTCGGATAATCGAAGAATGCAGTGATTCCCTTGAAGGAGCCGTCAGCGTTTGCAAAATTGTTTACAATAGGAGAGAAATCCACTATCTTGAGATAGTCAACATCGAGGATAATACCGACAGCAGTAAATGCCGCAGCCGCAGCATAGCCTGCAGCGATACCGATAATAAAGGGAATAAGGCGGGGCATCATCCTTCTTTTCTGCGTGGAGCATATAATGATTGTAAAGAATGCGATAAGTCCGCAAAGAAGAGCAACAAGGTTATAGGATCCATACATCTCAGATGAGGATGCCTTAGTGATATCTCCCATTGCATTTCCGGCAAGGGAAAGACCGATAAGCGCAACTGTGGGTCCGATGATAACGGGGGGCATGAGCTTGTCTACCCATGATGTGCCCGTAAAGCGGATCACAATGGCGATAACGACATACACAAGTCCGGCAATTACCGAACCGAGAATAATACCGCAGTAGCCGTATGCCACAGCAACTCCGAGAGAGCTGAGGAATGCAAAGGAGCTTCCGAGGAACACGGGGCTCTTAAAGCGAGTGAAAAGCTGATAGATGAGAGTTCCGATACCTGCGCCGAGGATAGCGGCGGGGATCTGCGAGGGAAGACCGATGATAGTGGGAACTGCAATGGTGGCAGCAAGGATCGCAAGGACCTGCTGAAGCGCGAAAACGAGCATCTGACCGAATCGCGGCTTGTCGTGGATGTCAAAAACGAGTTTGTTCTCCATGTTTATGACCGTACCTTTCTTATATTTGCGGCTATCTCCCATTTTTCACGGGATAATACGCTCACCCCTCTATTGTATCATATTATGCACCGATTTTCAAACATTTTTCGCATATTAAGTCAATTTTTCGCTTATTTGAGCAGAATCCATAAAAGCCACCGAAAAAACACGCCGCCTACTCTCACTGCTTTGGGCGCGAGCCTTGCCGAAAGCTATTGCATTTCAGGGTAAAACGCGGTATAATATTATGGAATGTAACTTATGGCATCAGGAGAAACAGCCTTGAAAAATATACTATCAAAAACCAGCTCTCTTCTGCGCCGCGCCGCCCGTGTCACGGAGCTAAGGTATGTCCTTTGGGCTATCCTTACAGTCCTCTTTTCCGAGATGCTCTCCACCGGTGTCCTGCGCGCCGTAGTGTACCCCTTTGTGCGTCCGCTTCCCTTCCTTGCCGCCGTTTTCATCGTGCTGACTACATACACCGTCAGCCTGCTTTTCAAAAAGAGACTCGGCATCTTCCTTTTGACAGAGGGAGTCTGGGTAGGCATTGCCATCGCCAACTGCATCCTCCTTTCATACCGCGTAAATCCTCTGTCCGCCGTGGATTTTTCCATACTCTTCTCGGTGTTCAGCATAATAACCGTCTATCTTTCGGTGGTACAGCTTATCCTCATTTGCGCCGCCATCCTTGCAGCCATAGTCCTCGCTGTGTACTGCATGGTTCGCCTTCCCTCAAGGAAGCCAAATTATAAAAGAGTGCTCCTTTGTATGCTCGTATGCATTTTGCTCTGCTGTGCCGCAGTATTCTCCGCAGTAATGGCACACAAAAGCGAAATGAAGGAGCTCAATCTACCCGAAGCCTACAAGGAATACGGCTTTGTCTACTGCTTCTCACTTTCAACCGCGGACCGCGGTATCGACAAGCCGGGAGAGTATTCCGAAAACTCCATTTCCAATATCCTCAATGAGCTTGAAAACGAAAACGGAAACGAGCTCAAAAACCCGTCGAACATCGTATTTGTTCAGCTTGAGTCCTTTATCGACACCAAGGATATCAAGGGCATTGAGACCAGTGATGACCCGATCAAAAACTTCCGTAAGCTGAAGGATTCCTACATCTCAGGCACCCTTACGGTACCCGTTGCGGGAGCAGGCACGGTAAATACGGAGTTTGAGGTGATCTGCGGTATTCCGATTTCAAGCTTCGGTCTTGGAGAGTACCCCTATGAGACCGTCCTTCGCGAATCTCCCTGTGAATCCATCGCCTACTACCTCAGCGAGCTTGACTATACCTGTCACTCTATCCACAACCATACAGGCACATTTTATAACAGGTACACCGTCATGGAGAATCTCGGCTTTGACACCTTTACTCCCGTGGAATTCATGAGCGGAGTCAAGCGCAACAGCCTCGGCTGGGCTAAGGACCGTATTCTTACAGACGAGATCATGACCGCCATGAGCTCCACAGAGGGCACAGACCTTGTGTACGCCATCTCAGTTCAGCCTCACGGCAAATACGTGAATGTTCCCGGCGACTATGGAGATATCAAGGTCACCGGTGACTATGACGAGGCTACTCTTGCCTCCATGGAGTTTTACGCGAACCAGCTTGCCGATACCGACAGATTTGTAGGCGAGCTCATCTCGGAGATCAGTATGTCGGGTGAGAATACTGTGGTCGTTCTGTTCGGAGACCATCAGCCGAGCCTCGGACTTACGGACGGGCAGATGGAAAGCGGCTCGATCTATACCACGGAATACGTTATCTGGAGCAATTTCGGTCTCAACGGAAGCGGACGGGATCTCTGTTCCTATGAGCTTTCGTCCTTCCTTCTCGATATTCTTAACATCGAAGGCGGAGTCATCTCACGTCTCCACCGCGACCTCGGCAACGACGAGGACTATCTTACCCGCCTTGATGAGCTGGCATATGACCTTCTCTTCGGAGAAAAGTACGCCTACGACGGTGAATTCCCCTATGAGATTCCTGAAATATCCTATGGAGTACGTAAGATCTCAGCCACAGGTGCATATATCCACAACGAAACTCTCTATATCATGGGCGAAGCCTTTACCGAGGCAAGCCGCGCCATCGTGGACGGTAAGGAGAAGAACACCATCTATATCAACCCGAATCTCATCGTCTGCTCGGACGTAAAGTCTGCCGACGAGATCTTCGTCGCACAGATCGCACGGGACGGCTTTGAGTTCTCACGAGTCCCCTGCCCAGTAGTAGAGGATCCCGACGAAAACTGAAGCGGCAATTCAACACAAATCAAGGAAAGGCTCGGTCATTACTTTTGAAAGCCTATGAAAGTGACGGCTGTGTCATACTCACAGCCACAATCGAGGACGCAGGTCTCCGCGCAGACAGCGCGGTGCTCACGGCAGTAAAGGAGCTGTCCCTCAGCCTCACACGGTCTGCTCTGCAAAAGCTGATCGAGGGCGGAGCGCTCACAAGATGCGGCACGCCGATATCCAAAAACACCAAGCTAAAGGACGGGGATGAGCTGACACTGAGCCTTCCCGAGCCTGAGCTTTGTGAGGTCAAAGCAGAAGATATCCCTCTCGATATAGTCTACGAGGACAGCGATATAATTATTGTAAACAAGCCTAAGGGAATGGTGGTACATCCCGCACCGGGACACAGCACCGGCACTCTCGTCTCGGCTCTGCTATACCATTGCGGAGAGTCCTTGTCCGGCATCGGCGGTGTCCTTCGTCCGGGCATCGTACACCGCATCGACCGCGATACCTCAGGTCTTATCTGCGCGGCAAAAAACGACAGCGCACACATATCCCTGTCGGCTCAGCTCAAGGAGCACACCATGCACCGTACCTATGAGGCAATATGCATCGGTCGCCTCCGCGAGGAAACAGGCCGCATTGAGGCTCCCATCGGACGGAGTCGCAGTGACCGAAAGAAGATGGCTGTAGTCTCCGACGGCAGATACGCCGCCACAAATTACACCGTTCTTGAGGAATTTTCCGCCGCAGGCACCTCCGCCTCACATCTCCGTCTCGAGCTTGAGACGGGGCGCACCCACCAGATCCGCGTTCATATGGCACATATGGGGCATCCCCTTCTGGGCGACGAGCTGTACGGCGGCTCGTCTACTCAGTTTGAACGGCGCCATCCCTCACTTTTTGAAGGTCAGTGCCTGCAGGCTGTAGCGCTCACCCTCACCCATCCGAGAACAGATGAGGTCATGACCTTCACCTGTCCCCTCCCCGAAAGCTTCGTACGCATCCTCGAGCTGCTGCGTGAAGGAAAATAACGAAGTCTGTCTACCGAAAGGACTGATCCCTTGAAAACTCTTGTTAGACTTGCGCTGACTCTCTTTCTCTTATTTATCCTTGCCTGTGCGGTATCTGCCGAGGACAAGATAACCGTAGTCCTTGACCCCGGTCACGGCGGGCGTGACCCCGGTACCATCGTCGGCACAAGGTATGAATCCGAATACATAAACGATATAACCCCGCTTTTAAAAAAGTACCTCGAGGAAACGGGGAAATTTGAGGTGATCCTCACCCGCGGGGAAAACGATTATTTAAAATATCTCCCCCGTTCTCTGGTTGCATTCGAGGCGGATGCCGATATCCTCATCAGCCTCCATTTCAACAGCGGCGACACTCCGCAGAAGCACGGCGTGGAGGTGCTTGCCTCAGTCCTTGACGAGTGGTATCCCGAAAGGCTGGCAAAGTCCATCACTGCATCCATCTCAAAAAGCTGTAAGCTGTCCGACGGCGGCGTCATCCGTAAAGAGGATACGGGAGACGAGCGCGGCATATACTATTGGCACGATGATGTTCAATGGGATATTCCCGGCGTAAAAAGCTCCCGAAAGTCCGACTACTACAGTATGATCTCATGGGGAACCAAGCTCGGCTACCCCGCTATCATCGTAGAGCACGCCTATCTCTCAAACGCAGGCGACCTTGCCTTCTGCGACTCTGCGGGAGCCATGGACAAGCTTGCCCGCGCCGAAGCGGATGCAATAATCGAATATTACACAGGCCATACTCACACCTACGGCGAGTCCACCTGCGACCGCGCAGCAAACTGCTGCTTCGAGGGTGTTTTTTCCCGTAAATGTACCGTCTGCGGACATCGCACCGATATAACGCGAACTCCCAAGGATTCCTCTCTCCACGGCTGGACAGAGGAATCGTGCTCTGCCTCCTGCACCGCCGACGGCTTCATAAGCCGCGAGTGTCAGGTGTCACGCAACCTTGACGAAAAAGGTCTGCCCCAAGGCTCAGTACACACCTATTATGAGACCCTCCCCGCCTACGGACATAATATAAATGTTGATTTTGAACGCGCCGCCGCCCATGCCGTCGATGGCTACAAAAAGGAATCCTGCCTTAACTGCGGTGAGGTGTGGGAGTATTTCTTTGCAGGTGAGCCTCATTCTTACGTCTCCGACGGAACTGTCATAAGCTGCGCACTCAAGTCACCCTATGTAAATTACACCTGCACCGTCTGCAACGATACCCAAAGGCGCACCGTGGAGATACCTCCCCACAGCTTCGAGGTAACAGAAAGCCTTGATGCCACCTGCGAGGCAGACGGGTACGAAAAGCTTCTTTGTACCGTATGCGGTCATAAGGAAAGCAATACTCTTCCCGCTCTCGGTCACGATTTCGGCGAAAGGATAAAGGACATTACCTGCGCCCTCACCTCGTCTGAGATCACCTACACCTGCGGAAGGTGCTCCGTAAGCGTCACAGAGACGATAGAAATACCGCCTCACACAGACAAGCTGTCGGACTTTTCGGCACCGTGCTGTGAAGCTGACGGCTTTGAAACATATGTCTGCCGGGTCTGCGGCAGGACCGACAAGAAAATTCTGCCCGCCATCGGTCACAGCTATGACAGCGGCGAGCTCGTCCGCGACGCCACCTATTTTAAGGACGGTGAGCTCCGTTTTGTATGCGCAAACGACGATGCCCATATAAAGCTTGAGTCTATCCCCAAAAAGGCAGGCGGTATATTCATTATTGCCGCCGCAGCTTCCGCTTCCGTCCTCATAATTGCCGTCATCGCCATCATTCTCCTTAAGGGCGCAAAAAAACGTCTTGCAGAGACCGCCGAGGAGGCATCCATCGTGCTCACAAGTGAAGATGTCAACGAAGCGAAAAGTGAAAAAGACGAAAAAGACAGCGCAGAAGTCACAGACAGCCTGAGCTGAGCATTATCATCCCGAAAGAAGGCAACAACCGTGAATTTTACATCACTTCTCAGTACCATCGCAACTCTCGCACTCCTTATGGCGACAGGCTTCGGTCTGCGCCGCACGGGAATAATCGACAATGTATTCTCAAAAAATCTGTCCACCCTCATAGTAAGAGTAGGACAGCCAATGCTTATTATCTCGTCACTCATTTCACTTGAGTATTCTGCTGAAAATCTGCGACGCGGACTTATTGCCACAGCTCTCAGCTTCTGCATTCACGCAGGTCTCGGCTTATTTGCCCATTTCGCCGTCAAAGGCTTCAAGAACCCCGACGAGCGAAAGGTAAGCGAATTTTCCGTAATGTTTACCAACTGCGGCTTTATCGGATTTCCTATAATCGAAAGCCTTTACGGTAAGGATGGACTTTTCTGCGGCGCATTTTATCTGGTCGGCTTCCATCTGTTCATCTGGACTTGGGGAATGGCTATCCTCTCCCGAGGAAGAGACGATATCAAGCTGACACCCCGTAAGATATTCATAAATTACGGTACCATCCCCTGTCTTATCGGTTTTCTTTTATTCCTGTGCCCCTTCCGCATCCCCGATTTTCTTGTGATGACAGCGGATTATCTTGCAAGTCTGGCGACCCCTATCTCCGTGCTCATTACCGGTGCACTTATTGCTACGGGAACCTTCCGTGATCTGTTTGGACGTCTGGGTAACTACATGGTCTGTCTTTTAAGGCTCATCGTGCTTCCCATGATCGTGTGCGTTGTGCTGAAGCTGTGCGGGCTTAGTGAGTTCCTCATCGTTTTCGGAACGGTCATGGCGGCCATGCCCTCTGCATCGGTCATTACCATGTTTGGTGAGATGTACGGGATCATGCCCGGCTTTGCATCACGTCTTGTCGGCGTTACAAGTCTGTTGTGCGTAGCAACGCTTCCGCTGATGGTCGCATTCGCAGGCTTTATTGCAAATCTATGACAAAAAAACAGAGCCACACTTCGCAAAAATGAAGTGTGGCTAAATTTTTATATTTTTATCAGCCCTCGGCTACAAAAATGAAGGGATATACGTCCTGTCCGCCCTCGGCGAGATATACCTCAACATCGGGGAACTTCTCGGCGGCATAGCTTTCGATAACGGCGCAGTCCTGCTCAGTCGCATCTGCTCCCACAAATACCGTCAGCATAAACTTATCCTCATCCTCAAACATCTTGTCAAGAAGTCCGCAGGCGGTGTCGGTCATTGAAGGACGTGAAACAAGCATCTGCTTGCCAACAAAGCCTATGTAATCACCGTTCTTGATGGTAACACCGTTAAGCTCGGCATCGCGAACCGCAATAGAAACGCTTCCCGTGGTCACGTTTTCCATAGCCGCGATAAGTCCCGCTTCGATCTCTTCGGGATCCTCAGAGGTAGAGTCAAGGGAAGAAAGCGCAACATAGCCCGAGCCGATGTCGCGGCTGGGGATCACGTGGATGACGCTGCCCTCATATATCTCAGCCGCCTGGCTTGCGGCAAGGATTATATTACCGTTGTTGGGGAACACAAAGATGTGATCAGCATTGGTCTTGTCAAATGCCTCAAGGAAGTCGGATGTGGAGGGATTCTTGGTCTGTCCGCCGTCCACTACGTAGTCAGCTCCGAGATCAAGGAACAGCCTTTCGATGCCCGATCCGCTTGCAACAGCAATATATCCAAAGGGACGTCTCTCTCTCTGAATACTCTCAGCCTTAACCTCAGCCTTTTTCTCCTCCTTGCTTTCGGGAGCGATCTCGCTGTGCTGAACTGACATATTCTCGATCTTGACAGTGAGGAATTCGCCGAATCTGCGGCAGAACTCAAGAACACACTCTGGTGTCATGGTGTGAACGTGTATCTTGACCACGCTTCCCGTCTTGAAGGAAACGATGGAATTTCCGATATTCTCTAAAAATTCCGTGATCACGGCAGGATCAAAGGTCTCGGGATCGACCTTGCAGTTCTGAAGCTGAAGAAGAAGCTCAGTGCAATAGCCGTAGGTCATAACGCTGTCAGGACCAAAGGCGGAAAGATCGACCTGTTGATTTACAGCAGATACGGGAGGCGCAAGCTCCACCTTTTCACCGCGGATCGCCTTCATAAAGCCCTCAAATATATAAAGAAGTCCTGCTCCGCCGCTATCGACCACGCCTGCCTCCTTGAGAACGGGCAGTATCTCGGGAGTATGCTCGAGTGACAGCTTCATCTCACTGATCACTGATGCAAAGAGCATACCGACAGTACAGCCGAGCTCGACCTTTTCAACAGCGTTCTCAACTCCCTCGCGTGCAACCGTAAGGATAGTACCCTCCGCAGGCTTCATGACCGCCGCATACGCCTGCTTTACGCCAAGCTTCAGCGCGCTGCAGAGAGTGTCCACATCGGCTCTTGTGCATTTTTCAAGGCCGCGTGCCATTCCCGCGAACATCTGGGAAAGGATAACGCCGGAGTTGCCGCGTGCGCCGAGAAGCATTCCTCTCGAAACTGCAGATGCTACCTCAGAGATGCTTTCGGACTCCACCTTTGAGAGAGCCGCCGTACCGCCCTCAACAGTCATGCTCATGTTATCACCTGTATCTCCGTCGGGAACAGGGAACACATTAAGGTCATTGACCTCTTCCGCATTGAGTCTCAGGTTTGCAGCGCCCGCTCTTACCATTTCGGCAAAAAGCACACCGTCTATTTCAGTAAGATCAAATTTATTTGCTTCTGTGTTATTCATGATAACTCCGAATCTGTATTTTTTCGTTTAGCCTTATCTGTTGTTGCCCACGAAGAAGAGTGCGAGGGTTCCGGGGCCTGAATGAGAGCCGATAACGGGTCCTACGGGTGTGATGATCTCGACCTCAACGCCGAATCTCTCCTTGATCTGAGCTGCAAGTATCTCTGCATCAGCAAGACAGTCGCCGTGGCTGATATAAACAGGACCTGATGAAGAGTCAATGGCAAGCTCCTCCATCTTGTCTGCGAGAGCCTTGATAGCCTTCTTTCTTCCGCGGACGTTGAACATATTTATAAGCTTTCCGTTGTCGTCGACGTGGAGAACGGGCTTGATTCCGATGGCAGTACCGACGAATGCGGCAACGGCACCGACTCTTCCGCCTCTGTGGAGGAACTGAAGGTCGTCAACGGTGAACCAGTGACAGATGTTAAGTCTTGTATCCTCGACGTATTTTGCGGTCTCTTCAAGAGTTGCACCTTCCTCAAGCTTTTTCATTGCGAGAAGCACCAGCATACCGTAGCCTGTTGATGCGCAAAGAGTATCTGCAACAACGACCTTTCTGTCGGGATAAACCTCGGAAAGCTCAACTGATGCAAGGCGCGCTGAGTTGAAGGTGGTGCTGAGTCCCGAAGAGAAACCGATGTAGAGAACATCACGTCCCTCTTTCAGCTCTGCTTCAAAGCTCTGCTTGAAGTCCTCAACGTTAACGGCAGAGGTCTTGGCATCTCTGCCCTCTCTCAGGTTGCGGTAAAATTCCGCTGTATCAATATCGTTATTTCTGTACTCCTCCGGGGAATCCACAAAGCGGAATCGAAGATCAATGCATTTAATGCCGTGGAGGTCAAGTACCTCCTTCGGCGTATCGCATGATGAGTCAACAAAAACGGTATAGTTATTCATACGTGTCTCCTTTTTATCGGGATAAGCGTTATAATTCATCCTATATTATACACTAAAATCCCTCTCCAGTCAAGGGAAGCGGCAAACTTGCTTGTAGAAGGTAGCATCTCGAGCGGTAGAATCGCTGTTTTTTCGCTCTACCGATGGTAGAGTCATTAAAAATCGCCGTTGCAATGTGCTGAAATATATGCTATAATATATTGAAACCATGCGTTTTTCGCAAAATCTACCGTCGGTAGAATCATCTTTCATCACAAAACGGGAGGTACGCTCATGGATGAGCTTAAAAATATAATCGCAGAAAACATTCAGCTTCTGAGACGTGACGCGGGCATGACCCAGGCGTCTCTCGCCGAGAAGCTCAACTACACCGATAAGGCGGTGTCGAAATGGGAGCGCGGAGAGTCCGTGCCCGATGTCGCCGTGCTCCGCGACATTGCAGAGCTCTTCGGTGTAACCGTGGACTACCTGCTCCACCGAGAGCACGAGCGCAAGGCAGAGATCATCCCCATACACTCAAAGAAGAGACGCGTGTCAAACCACGCCTCGATCACCTGCATGAGCATCATTCTCGTCTGGCTTCTTGCCACATTTGCCTTCGTTCTCATCGACATCATCACACCGGGAATAACCACACACTGGCTCGCCTTTGTGTATGCAGTACCCATGTCAATGATAGTCTGGCTCATATTCAACTCCATCTGGTTCTGCAGACGCCGCAATTTCCTCATCATTTCCTTGCTCATGTGGACAGTTCTTGCTTCCGTCTACCTCACCCTCCTTCCCTTCAACGCCAACCTTTGGCAGATATTCGGGCTGGGCATACCGGGTCAGGCGATCATCTTCCTTTGGTCACGTCTCAGAAGCGCATCGCCCAAAGAGGATGAATAATTCGGGGAAATATCGTTTTTATAAATAAATATACGATATTTATTCAAAAATAAGTGCACAATGCCACTTGACAAAGCATAATTATATATGTATACTGTATGTATCTTTTTACAGAAAGGTGAAAAATCATGAAAAAGTTCCTTAGCATTATGGCTCTCATGCTCGCTCTCGTGCTCACAATGGCAGCTTTCACAGCTTGCGGCAGCACCAAGGACGGCGACGAGACAACAGCAGGCACAACAGCTGCTGAAAACAACGCAGCTACCGGCACAGACACAGACGCTGACACAGGCGCCGACACAGAAGGTACCACAGAGCTCACCACCATCAAGATGGGCACAAACGCAGCATTCCCTCCTTATGAGTACAAGGAAGGCGATGCTTTCGTAGGTATCGATGTTGAGATCGCAGAAGCTATCGCGAAAGAGCTCGGCGCTACTCTTGAGATCGTTGACATGGAGTTTGATTCCATCATCACCTCCGTCAACCAGGGCGAGGTAGACTTCGGTATGGCAGGTATGACCGTTACCGACGAGAGACTCCTTGAGGTAGACTTCACCTACAGCTATGCTACAGGTGTTCAGTCCGTTATCGTGCTTGACGGCTCCGACATCAAGTCCCTTGACGATCTCGAGGGCAAGAAGATCGGTGTTCAGCTCGGCACCACCGGCGACATCTACGCTTCCGACGACTACGGCACTGAAAACGTTACCAAGTACGGCAAGGGTGCTGACGCTGTTATCGCTCTCAAGGGCGGCGACGTTGACGCTGTTATCATCGACAACGAGCCCGCAAAGGCATTCGTTGCTGAGAACGAGGGTCTTGCTATCCTTGATACCGAATACGCTGTAGAGGACTACGCTATCGCTGTTAAGAAGGGCAACACAGAGCTCCTCGACGACATCAACGCAGCTCTCGAAAAGCTCACCGAGGACGGCACCATCGACGCTATCATCGGCAAGTACATCAAGGCTGAGTAATCTTTAAAAAAGCTTCACAACTTCAAAGGGGCTCCCCCTTTGAAGTTGTGTTCGTCTTAAACCGTTATCAGTTTTCCGATCGTTTCGGGAAAGTGATAACGGCTTAATTCTGTAAAGCTGTAACACATATAGTCCTTCTGCATAATCAGACGAAAGCTTTCGATGACAAAGCCTTTCGCACATTACTCAAAGAAAAGGAATGGTCATAAGTTTGAAAATTAAGTACGCTTAAAGCGTACGTCAGCTTTTTCAAACCCATTTGTGCCTTGCCGCCAAAAGGCGGGCGGCATTTTTCTCAGCCTCAAGGCTGAGAAAAAACGTCACAAATCAAAGAAAGGAATGGTCATAAATATGACAAAGAAAAGAATAATCGCCATAGTGATCGCCGCCGTTATCCTACTCGGCGCCGTGGCAGGTCTTATAATCAGCATCAAAAAGCAGGGCGAGGCTTCCGTCAGCATAGATATCCCGGAAGCTGAAGCACTGGTCAATGAGACCTTTGACGCCATGGCCGTCACCGCTCCGCTGAAGCTTATCTCCGATGCGAACAGTATCACCGTCAGCGACGTATCCTACGGAACCGAAAAGGATGTCATCCTCTCATGCACCGTCTCCACCGTGGATATTTACAGCGTGGTATCTCCCCTCCTCGATGAGTTTCTCAGCTCCGACGTGAAGAAGCCGAACGGTATGTTCAAGTCCGCACTCAATTTCAAGCAGGAGTTTGAGGACAGACTCTGCGAGCTTATTGAAGGTGCTGAGAGTGTCACAAAGGATGTGGATATCTTCTTCTACGAGATCGACGGCACGCTTACTCTTTATGCTGAGAACAGCATCGTTGACACAGTCTACGGAGGTGCGGTAAAGCTTGCTGACGAGGTCATGAAGAGAACGACCTACACCGTCACCGAAAACGGCGAGCAGGTGGAAAAGCCCATCGAGACCAACAACGTAAACAAGGGCTTTGTATCCTGCGTCCAGATGCGCTATACCGCAGAAAAGCCCGATGTTTCCGCACCTATAGTACGTACATGGAACAACCTCAAGGCAGACTTCAAAAAGAACTTTATCGACCACGACCGCTGGCTCACCATAGTAAACGGTCTCTGGACCACCATCCGTCTCACTGTATTCTCTCTCCTTATCGGTATCGTTATCGGCTTTATCGTGGCATTTGTCCGCTGTACATACGATAAGCTCACGCGCCGCGGCCCCATCCTCAGCGTATCGAACTTCATCTGTAATCTCTATCTCACCGTCACCCGCGGAACGCCTGTTGTGGTGCAGATAATGATAATCTACTTCGTTATGTTCATGCCTCTCGGCGTTGATAAGTTCATCGCCGCTGTCATCTGCTTCGGTCTCAACTCAGGCGCATACGTTGCCGAGATCGTACGTGGCGGCATCATGTCCATCGACAACGGACAGACAGAAGCGGGCCGAAGCCTCGGCTTCAACTATATGCAGACCATGTACCACATCGTGTTCCCACAGGCGTTCAAGGCAGTACTCCCTGCCCTTGCCAATGAGTTCGTAGTCCTCCTCAAGGAGACCTCCATCGCCTTCTACATCGGCCTCGGAGACCTTATGTACGCAGGAAACGCTATCCGCGCGGCTACATACTCTGCCTTCATGCCCCTTGTTACCGTAGCAATTATCTACCTCATTATGGTCCTCGTGCTGTCGAAGCTCGTAAGTATTCTTGAAAGGAAGCTCAGAAACAATGAACGATAATGTAATAATCCGTGTGGAAGACCTCCACAAGTGCTTCAAGGGCTCGATCCACGCGCTTAACGGCATCGACGTTGAGGTCAAGCGCGGCGAGGTCGTGGTCATCATCGGTCCTTCGGGATGCGGAAAATCCACCTTCCTTCGTTCGCTCAACCTTCTTGAGGAGCCTACAAGCGGACACATCTTCTTCGAGGGTACGGACATCATGGATCGCAAGGTTGACATAAACCTTATGAGACAGAAGATGGGCATGGTGTTTCAGCAGTTCAACCTGTTCCCCCACATGACGATCCTTAAAAATATGACCATCGCGCCCATGAAACTTCTTAAAAAGACCAAGGAGGAAGCTGAACAGCGCGCCCGCGAGCTTCTCCAAAAGGTCGGTCTTGCCGACAGAGCCGACGCTTATCCCTCACAGCTCTCCGGCGGACAGAAGCAGAGAGTTGCCATCGTCCGTGCCCTTGCCATGAATCCCGATGTGCTTCTCTTTGATGAGCCGACGAGTGCCCTTGACCCCGAGATGGTCGGCGAGGTTCTTGACGTAATGAAGGATCTGGCACGTGAAGGCATGACCATGATCGTGGTCACACATGAGATGGGCTTTGCACGCGAAATGGCAGACCGCGTTCTCTTCTTCGACGAAGGCAAAATTGCCGAGGAAGGCACCCCCGAGGAGCTTTTCGAAAATCCGAAGACTCAAAGAGCAAGAGACTTCCTAAGTAAGGTGCTTTGAAAATTCAATAATAAAACAATCTCCCGTTCAGATACGGAAGATTCAGGCCGCTGACAAAGGTCTTGCGCTGACAAAATGCACAAAAGTTTTGATCGACCTTTTTCAAAAGGGCGCAGGTTTTTAGGGCGGCGCCCTAAATCGCCCTCCGCAGAGGGCGAAATTCCCCTATTCGTCCAAAAAGCGACCCGCAGGTCGCGCATTCCTTTTACTTTTGATTTAGCCTTTGTTTAATTTGATAAACCCTGTGCTTTCGCACAGGGTTTATCATCAAGCTGTCTCCCGTTTAGATACGGGAGATTATTTATTTCAAACATTCATTATAAAAATCCTTTTTTCAAGTCGGCGGGCGATATCTATTACCGATCTGCTTCCGGCAATCAATAGATTCATTCTCTCCACCCCATTACATTATATCTTTATATAAGTATATACTTATATATGAGAATTGTCAAGTGGGTATATATTCAATAGAATATATACAAGAAGATTGGGTGGGAGATAATTATGATAAAACTAACTCTCGACAAAGCACTTGAAAGCGCAGGGATAACACGCTATGAGCTTGCAAAGCGTACGGGTATACGTTATCAGATCATAGATAACTATTATAAGAATAATGTAATAAGATACGACAGCTACGTGCTCGACCGCATTTGCGAAGCACTTAGCTGTGATATATCGGATATCATTCTCTACGAAAATATAGAATAACAATAAAACTCCCCGAACGCGGGGAGTTTTATGGTTCTATAATAAAAGTTGGGGTAAGACCTGACAGATAGCAAAAAAAGATAGGCATATCTGCCGAAATCTGATAAAATAAAGTTGACTAGACAAAACTTTATCGGAGGAGCAGATATGCCTACAGTCAATTATATCGA
>JAFUPK010000074.1 GCA_017481265.1 Clostridia bacterium
CCCTTTACACAAGGGAGCCTTTGGTTTGTGCGCCCCGAAAGTTTGTCTTCTTTTCCTGACAAGCACTGCTTTTGTGGACACAAAAAGCATACAGTAAAAATTTTTTGAGACTATGTATTTACAATTTCAAAGTGCTTTTCAACATATCTTTTTATTTCGTTAGAACATATTAGTTTAAGCAAATACTTTTTATTTTTTCCACGAAATACAATATATTTCAAATTTGAAAAGCCATTTCCCGAAAAGCGATAACCACGAATCTTCATAGAGTATCCTGTGATTGTTTCTGCAAAAACAATGTCTTCTCTGGAAAATACTTTTTCGTGTTTCAACCCAAAGTAATAATCAACCGCTATAATCTTATCATCGGTAATCTCAACAAACGCTCTTTTCATATCATAGAAAATCATAGTCCAAATTCCTCCAAGCAATAGAAACGGAAGAAAAGACAAGCAAAATGGAGCGATGAATTTATGTGTTTCGACGACAAGAGCGACAAACGCAAGAATGGGTATGAACGCCAACAATACACCACATATAATTAACATGATTTTTCCGCTCTTGGTGGGTTTGTACTCTTGCGGCAACTCATGTGTTTTGAAGATCATGATTTCACCACCTTTCTGTTTTAATCATATCACAATATTCATTGCTTTTCAAGTTATGATGTAAATTTGCACCATACGTTATAGCTATAATCTTATGGTTCCATCGACTCACGACATATGTTCTGTCAATACCTCTCTGAAAATTTTATGGATTTTTTCGAAAACTCTTCACAAAACGACATATCGGTGATATAATAACGTTTGTTTAATAATAATTAAGGAGATTTACATATGAGTTACCTTATACTCGCCATATCTGTAATTATGTTCGGCGTGCAGTTCTTCTGCAATGACCAGTATCAGCGCCTGTGCGGTTCAAAGCTGGCGGCTACCATGCGTTTTATCGCGGGAAGCAGCTTCGTGGGTGCCGTGATCCTTTTCGGCGTCAACAAATTCACCTTAAGTGCTACCCCCTTTACCCTTCTTATGGCGCTGTTCACCGCGCTCAACGCTCTAATAATGATCTTCTGCAGCGCCAAGGCTCTCGGAAAGACGAATCTTTCCATGTACTCCCTTTTCTCCATGCTCGGAGGAATGGCTCTCCCCTTCGCGGCAGGTCTTATCTTCTTCGGCGAGGATATGACAGTGGGCAAGGGTATCTGCCTTGTTACCGTGTTCCTCTCACTCCTTCTTACGGTTGAGCGCAAGGGCTCATCCTCCGGCGGCGGCATCTACTGCTGCGGTATTTTCGTATTCAACGGAATGTCAGGCGTACTCTCCACCATATACAGAGAAGCTGACTTTGCCAAAACTCCCGTTGAGGATTACTCCGTCTGGAGCGCGCTTATGACCGTTGTTATCGCTCTTGTTATACTCCTTTTCCTGAAGCGTGACGGCGCAAAGACTCCCGCTCCCGCTTACGGCTGGATGGCAGGCTACGGCGTACTCAACAAGGTTGCAAACTTCCTCCTTCTCGTTTCACTCACTCTCGGTCTCGATGCTTCCATACAGTACCCCATGGTCACCGGCGGAGTTATGATCGTATCGACTCTGCTCAGCTACTTCACTCCCAAGAAGCCCGGACGCCGCGAATATGCCGCACTTGCCCTCTCCCTTGTGGGAATCGTAATGCTCGTAGTATTCTGATAAGAAAAACCGATCTCGTCTTCATCTGAAGTGAGGTCGGTTTGTTTATTGTTCTTGAAATTACGGGCGTAATGAGTTATAATGAATATAGAAATACTGTTCGGAGGCACATATGGACACCCGCGAAAAATGGATATGGCTACCAAAGGAGAATTACTCCGCATATCAAAGCTGCCGCATCAGCGCCCTGAGAGGCTCAAAGCCTTACTTTCACTTCGCTGTTGCTGACTTCAAAAAGGAATATACCTTCGAAAAAAAGATCGCTTCTGTGACGGTGCGCGTTTCCGCGGACACCTTCTATCTGCTTTACGAGGGCGACAGCCTAATCGCATCGGGACCGCCTGCTCCGGCGGGAGATTTTCTCCGAGATATAGACCCAAAGCGTACCCACTACGCCACCTGCCACTCATTTGAGAAAAGCGGGAACTGCCTTTGCTTCTTTGCAAGGGTCCGTATGGCTCCTGTGGATATATTCGAGTTTTCCAGAGGTCACGGCGGCTTCATGATGACAGCTACCGTTACCTTTGAGGACGGAAGCTTTACCGAGATCGGAACAGACAGAACGTGGCAGGCAAGGCTGAACCGTTCATTTGTCGCATCCAACGCTTACGACGGACGGATAAAGCCCGATGTCTACACCCTTGCAGAGGAGACTGCGGACATCTGGCACACGGTAAATGCCGACATCCCCACCCGTACAGAAAATCCCATCACTCCCGACGGATGTACCTTTGCACTTCCGCCCCTCGCAGAAGCGGAATACGTTATAGAGTATCCCATGATATATGCAGGATATGTCCGCGCCGTGTCAGAAGGTGCTGCCGACGTTTTCCTTGACATTACCTGCCGCGAGCTTTCAGAGGAAGGCTCCCGTGAGACCGTTATCCTTTCGGGATGCGACAGCTACCGTTCCTTCAAGCTTCACAGCGTGGGAAACATGGAAATAAAGGTAAAAAATCTGTCGGATGCCGAGTCGAAGGTCACCGTTGATCTTATTTCAGTACACTATCCCGTATATCACACCTCGGTTACAGAGACCTCGGATGAAAAGCTCAACCACGTTTTGAAGCTCTGCGAGCACACTCTGCGCTATTGCCGCCAGACCTTACACCTCGACAGTCCCAAGCACTGCGAGCCAACGGCGTGTACGGGAGATTACTATGTGGAGTCCCTTATGAGCGCCGCGGCTTACGGCGACATGGATCTTTCAAAGCTTGATATAAGACGGACCGCCGATCTCTTCCGCGAAAACGACGGGCGCATCTTCCACACTACCTACAGTCTCATCTGGGTACGCTGGCTTTACGACGTGTATATGCTTACGGCAGACAAGACGCTCCTTTCGGACTGTGAGGATGCACTGCGGCTTCTCCTTGACAGATTTGCAGGCTACGTCGGAGACAACGGACTTTTGGAATTTGCCCCGGACTATATGTTCATAGACTGGGTATACATCGACGGATACTCCATGCACCATCCGCCCAAGGCTCTCGGTCAGAGCAGTCTGTGTATGTACTATTACGGCGCACTTGACCGTGCAGTGGAAATATACAGAATTCTCGGCGATAATGACACAGCCGACAAGCTGAAAAGCCGTCGTGAAGCCCTCCGCAGTGCTGTAAACTCACTGCTCTTTGACAGCGAACGGGGACTTTACACAGCAGGACTTACAACGCCTACCCCGGAGCACCTGCTTGACAGCTACAGTATGCCCCGTAACACTGATAAGGTGTACTTTATCAAGCAGCCAAACATCCTTGCCGCCGCATTCGGCGTATGTGACATGGAAAGCTCACGGGAGATCATTCATAAGATAATGGCGGATGAATGTGAAGGCGCATATCAACCGTTTTTTGCTCACTTCCTTCTTGAAGCCGTGTACAGATGCTCCCTTCGTGATGAATACACACTCCGCATCCTCGACAAATGGAAGCTTCGTGCTCTTGAATGTACAAAGGGACTTGCCGAAGGCTTTGAGCCGCCTGAGCCTACCTACACCTTCGACCACAGCCACGCATGGGGCGGAACTCCGCTTTACTCTCTGCCGAAGGCACTTTTGGGACTTGAGATCAAGGAAGCAGGTATGAAGCGCCTGTCCGTCTCACCCAGCCTTCTCGGCCTTGACTATGCCGCCACAGAGCTTTTGACCCCCTACGGCACGCTAAAGCTCTCAATGACAAGCGGCGGAAAGGCCCATATTTCATGTCCTGAAGAAATATCACTCCACGCGCCCGAAGACGTCACTGTAAGCTATTATTCGGACTCTGAAGCTTGAAAACGGTGCGCAAACATAATTCCTGTGCCTGAAATCTCAAGCTCGAAGAAAGGAACTGTCACAGCCATGAAGATCAGATCAACCGTTATTCTTCTCCTTATCTCACTCATCCTCGGTATCATATCGCCTGCCGCATACGCCTCCGTAGCGGAACGCGAATTAACTCCGATGGAGTTATCCGCCGAGTACGAAAATGCTATAACAGAAATACCCGAACCGAAAGAGCTTCCCTACGGTCCTGCCGACAGCGGAGAGTTCACTTACCTGTCTCCCTCCGATGACTGGGAATTTGAGGCGGGCTTACTTTCCGCCATCGAGAAGGAGCTGGTCGCCGCCATACTTGACGGTGAAAGCTCTCTTGACGTATCGAAATACAAACTTGACGCCTCACGCCTCAACCTCAATGTGCTCCAGTATTATTCCCCGTATATCAGCGGCGGCATCAGCATTACCTGCTGGTACTACAGCTCATCCTATTACTCACGCATCGACATTGAGTGCTCCATGAGCAAAAGCGAGATATTGAGCCGCTTTACCGAGATAGATATGGTAATTGCCGAGATCAGCGCCCTCCTTCGCGACGCAGACTCAGACATCAACAAGGCGCTCGTTCTCCACGATTATCTTGTTTACACGGGTGAGTATGATTATGACAATCTCCTTGCAGGCACTATTCCCGATGACTCCTACAGAAGTGCCGGAATACTTTTGAACCGCCGAGGAGTCTGCCAATCCTACGCCTATGCGTTCAAGTATTTCATGCACCGCGAGGGCATTGAGTGCCACATCGTCTCCAGCGATGCCATGAACCATGCATGGAACATGATAAAGATTGGCGATGCCTATTACCATATTGACATAACATGGGACGATCCCACACGTGATAAGCTCGGGCAGGTGCTCCATTCCCACTTCCTTTTAAGCGACAGTGCCATATCCACAGCCCGCGGAAGCTCGGATAAGAAGCATCATTCGTGGGATAAGCCTTCTATAAGCTGTGACAGCACTATCTACGATAATGCCTATTGGGTAGATGTCACAAGCAGGATGTACTTCTCGGGAAGCATTATCTACTATATCCGAGACGGCATCATCACAAAGCGTGACAGAACGAACGGCAAGGAATACAGCCTTAAAAAGCTTGGAAAATGGCTGACCACCGATGAAAACGGGTACTGGCTCGGATGCTACTCGGGACTATGGCTCGACGGAAGCCGTCTTTACTACAACTCCGCTGACAGTATTTGCTACATTGATGTATACACTCTTGAGGATAAAGCAGTGTATACTCCTTCGTTATCAAACGGACGCGTATACGGAAGCGCCGTGTACAGAGATACCTTTTACTATGTTATCGCACAAGACCCAATTGATGCCGGAGTGAGATACCCCATTCCCCTGCACAATGTAACAGCCAAAGAGACCGTTATTCTTGAGATGGAGTCCATCACCATCAAAGAGGGAGAAAGCGTGCGCCTTAACTACACCTTGAAAAATCACGGCGGAAACGATACCGTCACATGGCAGACTCAAAGCTACTCGGTAGCCGCCGTGTCGGAGCTCGGTGTGGTAACCGGCGTCGGTGCGGGAAGCACCTTCATTACCGTCACAAGTTCCTCAGGTGCCTCGGACAGCTGTTATGTCAAGGTCATAGCAAAAGAGCCCGATGTTCCCGACGTACCCGATATCCCCGATGTCCCCGATGTTCCTGACGTGCCGGACGTACCCGATGTCCCCGACGTGCCGGACGACCCGGATGCTCCGATCGACTCTTCAAAGGTGTTCCGCGATGTTAAGACGAATTCCTGGTTCAAGTCAGCAGTTGACCATGTTCTCCAAAACGGTCTTATGAACGGAACCACTGCCGATCTTTTTGAGCCAAACACACCCATGAGCCGCGCTATGCTCGTTACGGTGCTGTGGCGTATGGAGGGCTCACCCGCTGCCGATGTTACAGCTCCCTTCACCGACCTCAAGCAGGCATGGTACCGCGATGCTGTAGCCTGGGCGTACTCACGGGAGATCGTAAACGGCACTACAGAAACGACCTTCTCTCCCTCAAAGAGCATAACACGTGAACAAATGGCGGCGATACTTTACAGATATTCCTCATACAAGGGCTATGACACCTCCTCTCAAGCGAATGTCATGAATTATCCCGACGGACTCAGCATAAGCTCATATGCTCTTATCTCCATGGCTTGGGCAAACGGCACGGGACTTATCACGGGTAAGCCCTCGGGTGACTCGTTGATCCTTGCACCGAAGGGTAAAGCTACCCGCGCCGAGGTAGCCACCATACTCATGCGATACTCCGAGTTGTATGGATGAATCTGACATTTTGTCATACAAGATTCACATATTATTAACTTTGCCGAGATGAAAAGGCGCCGTTGATGGTGTAAAATCATAAAAAAGACACTATTTTTCACAAAAGTGTCACACAAATCTATGATCTATGGAGAAAAAGTTTGAAAATAAAGTGTGCCGAAGTCGCACGCGGGCTTTTTCAAACCCATTTGTGATTTGCCGACAAAAGTCGGTCGGCATTTTTCTCAGCCTCACATCTGAGAAAAAACATCACAAATCAAAGAAAGGTATGGTCATATCTATGAAAACAAGGCTTCTGGCTCTTATTCTTGCTCTGGTAATGCTGGCACCGACGGCTGTATTTGCAGAGGACGGTGAGCAGAACACAGAGTTCGTTCCTCTAACTATTGAGGAAGTGCTCGAGGATATCAAATCCGACAGAGTGAAAAAGGTCATCTTCGATGCCGATGCAGGCAACGAGATCGACGATCAGTATGCTCTGGCATACGCTCTCGCCTGCGAGAGATTTGAGGTTATTTCCGTAAACGCATCTCAGTTCCTCAACACAGCTCTCGTTCCCGACAGACACGCGGGCATGATGGAGGGATATAACGAGATCAAGCGAGTGCTTAAGCTTCTCGGACGTGAAGACATCCCGGTATACAAGGGTGTCGGACAGTCCATGACTAAGCCCGACGACAGCGGAATCAAGTATCCGCAGGTGCTTCCCGTCAATGCCGAGGCTGTGCAGAACATTATCGACACCGCCAAGGCTTCCGATGAGATCATCTACATCATGGTCACGGGATGCGCGACTAACATTTCCTGCGCTATTGCAAGAGACCCCTCCATCAAGGATAAGATATGTGTTGTTTGGATGGGTTCAAACCATATCGACTGGGGCGGAGCAGGTGAATTTAACCTCGGTCAGGACGACACATCCGGACGTTATCTTATGAACAGCGGAGTCAATTTCGTTTGGCTTCCCGCATCAAGTACCGATGAAACAAAGGGAACTCAGGTGCTGAAGACCGGCAGAGCCTTCCTTGAAAGCGCATTCCCCGGAGAGGATGCCGTTTCCACCTTCTTCAGAAAAGACCTTCCCGTAGAGCACGATTTCGGATACGTCACCAACCCCAATGGATGGTGGCACATCTTCTGGGACGTTGCAGCACCCGCACTTTTTGAAACTCCCGAGCTTATGGAGCTTGAGATCGTTGATATTCCCCGTATCCGCGGTGACGGCGTGTTCTCCATCGAGGATGGAAGACCCCGCGGAATCATCCTCAACAGAATTACAGAGCCCCAGACTGTCCTTGATAACATGGCGAAGGGGATCGTAGACACATTCTCATCTGTCGTGCAGACTCCCGACGAGCCCGTGATCCCCGATGATCCTACTGAACCCGATGAGCCGAAGGATCCGGTTGAGATCGTGGACAGCTCAGCGGTGTTTGCAGACGTAAAGGCAAATGGCTGGTACAAGAGTGCCGTTGATTTCGTTTATTCATACGGTATCATGGCAGGCGACGGAGCGGAGGATACCTTCCGTCCGAACAAGACAATGAACCGTGCTATGGTAGTGACCGTGCTTTGGCGCATTGAGGGTGAGGCGGCACCGTCCGATTCTTACGTCAATGCATTCACCGACCTGAAGCAGGACTGGTACAAGACTGCTGTACACTGGGCGGCTGAGAACGGTATCGTAAAGGGCAAGAGCGAGACCGGGTTTGATCCAAATGCATCCGTTACCCGCGAAGAGCTCTGCGCGATGATCCAGAGATACCTTGCCTTTAAGGGTATCGCTACGGAGGACAGCGCAGATATAGACAGCTTCCCCGACAGCGCAAAGGTGTCTAAGTGGGCGAAGGAAAACGTGAAGTGGGCTGTAGGAGCAGGCGTTATCGGCGGCAAGGCTGAAAACGGCGAGACCATTCTTGCTCCCCGCGGAAACGCTACCCGCGCTGAGTGTGCGACTATCCTCATGCGTATCTGTGAGAAGTATGAGCTTCTAAAATAAAGTAAGATAACAAAAGACTCGTCATCGGTCAGGATGGCGAGTCTTTTATCTTTCACTTCAGCCTTACTCCCTCGCCGCCTTCGAAGAAAAGCGCAAGGGTGCCGGGGCCTACGTGAGATCCCGTAACCGGCTCATAGCAAACGGTAATGATCTCCTCGGGGGGTGTGTGCGCCATAATGAGCTCCGCAAGATACGCGGCATCCTCGGGGCAGTCCGCGTGAGCGATGGCGATGGTCTGCGTAGCGGGGCGCACTGCAAGGGATGCGTACTTATCCGCCATTGCTTTGATGGACTTACGGCGTCCTCTTACGGTGGCGAAGTTTACGATCTTTCCGTGCTCGTTACCCTTCAAAAGCGGCTTGATGCCGAGAGCCGTTCCGATGGCGGCACCTATTCCCGAAAGCCTGCCGCTGCGCTTCAGGTGCATGAGATCGTCCACGGTGAATACCTGATAAAGCCTGTTTCTGTATGCGCGGACAGCCGCCTCGGTCTCGTCGATGGAGCGCCCCTCTTCGCGGAGCTGTGCAGCGCGGAGCACGTGGAGTCCCTCGCCCATTGATGCTCCAAGGGTGTCAACAAGACGTATCTTTCGCTCGGGGTACTGTGACATAAGGTGTGCGGCGGCGATCTTCGAGGAAGCAAAGGATCCGCTGATTCCCGAGGACATACCGACGTACAGCACGTCGTGACCTTCTGCGAGAACGGGCTCCATATAGTCGATGTAGCGCTGTGGGTTGATCTGGGACGTGGTGGGCATGACTCCCTCTCTCATACGGTCGTAGAACTCTCTGCCGTCAAATTCCGAAGGATCCTCTGAGGTGTACTCCTTGCCGTCAATAAAATATGAAAATGGGATCACGCGGAGGCTGTATCTGTCGACGAGCTCACTTGTGAGGTTGGCTGATGTATCGGTGAAAATAACAAATGACATTACGCTTTATCCTTTCTCTGCCGTGCTTTAACTTGCTTTATCTAATTGTCGCTTGAAAGACACGGCTTTATGCACAAGCTTTGGAATTTTATACCCCTATTATACATTTGCCGCCTTTTCAAATCAACCTACCGTGCGCTTTTCGGATTATACTCTTGGAAATGCCTCCGTAGAAACTTCAAACCCTCACTCTACCGACGGTAGAGTGAGGGTTTTGTAAGGCTTTTTACTTTTTATGGTGATTTTCGATCTTCTTCTCAAAGTATTCGTTGATTCCCTCCACCTCAACGGCGGGAACGTAGGTCTTGGCGTAGGTGCCGAGACCCGACTTCGTGTCTCCGATGTACTTATAGAAGGCGTAAAAGGGGATCGAGATCTTTTCAGTTATTCCCGATACGTATTCGATCTCCACGAGATCGTAGTCTGTAAAATCAACCTCGGGCTGTTCTGCCATGCAAAGGGGGCATCCGTAACCGCCGAAAACGTATCCTTTCCTGAGCAGTTCTTCGGCTTCTGCAAGGTCTAACACTTTTTCCTCGGCTTCAACAGTGTAATAGTCCTCCGAGCCTTCGGCACATTCATGAAGCCAAATTCCCGAGAGGATGGCTTCTTCACCCTTGCCTGCATCAAAGCCAAGGCTTATATACCTTGATCTTACGGGACGTGTCCAGATAGAGCCGTAGGTGTTTATGGGCATCTCGGGTTCTTCGGGAGTATACAGGGCAAGATGTATGTCTAAATAAATTGGCAGGTATTCGTCGTACGTACGCTCGATCCTAAAGTCTGTGTATTCAAATCCAAATGTACTGCAGATAACGTCAATGGTGTCTTTGAGCTTCTCCATTATTTCGTCGTCTGTGTCCGACTCCGAGACCGACACCGTGCCGCCGTTTATGTTAACCCCCTTAGATGAGTGATAAGCGAAAAAGAACTCGTTTTCGTGTGCGTAAAAGCCGACATCATTATAAATACTTTCACCTATATATGCGCTGTACTCAGTGCCGCCCTTGTAATACTCATGCTCTTTGATCTCATACTCCGATGATCCGGTGCCGAAAAATGAGGTAGCGCTGTCTGCGTATTTATCAATAAAGGCTTTGAAATCATCCATTGAAGGATCTGAGTCCCCAAAGGAGTAGACGGGCAGAGTCTCTGTGTCCGGCAGAGGTGTGATGCTGATGCGGTCGAGAGATGGTGCATATATCTCCATATACTGATTAGTAGGAGCTCTGCTGCTGTGATCCTTTAATAATCTTTCGACCGTTTGGGCGTTCAAAAAAGCATTTTCCTCGTTCGGCTCTTGCTCGCCGCTTTGAGTATTCACCTCAGTTGCAGGTGTACTCATCTCTCCGATCGGGACATTTTCTCCTGTGTTCGTTTCCCCTTTTCGCAGCATAGGTATCAAGGCTACCGCGGCTGCTGTAACAAGGCAGGCTGCGGCGGCACACACACGGAGCCACATCGTTTTTCTCTTGCCCTTTTTGCTTAGTCTGTCCTTTTCGACTACGTATTCTTCCACAAGACCGGAGTCGAGGCGGTTCATACCCTCGTTCCATTCTTCTTTTTTCATATGGAATAACCCTCACTTTCAAGCTTTTCTTTGAGTGCGCTTCTTATGGCTGAGAGCTCCTTGTTTACCGTGGAGCGGCTGACACCAAGCTCGCCTGCGATGTCTGCGATGGGCTGTGATGCGTAGTACCTGCCAATGAATATGTAGCGCTTCCGCTTTGGCAGTAAACGGACAAAATCGCTGATGACCTGCCCCAGCCTTTCGGCATCGAAGGCGGAATCCACGTCCCCGTCGTCTTTTATGAAATCCTCAAGCTCGCTGAGCGACACCGTCATTTCCGAAGGCACTGCGCTTTTTTTCATGCTCTTATGATAGAGCCTCACTGCGGCTCTGCGTATGACGGTCACAAGAAAGGCTTTCAGCACGGCAGGTCTTGAAGGCGGTATGGCGTTCCACGACGCAAGGTAGGTGTCATTGAGGCACTCCTCACAGCCGAGCCTGTCGTGAATGATGTTATAGGCGACGGTAAACAGATATTTTCTGTATTTGAAGTCCGTCTCCTCGATAGCTTTCTCGTCACGTTCAAAGTAAAGGCTGATGATCTTTTCGTCATCCAACGGAGTCCTTGCCGTTTTAGCTTTTTGAAGCTCCATGACCTGCCTCCTTTCTGCTTATTCAAAGGATCCTTCATAAATAACAGTACCGAAAAATTTGAAAGTGTGTAATGTTTTGGGGTGATTTTTTGAAAAAATATAAAATTCCTCCGTTACTATTGCTTATTATAACGCAAAATTATTCGACCAATCTCTTTTGCATATAACCGAGCGATCTTTGAGCAGCAGCTGCAATATCACTGTCGGCATTGGCAGTATATTCTGAGATAAGCTCAATGCCACTCTCCTGTGTGATAGTTATACAACTGTAATGTTATTTGAAGCTATAAAGTAAAAATTGCGGATATGTTTTTTTGCTTCGTCACTTATTCTTACATTAGTACGATGTAGTTTACCATCATGGTCTGCTTTGAGTGGGCTTGTTATAGATTTAATTCTTTCAACTAATGCTTCATAGGTTTTATAATCGTCTAAATCCGTAAAGTTAACGATTGCGGCAGGATGTTTTTCTGTATCGATTTTGTATGCAATTTTTGTGGGAAAGGACAAGCACAAACCACACACATTTTCCGGGAATTGCGTAACGGAAAAAGATGTTGAAAGTTGTTTTTTCCATACAAAGAAACTAAAAGTATAAATATTGGGACAAGGTTCCTTGAAATTTGGCACACTCAGTCCCGAGGACGGTTGATAAATGCAATTTTCAAGATGACCCGTTATACCTGTGGAAAAACTAACAAGATTATGATCTGTTTTCCAAGTCAATTTAACGCCACTCTTTAATTTTTCATATAAGGCACCATAAGTAAACAAAAAATCATTTGGATTACTTTCGGTGTAGTTTTTTTGAACGCCGGTGTCTATGATAACATGGTGAAAACCATTTAAAATCACGCGTAGTTCGTCAGGAGTTACGATGAAATATAGCTTTTTGTTGGATAGTTCATAGTATTGCATTTTTTTCACCGCCTTTCTTTATTTCATTATACCATAAATCCAGTGTTAGTCAATGAAATTTTCGGCTTGCGCCTCAGATGAAATATAATCCGTCCTCTCTCCCCACGACGCGGGATTTCATCACAAAATGATTTCATCCCATGTTAGTGGATTTAGTTGAAAAATTCTTTTGGGTGAATTGGGCACTAAGACTTTTGCCTGCGGCAAAAGCGAGCACACGCCCTCAAAAAGCAGTCATCTGTCGGACTGTTTTTCCCGTCCTTACGGGACACGGACGGGCTTTCGGGTCTTTTAAAATGTTCCTCTGAAACGAAAAACCACCCTTTTGGGTGGTTTTCGTTTCAGGGGCACTAAGACTCGAACTCAGGACACGTGGTTTTGGAGTGCGGTTTTATATTTTTTACATCTTCCAGTATCTTAATACAAAACCTTAATTTATAAGGCTTTTTGCGAGTGCGTCTTACGTGTTTTTTGCTGTCTTTTGTTTGTCATAAGTAACAACAAGTAGCAAATAAGTAACAAACTCACTCACGCTCGACGGCTTTTCCTGCTCTCTCCCGGGGTAAGAATATCACTCAGCGTCTCTGCGGCCCTCTCATCGGCGGTCTGTATCGCATGGGTGTATATATTACCGGTGGTTGTCATATTGCTATGCCCGAGGCGTTTTGACACGGTGCGCAGATCTGTTCCGTTCGCAATCAATAGTGTCGCATTTGTGTGTCTGAGACTGTGTATTGACACGTGCGGTAGGTTGTTACGTTTCACGAAATCCGCAAACCAACTCGTAACAGTCCCAGGGTAAATTGGAGATCCGTTCCATTGGGTGAACACCTTTCCACTATCGATCCATTTGTCCCCTAGGGAAAGACGTTCACTGAGTTGTTCTCTCCTATGCTCGTGTAAGACTTCCATAACTTGAGAGGGTATTTTTATTACTCTTTGTGATGAAAATGTCTTTGTAGTATCTTCAATAGTCCCTACGCCTGTCACGTACAGGCTACTTTTATTTATATCTATTATGTTCTCCTTAAAATCTATATCGGACCATGAAAGGCCGCACAATTCGCCTCGTCTCATACCCGAATAGAGAAGTAATGTTATCATGGTGCGGTATTTAAGAGGTTCATTCTGAAGACAATCGAGAAGCAGTGAGGCTTGTTTTTCGTCTAAATAGTTCGCTTCTTTCTTTTCGGCTTTAGGAGCTTCTACTCTCGCACAAGGATTAGAGAAAATAATTTGCCACTTAACAGCTTTTTCGAGCATAGAACTTATCAGACGATGATAATGGAGAACGGTTCTGCCGGAAAGCGGTTTTTCTGCCCTCTCCGTAGGCTCGAAAAGTCTATCTGCAGGGATTTGAAACACGCCTGCAATCTTTTTTGCAGATTCCCCGGAAACATTGCTCCCGTTGAACACAGATGTTACCACAGATGCAGATACGTGGGCCCTCTCCTTAAGATCGGTTTTTGTCATGCTTTTTTCTTTGAGAAGATGCGCGAAATCCGCTACAGGCGTATACCTTGCATCATCACGGACTCCGCCCTCTCTCAGATTGTTGTAGAACTCCATAAGGTGCTTAGGTTGGAGCTTTTCAAGGCGAATGTGTCCGAGTGCCGGCACGATGCGGCGGAGCATAAGCTTGTATCCTGATATAGTAGATGCTCTGAGTTGTTTTTCTGCGTATTCCTGCATCCAGTATTCCGCATAGTCCCCAAAACGTGTAGAACTA